>CAZXKZ010000021.1:0-9301 GCA_964641825.1 uncultured Bauldia sp.
GAGATAGAACCCCATCACCACGATCGGCACCACCGTGAAGGCGGCGGCGAGCGGGATGTTCCCGGCCGTGCCCTGGTGCGTGTAGACCGCCTGCCCGATGAACAGGTGCGAGGTGCCGACGATGGTCGGCGTGATGTAGTCGCCGAGCGTCAGCGAAAAGGTGAAGATCGAGCCGGCGACGACGCCGGGCAGCGCCAGCGGCAGGATCACCGAGCGGAAGGTCTGCCCCGGGCTCGCGCCGAGGTCGCCGGAGGCCTCGATCAGCGAGCGCGGCACGCGCTCCAGCGAGGCCTGCACCGGCAGGATCATGTAGGGCAGCCAGAGATAGACGAAGACGAGGTACGTGCCGATGAAGCTGATCGACAGCGAGGGGCCGCCGATCACCGGGATCGACAGCAGGAGGTCGAGCAGCGGCGTGAGCCCCGTCCGCTCGACGAACCAGTTGAGGATGCCTTCCTTGGCGAGGATCAGCTTCCAGGCGTAGACGCGGACGAGGTAGCTCGACCACAGCGGCAGCGTGACGGCGATGTAGAACAGCGCCTTGATGCGGCCGCGGGCGTAGCGGGCGGCGTAGTAGCCGATCGGGAAGGCGATGATCGCCGCGGTGATCGTCACCGCCGCCGCCATCAGCACAGTGCGCACGATGATGTCGATGTTGGCGCGCTGGAGCAGTTCGCCGTAGGTCTTCAGCGTGAAGTGGCGGTCGATCAGTCCGGTGAATTCGTCGATGGAAAAGAAGCTCTGGGCGAGCAGCGCGGCGAGCGAGCCGATGTAGACGACGCCGATCCACAGCATCGGCGGCGCGAGCAGGATGAGGAGCAGCAGGCGCTGGTGGCGGAGGAAGAAGTCCGATAGGCGGCGGAGCGCTCCGTCGCGCGGCGCCGCGACTGGGGTGAGGGCGGCGGCCGTCACTCTGCGTCGTCCATCGGGTGGAGCGCGCGGTCCTCGAAGGCGAGGCGCACGGGCGCGCCGGGGAGGAGTTCCTCGCCTGCTGCGGCCACGGCCGCCACCACGACCGCGTCACCGACGCGCGCCTGGACGCGGCGCACCGCGCCCTGGTACTGGACGCTCACCACCTCGGCGTCGGCCGACAGCCAGCCCTGCGGCGCGCCGTTGTGGGCGACGATGCGCACCTTCTCGGGCCTGAGGCTGTAGAGGTTGCCGGGTGCGCCGAAGCGGGTTGCGAGCGCCGGCGAGATGATGTTGGAGCCGCCGACGAAGTCCGCCACGAAGCGCGTGCGCGGCGTCTCGTAGACCTCGCGCGGCGTGCCCACCTGCACGATGCGGCCGTTGTTGAACACCGCGATGCGGTCGCTCATCGAGAGCGCCTCGCCCTGGTCGTGGGTGACGTACACGAACGAGATGCCCACCTCGCGCTGCAGCGCCTTCAGCTCCACCTGCATCTGCTCGCGGAGTTTCAGGTCGAGCGCGCCGAGCGGCTCGTCGAGCAGCAGCACCTTGGGCTTGACGACCAGCGCGCGGGCGAGCGCCACGCGCTGCCGCTGCCCGCCGGAAAGCTCCGCCGGTCGCCTGTCCTGCAGGCCGCCCAGCGCCACCAGCGCCAGCATGTCGCGGGCGGCTGTCTGCCGCGCAGACTTGCCGATGCCGCGCACCATCAGCCCGTAGGCGACGTTGTCGAGCACCGACATGTGGGGGAACAGCGCGTAATCCTGGAACACCGTGTTGACCGCCCGCCGATAGGGCGGCACGCCTTCGACGGCTTCCCCGAATATCTCGATGTGCCCCGCATCCGGCTGCTCGAAGCCGGCGATGAGGCGAAGGCACGTCGTCTTGCCGGAGCCGGAAGGTCCGAGCATGGAGAAGAACTCGCCGGCGCCGACCGCCAGGCTCACGTCGTCGACGGCGACGACAGGGCCGAAGCGGCGCGTGACGCGCTCGAAGCGGACGGCAGTGGCGGAAGGTTCACGTGACATCGGCCCGGCCCCAGCCGAAGGGATGGCGGGACGCGGCGGCCGTGCCGCCGCGTCCCGTGTTCGTCATTGGACTAGCGGCCGCCGAGGATGGCGATGTAGTCCGACACCCAACGATAGTACGGCACGCAGGCGTCGTTCTGCGTCGCGCACTTGGCGGTCGGCGTCTTCCAGAACGCGATCTTGTCGAAGTTGCCTTCGCCGTTGATCGCGCAGCCCTCGTCGGTCAATAGCTCGTTGCCCTTGCAGGCGGCGAGCACGGCCGGCACCGAGCCGAACCACGCGGCGAGGTCGCCCTGCACCTTCGGGCTCAGCGAATGCTCAAGCCACATGTAGGCGCAGTTCGGGTTCGGTGCGTTGACGTGCATCATCGTGGTGTCCGACCAGCCGGTCGCGCCTTCCACCGGGATCACCGAGGCGATCGGCTTGTCCTGCGACTGGAGGATGTTCACCTGGAAGGGCCACGACGAGGAGGCGACGAAGCCCTCGTTGGTGAAGTCGTCCATCTGCACGAAGGCGTCATGCCAGTAGCGGCTGACGATCTTGCGCTGCTCGCGGAGCAGCGCCAGCGCCGCGGCGTACTGGTCCTCGTTCAGCTCGTAGGGGTCCTTGATGCCAAGCTCGGGCTTGTGGTTCATCAGGTAGAGCGCGGCGTCGGCAATGTAGATCGGGCCGTCGAAAGCCTGCACCCGGCCGGCGTTCGGCTTTCCGTCCGGCAGGTCCATCGGTTCGAAGACGACGTTCCAGCTCGTCGGCGCCTCGGGGAACACCTCCGTGTTGTACATCAGCACGTTCGAGCCCCACTGATAGGGCGTGCCGTAGTGGACGCCGTCGACCGTGTGCCAGGGCGCGCTCTGGAGGCGCGGATCGACGGTCGACCAGCTCGGGATGAGGTCGGTGTTGATCGGCTGCACCTGCTTGCCGGCAATCAGGCGGAGCGAGGCGTCGCCGGAGGCGGTGACGAGGTCGAACCCGCCTTCGTTCATCAGCGCCACCATCTCGTCGGAGGTCGCGGCGGTCTTCACGTTGACGACGCAGCCGGTCTTGTTGGTGAACTCGGTCACCCAGTCGAAGGCCGGGTCGGTCTTGCCGCTTTCGATGTAGCCTGCCCAGGCGACGATGTTGACCTGGCCTTCGCCGGGTCCGATCGAGGTCATCTGGGCAGCGGCCGGAAATACGGATGCCAGAGCAACCGCGCTCGCGGTCGCCAGCAGTAGTGCTCTCATGTCGGAATCTCCCTCTTCCCCGGCGGCCGCGGGAGCGCCAAAGGCTCGTGCGCTTGGCGCGCGGCCACTCGAAACCGCAGTGTGCCGCGAGTTTTGGACCATCGCAAATACAAAAATCAAAAGCCTGATATCGGAAACGCCGATACCTAACCCGGACTCGGGGGCAGCACCACGTCGAGGAATTGCTGCGCGCTCGCCGACAGGCGCGATCCGCGTCGCCACACCACGCCGACGCGCACCGGGGGCAGCGACTCGGTCATGGACCGCGCTTCGATACGGTCGCCTTCCAGTGACCACGGCCGATAGACGAGGTCGGGAAGCACAGCGACGCCGGCGCCGGTCGCCACCAGGCTGCGCACGGCTTCGACAGAGCGCGTGCGGAACGCCACCGTCGGGCGGAGGCCGTGGCCGCGCCAGAAGGCTTCCGCGGTCTCGTGGATTTCGTCGAGCGACAGCATGATGTGCCGCTCCGCTGCGACCTCGGCGAGGCTGATGGTCTTGGCGCTCGCCAGCGGATGGCCGAGCGGCAGCCACAGGCGGTAGGCGGATTCCTCGATGGTGCGCGCCTCCAGCGCGGCGCCCTCGCGGAGCCGCGACACCACCATCACCGCCACGTCCAGTTCGCCGTTGATGAGCAGGTGCTCCAGGTACTCCGGGCTGTCCTCGAACGCCTCCACTGCGATGGCCGGGAAGGCGCGGCGGAATTGCGCGAGGAGATCGGCGAGAATGTAGCCAGCCACCACCGAGGAGGCGCCGAGGTGGAGTTCGCCGGCCGGCGCATCGTCGCTGGGTTGCGTCCGCCGCGCGTCGGCGACGGCTTCCAGGATGCGGGTCGCGTGGCGCAGGAACACCTGGCCGCGGTGGGTGAGGGCGACGCCGCGGCCGGAGCGTTCGAGCAGCACCGCACCGAGGTCGCTTTCCAAATCCTTGATCGCTTCCGTCACCGCGGACTGCGAGACCGAGAGCTGGCGCGCCGCGCGTGAGATCGAGCCCGACTCCGCCACCGCGGTGAAATAGCGGACCTGGCGAAGCGTAAAGCTCATCCGGCTCTTGCCGTCCTCCCGTCGCTGTCGCCGGCGGCGCCTGCCGCGGCCTACGCAGTCTTCGGTGCGCCGGTGCTGCCGCGCACGACCAGCCGGAATCCGAGGTCGATGACGCGCTCCTCCGGCCGCTCGCCCGATCCTCGCACGATCTCGAGGATGATCTCCGCCGCCCGCCGTCCCATTTCGTAGCGCGGCGTCGTCACCGTCGTCAGCGAAGGGAATGCCACGTCGGAGAATTCGAGGTCGTTGAAGCCGACGATCGACATGTCCTCCGGTACGCGGATCCCCCGCCGCTGGCATTCGAACACTGCTCCGAGCGCAAGGTTGTCGTTGCTGCAGAAGAGGGCGGTCATGCGCGGCTCGCGCTCGTGGAGCTCGCCGAAGAGCTGCGCGCCCATGGGGAAGCTCGATGCCCGCTCGATCGAGATCGTCAGCGGTTCGAGACCGGCCTCGGCGATCGCGCGGCGGTAGCCGGCGAGGCGCTGCACGGCGCGCGCATCGAGCGGAACCGACATCTGGCCGATGACGCGGTGCCCGAGGTCGATCAGGTATTTCGTGGCCGTGTAGCCGGCCTCGCGCTGGGAGAGGCCGATGTTGACGTCGATCGGGTCGTCAGAAACCTCCATGGTCTGGACGACCGGGATTGCGGCCTGGTCCAGCAGGCGGCGCGCCGGCCGCGTCTGGTCGATGCCGGTCAGGATCATCGCCTCCGGGTGCTGGCCGAGGAGTGTTGCGATCGCGCGTTCCTCCGCGCCGTGCAGGTAGCGCGAGTTGAGCACCAGCACCTGGAACCCCGCGGGGATGAGCACGTCGTGGATGCCGCGCAGGTAGACGCCGAACACGCCGTTGGTGAACGAGGGCACCACGACGCCGATGGTGCCGGTGCGCGCTGAGGCGAGCGCGCTGGCAAGCTGGTTGGGCACGTAGGCGAGTTCGTGGACCGCGCTCTGGATGCGCTGGCGGAGATCGGCTGAAACCATCTCCGGCTTCCGCAGCGCGCGCGATACGGTCACGGCGCTGACGCCCGCGTGGGCGGCCACATCGTTCAGCGTGGCGCGCCTGCGCTTGTCCTCCAGTGGTTCGCTCATCGTCGCCACTCCGCAGTAGGGGTTTCGGGCAGTTGCATCCGGCAGTCAACGGGTAGCGGTGGCCTGCCAGTTGGCAGCCAGCCGGCGCGCCGTGGGCTGTCGGCCGGCCTTTTCCACCCTTCGCGTCGCGCCCTCACTGGCGATGCGGATATGAATTGCTCATGTTGACAGCGCTTTCATTAAAGCATATAGCATAGTTTAGCCGAGTATGTGAGAGCATATTTTCAGATTTGGAAAGAGTAAAAAGCCTCTTTCCGAATTTATCGATCGTATTGATAGATCAAGTTTGCGCTATCAATAAGGTCAATGGAAGTGGATACGCGGATATTGGGGCGCCCGCACAAGTATCGCCTCGTCTGCCGCTGGTCCGGTTCGTCAACGACAACCCCTCGAATCACGAGGGAAAGATGGGAGGAAAAAGAGAAATGAGCTTCAGCGGGATTCAGATCAGCCTGCGTCGGTCGACAATGCTTGCATTTGCGGCCGTTGCGGTTGCGGCCGCCGGCGCCGTTCCGGCGCAGGCGCTCGACGACAAGTGGTGCAAGGACGTGCACATCCGCTTCTTCGTCGGCGGCGGCGAGGGCGATTCCTTCGGCACGATCGTCTACAACGGCGCACGCCGCGCCGAAGCAGATCTTGGGCCGACGGTCGACTACATCTTCTCGCGCTGGGACGTCGAGTTGATGACGCAGCATCTCCGCGAGGCGGTTGCCTCAGGGCCTGATGGCATCGCCATGATGGGCCATCCGGGCGATGCCGCCATCATGCCGCTCGCCGAGCAGGCGTATAACGACGGCATCAAGATGATGTACCAGAACGTGCCCGTGCCGGAGGTCGTCGCCAGGTTCGGCGGCGCCTACGTCGGCGCGGATCAGGAAGGCCAGGGCAGGGCGCTCGGCACCGAGGCGGTCAAGCTCGCCGGCCTGCAGCCGGGCGACAAGGGGATCATGATCGGCCCCTTCGAGAACGAGAACCGCGGCGCGCGCGAGCGCGGCACCGTCGCGGCCCTTGAGGAGGCCGGGGTCAAGGTCATCCAGATCAGCACGCCCCCGAACTACGAGTGGGCTACCGATCCCAACCTCGCCATTCCGGTCATCACCGCCGCGCTGCTCAGCAACCCGGATGTCAAGTTCATCGGCTATCCGGGCGGCCAGTTCCTCGGCAACGTGCCGACCTACATGCAGGCCGCAGGCAAGCAGCCGGGCGAGATCTTCTCCTTCGGCTTCGACACCAGCCCGCAGATCATCGAGGCGTTCCGGGGCGGCTGGGTGCAACTCGCCGCCGACCAGCAGCCCTTCATGCAGGGCTATCTGCCGATCCTCAGCCTTTGCCAGCAGCTCGTGCTCGGCCTGTCGCCGATCGACGTCGACACCGGCGCCGGGTTTGTCACGCCGGCCAACTACGAGCAGGCCGCAGAGCTGGTCAATCAGGCGCTCCGCTAGTCGGGCTTGAAATCGGGGTCCGGCCGGGCTTTGGTCCGGCCGGGCGTCTTTCCGGGGAAATACCGTCTTGGCCGAGCCCCTGATCGAGCTCCGCAACATCACCAAGTCCTACGGGCGTGTCTATGCGCTCGGTGGCGTCAATCTCTCCGTATCCAAGGGCGAGGTCGTCGGGCTGCTCGGTGACAACGGCGCCGGTAAGTCGACGCTCATCAAGATTCTGGCGGGCGCCGTCAGGCCGACCAGCGGCGAGATTATCGTGCGCGGCAAGCCAGTTTCGGGTTGGAGCGCAGCGCGCTCGCGCGAGGCCGGCATAGAGACTGTCTTCCAGGACCGTGCGCTGGCCGTCCAGCAGTCGATCGTCCGCAACATCTTCATGGGCCGGGAGCTTTGCTGGCCCCTCGGTTGGCTTAAGGTCCGTAAGGAGATCGACGAAGCCAACCGGCTGATGCGCGAGATCGGCTTCACATCCAAGGTCTTCACACCTGAATCCATCGTCGGCCAGTTGTCGGGCGGAGAACGTCAGGGCGTTGCCATTGCCCGCGCCATCTACAAGCACGCCGATCTCATCATCCTCGACGAGCCGACCACGGCTCTGTCGCTCACCGAAACCGCCAAGGTCTTCCATTTCGTCCGCCAGGTGCGTGCCGGCGGCCGCTCCATCCTGTTCATCGGCCACAACATCCACCACGTCTTCGATATCGCCGACCGCTTCGTGGTGATCGACCGAGGAAGGGTGGTCCTTGAGGCGCCGCGCACCCAGTTCAAATCCGCCGAGGAACTCATCAACTTCATGGAAGAGACGGCGCACCCGGGCGGTGCGCCTGGCCTGCGGGTGAGCGATGCCGAACGGGTTGCGCCATGAGTGATCTTGCTGGATCCCGCCCGGCGTCTGCGAAGACAGCCGATTGGCGCCACCCGGCCGAGCATCCGGTGCGGCGTTTCATCATCAACAATCGGGCGGCGCTCGGCACGCTCGCCGTCTTCGTGGTGATGATGGCGGTCTTCACGGCCGCCAATCCGGTCGTGTTCACCACTTGGCAGCTTTACGTCTCCGTGCTCACCACCCTCCCGGTGGCGCTGTTCGTGGTCGTGCCGCTTGTCTTCGTGGTCACCGCCGGCGAGATCGACCTGTCGTTCCCGGCCACCATGGGCTTCTCCTCGTGGGTGTTCGCGCTGGTGGTGCAGGCGGGCTACGATCCGTTCCTGGCCATCGCCGCGGCGATCCTCACCGGGATGTTCCTCGGTTTCTGCGTCGGCGCCATCGTCGTCTACGGCAGCCTGTCGTCGCTCATCGCCACGCTCGGCATGAACTTCCTGCTGCGCGGCCTCATCCAGATCATCAACGAAGGCAGGTCGACCGCGCTGACGTCGCTGAACCAGACTTGGGCCTACAAGATATTCTCCAGCCAGGTTTATGGCGTCCCGGTCCAGATATTATGGGCGCTCGCCTTCGTGATCTTCGCGACGCTCCTGTTCAATCGCCATCGCTTCGGCGCCCACGTCAAGATCGTCGGCGACAACCCCGACAGCGCCCAGCAGATGGGCATCGACGTACGCCGCGTCAGGGTGAAGGTGTTCGTGTTCATCGGCATCGGCGCCGCCCTCGGCGGTACGTTTGCCACCATGATCAACTTCACTTGGTGGCCGACCTCTGGCGACGGCTATCTGCTGCCCGTCCTCGCGTCCGTGTTCGTCGGCGGCACGCCCACATGGGGCGGCGTCGGCACGGTCGCCGGCGGCGCCATCGGCGCCCTTATCGTCTCGTTCATCCAGACCGGCGTGGTGGCGGCCGGTCTCAGCGGCTTCTATGTCCAGTTCTTCAACGGCCTCATTATCATCCTGGCCTTGCTGGGCCACCGCTGGAATCAGGCCCGCTTCCGCTGACGCTTGACAGTCCGGGGGGCGGCCCATAGTTTCCGCCGCAAATCGAGAGGCGCCGGGAGCGTTCCGGCGCCAGTTTCTTAGATAACCCTCTATAGCGCCATGAAGATTCGCAACTCCCTCCGGTCGCTCCGTGCCCGTCACCGCGGCAATCGCCTGGTTCGCCGCAAGGGACGGGTTTACGTCATCAACAAGACTAACCGCCGCTTCAAGGCGCGCCAGGGCTAAGCCTCCGGCGGTTCGTGCGGGCGGTTGACGGCGTCCACCTGCGTTCTATTCTCGTCTTCCATGAAGGGACTCGTCGCGGCGTTCGCCGCAGCGCTTTGCATGAGCCTCGTTTCCCTGCCTGCGCAGGCGCAGCCGGGAGGAACCGCCGACTTTGAGGCTCTGGCGGAAACCCCGCCGCCGCAGACCCGCGATCAGAAGCTCGATTCGCTCTTCGCCGCGCTCGCCGCCGCCGGTACGGAATCCTCAGCGCGGGCCATCGAGCGCGACATCTTCGAGGTATGGCTGCAATCGGGCAGCGACACCGTCGACCTGCTCATGGATTGGACTCTGGATGCGATCGACGCGGAAGAATACCCGCGCGCGCTCGATTTCCTAGATCGGATCATCACCCTCGATCCCGGTTATGTCGAGGGCTGGAACAAGCGCGCCACGGTCCACTTCCTGAACGACGACCTGTCAAAG
>CAZXKZ010000021.1:9311-22535 GCA_964641825.1 uncultured Bauldia sp.
GCCGGATTGGGGACCATTTTCGCCGAACTTGATGAGCACGAGCTGGCGGTGGCGGCCTACCGGAAGGCACTGGAGCTGGATCCCTTCATGGACGAGGTGCCGGAGGCCATTGATCGTCTAGAGAAGAAGCACGGCGGGCAGGACATTTAGGTCGCCTGCTTCCTTCGCGTCCCTGTTCTGGCGGCGGCCGGCGCTATTACCGGCCTATCATCACGGGAGGTGCCAATGCGGTTCCATCTCGTATGTGTCTCGCTGGCGGCTGCGGTCGCGGCTGTTCCCGTCGAAGCATCTGCCGCGCCTCCGCCCTCGACCATAGCGCCAGCGCCGGCGGAATCCGTTGAACTCACCAAAGCCCACCGGCTCGATGAATTGTTCGCCGAGTTGCAGGCTTCGGGTGGCACGCCCTCGGGCAAGGTGATCGAGAAGCTCATCCTCATCGAGTGGCATCACACCGGCGACTCCGCCGTCGATGCCATGTTCAATGCCGCACTCATGGCGATGGGCATGCGGGCTTTCAGCACTGCCATCGAGATGCTCGACAAGGTTATCGCCGCGCGGCCCGATTTCGCCGAGGGATGGAACAAGCGCGCCACTGTCTACTACTACGTCAATCAGTACGACCGCTCGCTGGCGGACATCGAGCGAACTCTGGTCCTCGAGCCGCGCCATTTCGGCGCGCTCGCCGGTCTCGGCATGATCATGCAGGATACCGGCAACATCCCCGGCGCCATTGCTGCCTTCGAGCGTGCAGTTGCCGTCAATCCGACACTGACGAATCTGAAGGACGCGATCGAGCAGCTTAAGGCGCGGATCTCGCGCGATATTTAACCGCCGACCGCCTGTCGGGCTTCTTCACCGACGTAGGCGATCCGCAGCATGTTCGTTGCACCCGGCGTCCCGAGTGGCACGCCCGCCGTGATGATGATCCGCTCGCCGGGGACGACGAAGCCCTCGCGGTAGGCGATCTCGCAAGCTCTCAGGACCATCCCGTCGAGGTCTTCCGGCTCCGCGCCGACGACGCAATGGAGGCCCCAGACCAGCGCCAGCCGCCGTGCGGTTGCCGCCACCGGCGACATCGCGAGGATGGGGATCGCAGGCCGCTCGCGCGCGGCACGCATCGCCGTCGTTCCGGAGGCCGTATAGGAGCAGATCGCAGCGAGGTTGAGGGTCTCGGCGATCTGTCGTGCCGCCGCGGATATGGCGTCGGCGCCGGTCGCCTCGGGTTCGGTCCGCTGGGCGCGCAGGATCTGGAGATAGTTGGGGTCGCGCTCCACCTCGCGCGCGATGCGGTCCATGGTCAGCACCGCTTCCACCGGGTAGGCGCCTGATGCCGATTCTGCCGATAACATGATCGCGTCGGCGCCCTCGAACACAGCCGTTGCCACGTCCGAAACTTCGGCGCGCGTCGGCGTCGGCGCCGAGATCATCGATTCCAGCATCTGGGTTGCCACGACGACGGGCTTGCCGGCGCGCCGCGCGGCGCGCGTGATCTGCTTCTGGATGCCGGGGACCCGCTCCAGCGGCATCTCGACGCCGAGGTCGCCGCGCGCCACCATCAGCGCATCGGCGTGGTCGATGATCTCCGCCAGCCGGTCGACTGCCTGCGGCTTCTCGATCTTGGCCAGCACGCCAGCGCGCCCGCGCGCCACCTTGCGAACCTCCGACAGGTCCTCCGGCCGCTGGATGAACGACAGCGCGATCCAGTCGGCACCGGCGTTGAGCCCGGCCTCAAGGTCGGAGCGGTCTTTTGGGGTAAGGGCGTCGACCGGGATCGTCGTGTCGGGGACGCTGACGCCCTTGCGGTTCGAAAGCACGGTGCCGACTTCCACCACCGTCGCTGCGCGCTCGCGCGAGCACTCGACGACGCGCAGCCGCACCTTGCCGTCGTCAAGGAGCAGCCGATGTCCGGGCTCCAGCGCGGCCAGGATTTCGGGGTGGGGAAGCTCGACGCGGGAGGCGTCGCCGGGCAAGGGATCGGAATCGAGGGTGAAGGCCTGGCCCGGCGTCAGCATGATACTGCGGTCCGCGAAGACGCCGATGCGCAGCTTCGGCCCCTGTAGGTCCACGAGGATGCCGATGGGCCGTTCGACCTCTGCCTCCACCTCGCGGATGGTGCCCACGAGCCGCCTCAGCGTGTCGTGGTCCGTATGGCTCATGTTGATGCGGAAGACATCGGCGCCAGCCCGGAAGAGGTTGGCGATGGTGGCCTTGTCCGATGAAGAGGGTCCGAGTGTGGCGAGTATTTTTGCCTTGCGGGTGCGGCGCATCAACCGCCCGTCCCGACTTCGGATTGGCCGGGCTCTGTCAGTTGCACTGTCCAGCTTCGTTGTTCGCCGGTGTCAACCTCGAAGAAGCCGCTACGCTCGTATCCACGCGCGACGCAGTCCTCGATCCCCTGGATGGTGAACATCTTGTCGCGCGTGCACATCGCGGCTTTGCCGCCCCACACGCCGCCTTGGTCGTAGTCGATCGCGTAGACGTAGTAGAAGCGCGAGACGAGGGAACCTTTCACGAGCGTCTCGCAGGTTCCCCGCGCAACGTTCCACCACCCTTCGGTGATCCACTGGCGGCTTTCGCGGTAGCCGATCGCCACGCCGACGCGGCTGCCGGTCTTGTTGCAGAGCCGCAGGCCGCCACCGCTGGTGTCGGTGGTTATCCCGCCCGAGACACCGGCGATCGTGCTCGCTTCCGAAAGCAGACGGTCGCCCGACGGGTCCTTCCCGTCGGCCGGCTGAAGCATGAAGAAAACGCTCGCCGCGATGAGTGCCACGAGGGCCACGCATGCAGCAACGACCGCCTGCCGATGTCTGTTCGTAACTATGGGCGTTTCCTTGGCACTTTTTCGACGAATGCTGGTGTCGGCGGTGATTTGGCCCAGGGCTGGGTGCTGTTATCGCGCGCGTTGTTTCGCCGTGTCAACGTTCCGGCCGGCCCAAAATAGGCCCGCTCCGGACCCGGCGAAATCGCCTGAAAATCGGGCGTTATCGTGGCCTGCGGCCAGCCGGTGGCAGCGCAGGCGAGCGGCCCCTATCATCGGCGCAATGAACATCGACACAGGCCCGCCGCCCGGTTCCGTCCCAGCGGCGGAGCCGCCTTTCGTGGTAATCCCGGGGGAGGTCGGCGGAGGCCTCCTGTTGCTCTGCGATCATGCGGCCAACCACATTCCGCCGGAGTATGACAACCTCGGCTTGCCCGCAGCGGAACTCGCCCGCCACATCGCCTACGACCCAGGTGCGGCGTCGGTCACACGCGAACTCGCCAGGCTGCTCGGTGCGCCGGCGATCCTGTCCACGTTCTCGCGCCTGCTGATCGACGCCAATCGCGGCGCCGACGATCCGACGCTGATCATGCGTCTGTCCGACGGCGCCGTGGTCCCCGGCAACGCCCGCGTCGACGAGGCCGAGCGCGCACGTCGCATCGGCCGGTTTCACGCGCCCTACCACGACGCCATCGACGCGATGATCGACCGCGCGCTCGCCCTCGGGCAGGCACCGGCGCTTGTTTCGATCCACAGCTTCACGCCGGTCTGGCGCGGCCTTCCACGGCCGTGGCACGCCGGCATCCTGTGGAACGATCGTGATCCGCGCCTTGCTGTCCCTCTGCTGAAGGCGCTCCGAGGAGATGTCAGCCTGGTCGTGGGCGACAACGAGCCCTATTCGGGCGTCCTGCCCCACGACACCATGTGGCGTCATGGCACCGCGCGCGGCTTGGCGCACGTGCTGATCGAGATCCGCCAGGACCTGATCGGCGACGATGCCGGCGCGCACGCCTGGGCTGCGCGGCTTGCGCCGATATTGGAGGAGCTCAACAGCCGCGCCGTGATTCACGAGCGCGTGCAACCATCAATTTCGACACCGGTGTAACCGGTGGATGACACGGGCCGTATGCTTGACCCGTCGCGGCGGGTGGGGCTTGTCGGAGGCTGATCATTTTCGCTGACGCAGGAGACATATTCGACATGGCATCGCCCGCAAGCTTCGCCACGGAACAGCTCAAGTCGATCATCGAGCGCATCGAGCGGCTCGAGGAGGAGAAGCAGGCGCTGGCCGACGACATCAAGGAAGTCTACGCAGAGGCCAAGGGCAACGGCTTCGATACGCCGACGCTGCGACAGGTGATCCGCCTGCGTAAGCAGGATGCGGCCGAGCGGATGGAGCGCGAGGCGCTCCTCGACCTCTATATGCACGCCCTCGGCATGGTGCAGGCCGAAGCGGCGGAGTAGACGACTCTACTAGCTAGCGAACCGCCGTTAGGATCGGCGTTGCCGTCCACTGGGCGGCCTGGCGCACCGGCGCAATCGAGAAGCGGTCGGTGCGTAGTCCGTCGTAAGCGACGGCGCCAAAGCCGACGTTGGAGAGGATGGCGGGCTTCGCCATAAGCTCGGGCGAGCGTGCGAAGTCGGGCATCGTCAGCAGCGCGTAGAGCTTCTGCCGCGTCGAGGTCGAGCCGATCCAGAGGCGGAGCCCCTGGGTGTCGAGCGCCGTCATGGTCAGAAGGGGCATCGCTGCGGTCGGTGTGGGGTCGATCACGCGGGCGGCGGCAACCGTTGGTTCGGCGGCGCGGCGTGGGCTGAGGACGGGAAGGCGAATGCCGGACCCGGTGACGACGCGTGGGGCCGGGCGCTGGATTGCTGGCTCCTCAGGCGCCGCATAGGCCATCACAGCGGGCGCTGCCGCTGCGGGATCGTTCGCCGTCCGCAGCACTGCCGTGGTGATGGCGGCCGCGCTGAGAGGCTGGCTCATGTCGATGGTGGCGACGACCGCCGTCGGCGCAATCGGCAACGACGAGCCGCGGCGGCCCTGGTCGCGTTCCGCCATTGCTGCGGCCAGCGCGGCGGGCACCGAGGGAGCGACCCAATCCTGCGGCGGGCCGAAGTCGAAGTCAGGTGCGAGCACGCCAATGGTGGGCTCGGCGGCAGCGGCGATAACCGGCCTGGCGGTGGGGACCGCAGGCGTCAGGACAGGAGCGGGTGCGGCGACGGCCGGCTTGGCGACGCTCGCCACGGCAATCGGGTCGGGGAGGGTGGACCGGCGCGGTGCCAGCCGTGGCATCGGCGGGGGCGTCGTCGCGTAGCTCGCGACAGCCACCGCGCGGCGGGGCGGGGCGGCTGCGTTGGCCTCGTCTTCGTCGGCGGCAGCAAGAACCATCGGTTCGCTGGTGGTTGCGGGTGCCGCGGTGCTGGCGACGGCGATCGCACCGCTCGCCTTCCGCGCTTTGTACTCGGCAAGCGCTTGCTGGTAGCCGGGCAGCGGCTTGCCGTCGGACGGGACGTGAATGGTATTGCCCTGCGGGAACACCGCTATCAGCTGCTTGCGGCTCATGCGGGGCCAGTGGCGCACGCTGCCGGTGTCCATGTGCACGAAGGGCGAGCCGGACGTGGGGTAGAAGCCGACGCCGCCTGCCTGCATGCGCAGCCCGATGGCGCGCAATTTCGAAAGCTCGACGCCGGGGATGTAGAAATCGATCGCCTTGCCCTGCATGTGCAGGCTGTTCTTGGCCACGCCCGACGACTTGCTGCGCAGCATGCCGTTGGTCTCAGGCGCCCTGTAGCCGCAGATGACGTGGATGTAGTCGCTCGATCCCGACTCCTGATACGCCTGCCAGAGCAGGTCGAGCAGTTGCGGGTCCATCTGCGTGGGCTCGTTGCGGCGCCAGTCGCGCAGGATCTGATTGATCTGCTTGAGGCCCTCGCGGTCGTAGCGCCCGCCGCGCTTGAAGACGATCGTCGCGCGCTCGTTGGTGTGGACGTTGAGGAGCTTGAGGACCCGCTCTTCGGTGCGAGCGGCCGATGTATCGGTAAGCGTCAGGATCGAGGACAGTACGACGGCGATGACGAGTGCAAACGTCCCCGCCCGAGCGAAGAACGACCGCGTCCGATAGCTGAAACCCGTCGCGCCCCGTCCCAACAAACCCCGCCGTCCCCTGGCTTTACTCGGGCCCCACACCCACTGCGCATTGTCGGCTCAGGAAGTTAACGTCTGTTTACCAGACCCGACAAGCCGTCACCCAATAGGTAACGGCTACGCTATGCCAGCCAATATGTGTGGATAATGGCAATTGAAAGGCTGATTCGGGAAGCCCGAACCAGCCTAACATCAAGAAAATATTTGACTTTCGCTTTTCGGCAACAGCTAGACGCCGAATGCCTTTTCGACCTTCGCATCGTGCCCGTAAACATCGTCGCGCACGATGAGTTCGCCGGTCTCGTCCACCCACGCCGTGAAATAGGTGATGTGGACGGGGATCTTGTTGGTGAGATTGACCCGGGTTTCCCTGCCGCCGACCAGCTTCTGGAGCTGTGGAACCGAAACCGCCGGGTCGAATTGCAGCAGCGCCTCGGCGAATTCCCAAGGGTTCATCACCCGCATGCAGCCGTGGCTGAGCGCGCGGTAATCCCGCTGGAAATAGCTCTTCGAGGGCGTGTCGTGCAGGTACACGGCATAGGGATTGGGGAACATGAACTTGATCGAGCCGAGCGCGTTACGCTCGCCCGGCGGCTGCTTGATCTGGATCCGCCGCATGTCGACGTTGTGCCAGTCGACCGACCACGGATCGACCGCCCGGAACTTGCCATCGAAGTTGGCGAACACCTGGTAGCCGTTCAGCGCGCCCGGATTGGCGCGGATCTGCGGCAGCATCTCCTTGACGGCGATGGAGGAGGGCACGTTCCAGACCGGGTTGACCACCACGTGCTCGATCTCATGGGAGAACATCGGCGTCTGGTGCCCGACGTCGCCCACCACGATGCGCGTCGTGTAGACGATCTCGTCGTTCCTGTAGATGTCGAGATTGAAGTTGGGAACGTTCACGCGGACGTAGAAATCGCCCAGTTCCCGCGGCATCCAGCGCCAGCGTTCCATGTTGGCGAGGATTGTCGAGACGTGGTCGTTGGCACCGGCATTGAGTGCGCCCAGCGTTCCCCTGCCGACGATGCCGTCGGCCTTCAGGCCTGCCTGTTCCTGGAAGGCGCGGACCGCGAGGTCGACCGCTTCGTCGAAGACGCGTGGGTCCGCGGCGACCTCCGTCACCTTCAGGCGCTCGCGCAGGACGACGACACGGTCGTCCTTGCTGCCGAGCTTGAGCAGCTTGCCGTCCGGCACCATCGGCGGGCGGACCACGTTGCTGGCTCTGATCTCCGCCAGCTTTTCGCGCAGCGCCACGAACTCCGGGTTTGTCGGGTTGTAGGCAGCCAGCGCCGCCGCCGGGTCCCCGGCGGTCGCCAGGTTGGCGAGCACCTCGACGGGGTCGGGCATCGGCCGGTCGTATTCGAAGTTGGCCGTCTGCGCATGGCGAGCGTAGGTCGCTAGCGCGTGGCTCAGCAGCACCTCGGCGCGCGCCGTCACGGCAATGGGAGCGGGCTTGCCTTCGCCCATTCCGATCACCGGCGTCCGGTAGACGTCCATCAGGCCGTCCTTATCGGCCTGGTGCAGGCGCGCGATCAGCACCTTGGCGCGTTCGGTGAGCCTGCCGTCGACGGTCCACGTGGGCGCATAACCCTGCCGGGCGTAGTAGTCGGCGACCCCCGCCATGTCGCGCTTGTCGACGTAGGCGCCTTCCTGTCCGGCCGAGACGAGCTCCCGGCGGATGGCCGCGGTCAACGGATCGACGAGGCGGTCGTAGATCGGGAAGTTCGAGGCGAGCTGGATTTCGCCTTCGCCCGCTGCCTGGGCCATTGCGCCAACAGGCAAGATCACAGCAGCGCCCATGAACGCCGCGACCAATCCGCGAATGATCATTCCGATTGCCCTTGCCAGTGACGAATAACGGCAGAATTGTTGCAGGAGAAACCAAACAAAATGCTATTTCAACCGGATCGGCGGTGCATCAAGCCGATTTGACCGGTCACTCGGCCGCTATTCCCGACACTGTGTCAGAAATGCCAAGCTCCTTGAGCTTGCGGTAGAGCGTCGACCGACCGATGCCAAGCCGCCGAGCGACGAGCGTCATGCGTCCGGCGTAGCGCGCCAGCGCCATGCGAATCATCTCCGCCTCGATGTCGGCAAGCGGGCGGATTTCGCCGTCGGCTCCGATGGCAAGAAGCCGGTCGGCCGTTTCTTCCTGCGGGACTGGCAGCCCGAAATCGAGTTCCACCTCCTCTGCCGTCAGCTCTTCGAGCGAAGGGACATGCGCCTCCGCCGCGGCGTCTGTGGCGGCCCCGTCGAGGTGCGCGGCGATCTGAGGGAATTCCTCCGGCCGCAGCATTGGAACGTCGGCCAGCACCACGGCACGGAAAACGGCGTTCTCCAGTTGCCGGATGTTCCCCGGCCAGTCGTAGCGGACGAGAAGCTGCAGGGCCGGCGCGGTGACGCCGCGGATGAAAGCCTTGCCTTCCTCCGCGGCGAAGCGGGCGGTGAAGTGGCGGACAAGCGCCGGTATGTCCTCGCGCCTGTCACGGAGCGGCGGAACGCGGATCGGGAAGACGTTCAGCCGGTAGTAGAGGTCTTCGCGGAAGCGTCCGGCCTTCACCAGGTCGATCAGGCTGCGGTTCGTGGCCGAGATCAGGCGGAAGTCGACGCGCAGCGGGCGACGCGCACCCACTGGGTCGATCTCGCCGTCCTGGAGTGCCCGCAGGAGCTTCACCTGGATGTCTGCGGGGAGTTCGCCGACCTCGTCGAGGAAAAGCGTGCCGCCGTGTGCTTCGCGGAATTTGCCTGTGTGCTTGTCGGCGGCGCCGGTGAAGGCGCCTTTCTCGTGGCCGAAGAGGATGCTCTCCACGAGGTTGTCGGGGATCGCGCCGCAGTTGACCGTGACGAACGGCTTCGACTTGCGGTCGCCGGCACCTTGGATGGCGCGCGCGATCAGCTCCTTGCCGACACCGGACTCGCCTTCGATGAGGATTGGGATCTGGGAGGCGGCGGCGCGCTGGCCGAGCCGGATGACCCGCTCCATCGCCGGGCTTTTCGTGACGAGGTCGCGGAAAGTGAGGGTGCCTGACTGGGCGCGCTTGATCCGCGCCAGCTCGCCTTCCAGCGCGCCAAGCTTGAGCGCGTTTTCGATCGAGACCTGCAGGCGTTCTTGGGACACCGGTTTGACGACGAAGTCCACGGCCCCGGCGCGCATCGCGCTGACCACGGTGTCGATGCCGCCGTGGGCGGTCTGCACGATGACGGGTACACCCCGATCGAGTTCGCGAAGTTGGTTGAGGACGGCGATCCCGTCGACCTCGGGCATGTAGAGGTCGAGGATAATGAGAGCGATCGCCTCACCCTCCGCACGGCCGAGAAGGTCGATGGCTGCCCGCCCGCCTTCCACCGCGATGGCCTGATGCCCGAGCCGCTCGACCGCCGTGGAAAGGATCCGCCGTTGAACCGGGTCGTCATCGACGATGAGGATCGGCGTTGGCATGCGTGGAGGAGAGTCGTCCCGATGCGGCACAAGAGGCCGGGATCATCCGCCCCCGCAGTTAAGCCGGCCTTAACCGGCGTCCGTTGTCCCCAGCCATTTTGGGATTGTGGGTATCGTTTCGCTATTTTCTGCATGTGACGGCGCGGATGAGTTGCAGGAAGCCGCGGTGCGGCCCTATTTCCGGTGATTGCTCCGACCGGGACCAACGCGATCCATCGACGATGACCGACACCCTCCGCACGACCACCTCCGATTCCCGCTCCGGCGGCGCTGCCGTCCCCGACGTCTTCGACCAGTCGCTCGGTGAGTTGCCGGAATGGAACCTCGACGACCTCTACCGCGGGATGGACGATCCGGAGCTCAAGCGCGACCTCGCGCGGTCGGATACCCTCGCGCTCGATTTCGAGCGCAGGTTCAAGGGGAAGCTCGTCGATCTTGCCACGATGCCTGAAGGCGGCAAGCATCTCGCCGAGGCGGTGGTCGCCTTCGAGGAACTGGAGGAACTGCTCGGCCGTATCGTCTCGTATGCCGGCCTCGTCCACGCCGGGGACACGACCGATCCCACCCGTTCCAAGTTCTACGGCGACGTGCAGGAAAGGATCACGGCGGCGAGCTCGCATCTCCTTTTCTTCACGTTGGAGCTGAACCGCATCGACGACGCGGCGCTCGAAGCCGCCCTTGCCGATCCTGCGCTCGGCCGCTACCGGCCGTGGATCGAGGACGTGCGCGCTGAAAAACCATACCAGCTCGAGGACAGGGTAGAGCTTCTCTTCCATGAGAAGTCCGTCACCGGACGCGGCGCCTGGAACAGACTGTTCGACGAGACCATTGCCTCGCTGCGCTTCAACGTCGACGGAGATGAGCTTGCCATCGAACCGACGCTGAACCTGCTTCAGGACCGCGTCGAGTCGGTGCGGAAGTCGGCCGCCGATGCCTTGGCCGCCACCTTCAAGGCCAATATCCGGCTGTTCACGCAGATCACCAACACGCTCGCCAAGGACAAGGAGATTTCCGATCGCTGGCGCGGCTTCAAGGACGTGGCCGCATCGCGCCACCTGGCCAACCGTGTCGAGCCCGAGGTTGTCGATGCGCTCGTCGCGGCAGTGCAGGAAGCGTATCCGCGGCTGTCGCACCGCTACTATAGGCTGAAAGCGCGCTGGTTCGGCCGCGATCACCTCAACCACTGGGATCGCAACGCGCCGCTTCCGGATGTGCCGATGGAGACGATCCCGTTCGGCGATGCCCGCGCGACCGTGCTCGGCGCCTACGGCCTGTTTTCGCCCGAGATGGCCGATATCGCGCGGCGCTTTTTCGACCGCAATTGGATCGATGCTCCGGTCCGTCCGGGGAAGGCGCCTGGGGCCTTCGCGCACCCGACCGTTCCCTCTGCCCATCCTTATGTGCTGCTCAACTACCAGGGCAAGCCGCGCGATGTGATGACGCTTGCCCACGAGCTCGGCCACGGTGTCCATCAGGTGCTTGCCGCACCACAGGGCGCGCTGATGGCGCCGACACCGCTGACGCTGGCCGAAACCGCCAGCGTCTTTGGCGAGATGCTGACATTCCGTGCGCTTCTCTCTGAGATCGACGATCCCAAGCAGAAGCGCGCCATGCTCGCCGCCAAGGTCGAGGACATGATTAACACAGTCGTCCGGCAGGTCGCGTTCTACACCTTCGAGCGCAAGCTCCACATCGAGCGCCGGGAAGGCGAGCTCACGTCAGAGCGCATCGGCGAACTGTGGATGAACGTGCAGGGGGAGAGCCTCGGTCCCTCGGTGTGGCTGGGCGCGGGATACGAGACCTACTGGGCCTACATCCCGCACTTCATCCATTCGCCTTTCTATGTGTACGCCTACGCTTTCGGCGATTGCCTCGTGAACTCGCTCTACGCCGTCTACGAGGAAGCGGAGTCGGGCTTTCAGGAGAAATACTTCGAGATGTTGAAGGCTGGCGGTTCGAAGCGCCACAAGGAGCTGCTCGCCCCCTTCGGCCTCGACGCGACCGATCCCGGCTTCTGGCAGAAGGGCCTCGACGTGATCGACCGCCTGATCGGCGAGCTGGAGGAAATGGACCGGAGACGGTAGCGGCGAAGCCCGCGCCGGCCTACATCGGGAGAAAGTTCTCTTCTCGCGGGTCGTGGCCCATGAAGCTCCTCTTCTTCATTCTCCTCATCCTGCTCATCGTCCACATCGGCTTCTGGAACACGCTCGGCGCCGTCCTTGGCGCGGTGCTGATGTTCATCCTGCTCGCCGCTCTGGCTGTCGGTGTGCTGGTTGTGGGCGTCCTCATGCTCGTCGCCTCCAGCATGCGGTAGAACTGCTTCAGCGGCGTTTTACATTCTGTATAACGCTGTGTTATACAGAATGTAGAACGTGAAGAAGGAGTCGCATGAGCAAAGAAAACCAGGAACCCGAGATTGTTGGCGCGATCGTTCAAGTCCGGAAGATCGGTAACTCCACCGGCGTCATTCTGCCGAAGGAACTGCTTGCCCGGTTGAAGCTCAAGCCCGGCGACAAGCTCCACGTCGTCGAGCAGACCGAGCGTGGCTTCAAGCTCAGCCCCTACGATCCCAAGCACGCCAAGGCGATGGAAATCGCACGGCGTGCCTTCAGCAAATACGCCGATACATTCAAGGCGCTCGCTAAGTGAGCGAGCCGGAATGGCTCGATCTGGAAATCGTCCTTGATATCCACGCTGAACAGCTTGCGCTTTTCGGGGGCGGTGACGGCCTGCGTGATGGGGGCCTTCTCGAATCCGCCTTGGCGCGGCCACAGAACAAATATGCCTACGGCGAGGACAGCCTTGCCGCCTTGGCGGCTGCCTATGCCTTCGGTATTGCACGCAATCATCCGTTCATCGACGGCAACAAGCGCACCGCCTTCGGCTCGCTCGTCGTATTCCTCGGCCTGAACGGCATCGACTTCGACGTTCCGCAGGAATCAGCCACGGCCATGATCCTCGCCCTGGCCGGCGGCGAGATTTCGGAAGAAGGCCTTACCCACTGGATACGGGATAGTCTGCCGGGAAATTAGCTCCGCCCGCGACCACATGACGGCCCCGCCGCCGATTGCCGCTGGCCTGTCCTTTGCTTATAAAGCGCCGGCTTCCACAAGCAGGGGATCAGGGCAATGGCAGCGCATGGCGATGGCGGCGTGGAACTCGGAACGGCAGCGACCGTTGATTTCGCCGCCCACGAGCGCACTTATCGCGGCTTCCTGGCCCTCATCAAGTACAGCTCGATCGCGATTGTCGTGATCCTCATCTTGATGGCGATCTTCCTCCTCTGACGCTCCGCCAGACAGGATTTCCCCTATGAAGATCGCGGTGCCGGCGGAAGCCGACGATACCCGGGTCGCGGCGACGCCGGAAACCGTGAGGAAGTTTGCCGGCCTCGGTGCCGAGGTCGTCGTTCAAGCGGGCGCCGGCGCGGGATCTCGCATCGCCGACACGGAGTACGCCGCAGCCGGCGCTTCGATCGCTCCCGATGCCGCCGCGACGCTCCGTGACGCCGATATCATCCTCAAGGTGCGCCGACCGCGCGAGGCCGATCTCGCCGCCTACGGGAAGGGCGCGCTGGTCGTGGCGACCATGGATCCCTACGGCAACGACGCGGCGCTCCGCGCCATGGCCGATGCCGGCGTCGCCGCCTTCGCCATGGAACTCATGCCGCGCATCACCCGCGCCCAGGTCATGGACGTCCTGTCGAGCCAGGCCAATCTCGCCGGCTATCAGGCTGTGGTCGATGCCGCCGCCCAGTACGGCCGCGCCATGCCGATGATGATGACGGCGGCGGGCACCGTGCCTGCGGCGCGGGTCTTCGTCATGGGCGCCGGTGTCGCCGGCCTCCAGGCCATCGCCACCGCGCGTCGCATGGGCGCA
>CAZXKZ010000022.1:0-3773 GCA_964641825.1 uncultured Bauldia sp.
CGGTGCCCATGCCGGTGGTGATGGTGCCGAGCCAGCCGACCTGCAGGATGCCGGCGATGCCCGCGGTCAGAGCCGACAGCATGTAGACGCTGACCTTGATCCTGCGGACGGGAACGCCGGTGAGGGTTGCCGCCTGCTCGTTGCCGCCGATGGCGAAGATGTAGCGCCCCCAGCTCGTCCAGCGGAACGCGAACCCGAAGGCGAGGGCGAGGATCGCCAGCACGACGGCGGGGTTCGGAACATCGAGGCGGGACGCCAGCCACAGTCCGAGGTTGCCGAGCGCGGTATCGGGGCCAACCCAGTTGGCGAAGGCGTTGAACCAGCTCCGCGTGGAACCGCCGCCGATCGCGATGAACGTGGAGTGGTCGGGCCCGAACTGGAACACCATGGTGTTGTTGGACATGACCATGGCGAGGCTTCGGGCAAGCGACATCATACCGAGCGTCACCACGAAGGGCGCCATGCCGAGGTAGGCGATCAGCACGCCGCTCACCGCGCCGGCGACGAGGCCCGCGCCGATGCCGGCGGGCAGCGCGATCCAGATCGGCCAGTCGGCCGCCATCATCATGCCGGCGACCATGCCGACGAGGCACAGCACCGAGCCCACGGAAAGGTCGATGCCGCCGGTGATGATGACCGCGGTCATGCCGAGGCCCATGATGCCGACGAACGCGAAGTTGCGGAAAACGTTGAACAGGTTGCCGGGCGTGAAGAACGCGGTCGTCGCGAACGAGAGGTAGATGAATGCGACGACGGCGGCGATGAAGACCCAGAAGGTCTGGCGCGACACCAGCCATCCGAGTGCGCCGTAGGTCTGGCGGTTGATGGCGTCGTCGAGTGTGGTGGTCGTGGTGGCCATGCGTGGTGCGCTCCTAGGCCCGCTCGATTGCGCCGGTGATGAGGCCGGTGACTTCCTCGGGCGAACTCTGCGCGATCGGCTTGTTGGCGACAAGCTGGCCGCGCCGGAGCACGACCACCCGATCGGCGACGGCAAAGACGTCGGGCATGCGGTGGCTGATGAGGATGACCGAGATGCCCTGGTCGCGGAGGTGGCGGATGAGGTTCAGCACCTCGGCGACCTGGCGCACCGAGATCGCCGCGGTCGGCTCGTCCATGAGCACGATCTTGGCCTCGGAGAGCATCGTGCGCGCGATGGCGACCGCCTGGCGCTGGCCGCCTGACATCTGCTTGACGAGATCGCGCGGGCGCGTCTCGGACTTCAGCTCGCGGAAGAGCTCGCCGGCGCGCTTGTTCATGGCGGCGTGGTTGAGGATCCGGAACGGGCCGATGTTCCGCTTCAGCTCACGCGACAGGAACACGTTTGCCGCCGCCGTCAGGTTGTCGCAGAGCGCGAGGTCCTGGTAGACGATCTCGATGCCGTGCTGGCGCGCGTCGATCGGCTTGTGCATGACGACGTCGCGGCCGTCCATCTTGATCGTGCCGTGGGTGGGCTGGAAGTTGCCGGCGATCATCTTGACCAGCGTCGACTTGCCGGCGCCGTTGTCCCCCATGAGGCCGAGCACGGCGCCCTTCTCCAGGGAGAGCGAAACGTTGTTGACGGCGTGGATGGCGCCGAAGTGCTTGGAAACGTCGACCAGTTCGAGAACCGCCATGCCCGGCATTGACCTCCCGTCGCTCCTCCGCCTGAAGTGCGCCGCTCCCGCGCGATCTTGTTTGTTGATCTTGAATCAGGCCTGCTTCCCGGTTGCCCGTTCCGGGAGCATGACGGATTATCGCACGCGCTTTTTTGGCGTCAATCGAATGTCCGACGAAACCACGGTATGAACGCTATCATCGGCGCCGCCGACTGGAATGGTAGCGTGTGGTGTGCGGCAAGCGTTCTGGCGCTGACAGCGCTTAACCGCTTGCTTCGTCGCGCTCTCTCGCTTCTGTGCAATCCGTTTTCGTACGACAAAATACCGTTGACGGGCGGCCCTCATGCGCGTTACTTAGCGATCGGGAGGAAATGAATGCTGATCCTTGTGACCGGCGCGACGGGCAAGGTCGGGCGGAATCTGATCGCTCGCCTGCTCAGCGAAAAGCGCTTCGAGGGCGCCCGCGTTCGCGCCCTCTGTCACAATCGTCTGATCGATTCCACCGACAGGGTCGAGGTCGTGCGCGGCTCGATCGCCGACCGGAGCGTCGCCGCCGCCGCCGTGGACGGCGCCACGCACATCATCCATCTAGCGACCTGCAAGGAAACGCCCGAGGACGTCATGGACGTCACGGTCAAGGGGCTGTTCTGGCTGCTGGAGGAGTTCCGCGCCAGCGCGGCTGCGCGCCAGTTCATCCTCATCGGCGGTGACGCCGCGGTCGGCCACTTTTTCTACCGCCACGACGGCCCGCTCACCGAACGGTCGCCGCACATGGCGTATCCCGGCTGTTACGCGCTGTCGAAGGTGCTGGAAGAGGTCGTGCTCGAGCAGTTCGGAATCCAGTACGACACCAACGGCTGCTGCCTGCGCGCACCGTGGATCATGGAAAAGGACGATTTCAGGTACACGCTTTCGTTCGGTGACGATCTTTTCGGCGGCCCCGACTGGAAGACGATGGTTCCGAAGGAGGAGGCGGCGCGCTACGCGCGGGAAGGCACGGTGCCGCTTCTCCGCGACGCCGACGGCAACCCGCTCAAGCGGAGCTTCGTCCACGTCGACGATCTCGTGTCCGCGATCCTGCAGGCGATCGACAATCCGCGCGCCAGGCGCCAGCTCTTCAACATCTGCATGGACCGCCCGGTCGACTACGGCGAGGTCGCCGCGCATCTGAAGCGCACGCGCGGGCTCGATTCCATCGACATTCCAAGCAGCTACCACTCGAACTGGATGGACAACACGAAGGCCCGCTACATGCTCGACTGGCAGCCGGAGTACGACCTGGCGAAGCTGGTCGACTCGGCATTCGATTACGAGCGGCCGCAGAACGATCCGAGAGTCGTCTGGTATCCGGGGTGAAATTTGTCGGCGACATTCAAGTCGCCTTAGTGCAAGGGAGGAAGGAATGAGAAAATCACTGCTTCTGCTTGCAGCGGCCGCATTCGCGGTCGCCGCCGGGCCGGCGATGGCCCAGAAGAAGACGCTCGCGGTCGTCGTGAAGGGCCTCGACAACGGCTTCTTCACGGTGATGGGGAAGGGCTGCGCGGACTGGAACGCGGCCAATCCGGATTCGGAATACGAGTGCCTCTACACCGGGCCGGCGCTTACGTCAGATGAAGCCGGCGAGATCCAGATCGTTGCCGATCTCATCGCCCGCGACGACGTCGCCGGCCTCGCGATCTCTCCGTCGAACGCTCCGGCCATGGCCAAGCTGCTCACCGAGCAGGCTGACACCATCAAGGCCAAGGGCATCGCGGTCATGACGATCGACGCCGACCTTCTGCCGGCCGATCAGGGCCTGCGCACGACCTACTTCGGCACCCACAACTACGGCATGGGCGTCGCGTTCTGCGAGTGGCTCAAGAAGCTGCAGCCGAACGCCGGCAAGGTTGCCCTGATGTTCGGCAACCCGGCGGCCGAGAACCTCAACGAGCGCGGTTACGGCTTCCGTGACTGCATCCAGGGCGAGGTGCTGAGCGCCACGACCACCAAGGGCCGCGATCCGCTCTCCGGTCAGGGCGGCTGGACGGAAGTTGCCCCGACGTTCACCAACGACGACATCGCGACGGCGAACCAGCAGTTTGCCGACGTGCTTGCCGCCAACCCGGACCTCAAGGCATACATCCTCCTCGGCGGCTGGGCGCAGCAGGTCCGCGATGCCGCCGCGCGCCTGCGCGATGC
>CAZXKZ010000022.1:3783-19165 GCA_964641825.1 uncultured Bauldia sp.
CACGGGCGAGCAGTACAAGGACCGCTTTGCCAGCGGCGATCTCGTGGTTGTCGCCGGTGACACGGTCGGCTGCCAGCTCGACACGGTTCGTGCCGGCTTCAGCCAGGTCAACGTCGGCCAGCGTCCCTACCAGATGGGCCGCGAGGCGCCGGACTACCTGATCAAGATCATCAACGGCGAAGCCGTTGACGATCCGGTCTACACCGGCCTCGACGAGTGCACGAAGGAGAACGTGGACACCTGCGTCTCCGGCTAGTAAGCCGCTAGGTATTGGAGGCTCCGGAGCAACCGGGGTCTCCTCACAGGCTCATCCCGCTGGATGAGAACCCGACGGAACGGAAACTTGGGAGGCGCCTAACCAGCGCCTCCCCTTTTCTTTTCCAGTTTGCTTCGAATTGAAGCGTTCCTGACGGGCGCACGTCAGCGCCCGTAGGCGTCAGGGGCGCCAGCCGATCGGAACGTGGCCGGCCTCGGCGGCTACCCGCGCCAGCCAAGCGGTTATCCCCGGATAGCGGGCGAGCTCGAAGCCGCCCTCGTGGGCCATGTGGGTGTAGGCATAGAGGGATATGTCCGCCACCGAGTAGGCGGACCCGGCGAGCCAGTCGTGGGCCGCCAGCCGTTGCTCCATGACGGAGAGCGCGCGGCCGCCTTTCTCCTGCCATCCGGCGATCTGCTCGGCGGTCGCCTTGCCGGCGCGGTCGGGGTAGTAGCCGCCGAGCCACGAGCGGGCGACGGCGATCTGCGGCTCGTGGTCGTACTGCTCGAAGAACAGCCACTGGTACACCTGCGCGCGCTCGTACCGGTCGGCGGGCAGGTACTGCGTGCCCTCGGCGAGGTGGAGCAGCATGGCGTTGGATTCCGACAGGATGCGGCCGTCGGGCAGGACGAGAAGGGGGACGCGGCCGGCCGGGTTGAGGGCGAGGTACGCCGCGGTCCTGGTTTCGCCCTTGCCGGAGTTGACCTCGACGGTGCGGAACGGCAGGCCCAACTGGTGCAGGAGCAGGCGCGGCTTGTAGCAGTTGCCGGACGTCTGCATGGAGTAGAGGGTGTATTCGTCGGCCATTCGGCAAGCCTAGCCCGCCGCCGGGCGGGGTCCAATTCCAATCGGTGCGGGATGCGATCAGCCGGATTGATCGGTCACGGCGTCGGCCGCTTGTGAATCCCGGGCGTCCGCAATAGGTTCCCGCGCGCTTTTTCGCCGGAGTTCGTTCCCGTCATGGCCTTCCTTGCCGACTCCCTTGCCCGCATCAAGCCATCAGCAACGATCGCGGTGTCGGACAAAGCGCGGGTGCTGCAGGCGGCCGGCCGCGACATCATCAGCCTCGGCGCCGGCGAGCCTGATTTCGATACGCCGGAAAACATCAAGGAAGCCGCGATCCGCGCCATCCGCGACGGCAAGACCAAGTACACCAACGTCGACGGCATCCCGGAGCTGAAGGCGGCGGTGGTCGCCAAGCTCAAGCGCGAGAACGGCATCGACTACAGGCCCGACGAGATCAGCGTCGGCAGCGGCGGCAAGCAGGTGCTGTTCAACGCGCTGATGGCGACGCTGAACACCGGAGACGAGGTCATCGTCACCGCGCCCTACTGGGTGAGCTATCCGGAGATCGTGTCGCTCGCCGGCGCGACGCCGGTCACCGTGGAGACGACGCTCGAGTCCGGCTTTAAGCTGACGCCGGCGGCGCTCGAAGCGGCCATCACGCCAAAGACCAAGTGGGTGATCCTGAACTCGCCCTCCAACCCGTCCGGTGCCGCCTACACGCGGGCCGAGCTGAAAGCGCTTGCGGCGGTGATCCTGAAGCATCCCGATGTCTGGGTGCTCACCGACGATATCTACGAGCACCTGGTCTACGACGGCTTCCGGTTCGCAACGCCGGTCGAGGCCGAGCCGGCGCTGAAGGAGCGCACGCTCACCATGAACGGCGTGTCCAAGGCCTACTGCATGACCGGCTGGCGCATCGGCTACGGTGCCGGGCCGTCGCATCTCATCAAGGCGATGGCCAAGCTCCAGTCGCAGTCGACCTCCAATCCATCGTCGATCTCGCAGTGGGCGGCGGTCGAGGCGCTCAACGGCCCGCAGGATTTCATCCCGCGGAACGCCGAGGCGTTCCGCCAGCGCCGCGACCTCGTCGTCTCGATGCTGAACCAGGCCGCCGGCATCTCGTGCCCGCGCCCGGAGGGTGCCTTCTACGTCTACCCGTCCTGCGCCGGCGCGATCGGAAAGACCACCGCTAAGGGCGTGAAGATCGGCAACGACGAGGAATTCGTGACCGCGCTTCTGGAGGAGGAGGGGGTGGCAGTCGTCCACGGCGCTGCCTTCGGATTGTCGCCTTTCTTCCGTATCTCCTACGCGGCTTCCAACGAGCAGCTCGAAGAGGCGTGCTCGCGAATCCAGAGGTTCTGCGCCGGCTTGCGGTAGGAGGGTTTCCCTCATGGTGCGCCTGCTTCTTGCCTCGATGCTGTCCGGCGTGGTGGCGTCCGTGGCCGTCGCCGCTACGCCCGTGGGCGAGGTTTCGCGCGTGCAGGGCGCCTGCAGCGGGACGCTCGAGGGCGCAACGCGGGCGCTTGCCGCCGGCGCGCCGGTGCACCTTGCCGAGGAAGTCGCGACCGGCGCGGGCGCGCGGCTCGCGATCACGCTCGACGACGACACGGTGCTGACGCTCGGCGAGAATGCGCGCCTCGTCATCGATCGCTATGTCTTCGATCCCGATGGCGCCAACGTCCTCGATGCCACGGTCGCTGGCGCGTTCCGCTATGTCTCCGGAGTGCTGTCGCCCGCCGCCTCGCGCGAGGCGACGGTCACAACGCCGGTCGCGGTGATCGGCGTGCGCGGCACCAACTTCTGGGGCGGCCCGATCGACGGCGGCTTCGGCGTGGCGCTGTTCGAGGGCTCGATCAGCATCACCAGCGGTGGCGTGACGACCATCCTCGACGCCGCCGGTTCCGGCGTGAACCTGCCGGCTGACGGCGGGCCTCCCGGCCCGGTAACGACATGGCCGGAGGAAAAGGTCCAGCGCGCCCTCGACGCTGTGACATTCCAGTAACGGCTCTCCACGCGCTGCATCGGCGCCGCGTCGATCCACAGCTACCGGACATCTCCTGCTGCGGTGTGCCATGCGGGCGCCATCGCCGGTGTGGTAGCGTCGCGCCGGATGCGGTCGCTCATAAATCCTGCTCCGGGCCAGCCGGACGCGGCGCCATTGGCGTCCGCGTTTCCGGTGGAGGATGCGTGCGAGGCCGCCGAAAATCTTCTCGCGGCGCTCGTTCGGGAGCCGCTGATCCCTGTTCGCGCGTCGTTCGGGGAAGGCGCTGTCCAGGCGGAATTCCGGAAAGCGCCGCCCGGCGAATCGCTCCGCCTTCTGTCGCAGGATGATGCCGGCAGGGTCGAGGCGCTGTCCTCCATCGTCCGCTTCCTGCCGCAAAGGCACTGGACGCGAACGCACACGGAAATCCTGCTCGGCGAACTCCGTAACGGCAGCGCGCGGGCGCTGGCGATTGCGCCTGCCGGTTCCGATGGTCTTGTTTCGTATCTCGACTACGAACCGCCGACAGGCGATGAGGTGGAGATCGGCTTCTGCATGACCCATCCGGACTGGCGTAGGCGGGGCTTGATGACCCGGCTGATGGCGACCGCCGTCTGCGCCTTCTTCGGTTTCCACATGCTGGTGACGACGTCGCAGTCGAACACCGCCATGCAGCGGACTCTCCTGAAACTCGGCTTCCGGTTGAAGGAATACTGCCCGGATGATCGCACCAACGGCGAGGCGACGCTCGTCTTTGCGCGCGCGGCCGCGACGCCGTTCGATCTTGCGGTCCCGACGGCGCTGGCGGGCTAGAGGGCTTCGGCCCGCGTTCTCTCGATCAGGATGTCGGCCACGCAGCTGATGGCGTCGAACTGATTGCGGATCGCCGCGCGGAACTCCGGGTCCAGCCGGTCGGCGGTCACCGACGAAAGGTGCCAGACGCGGCCGCTGGGGTTGCATTCCATGATGACCGGCTTTCCGGTCGCTGCATCGCGCACGATGTCCACGCCCAGCACCGGCCGCTCCGGGAACGCGCGGCTGATGTCGCAGGCGAGTGCGATCACCTCCTCGTCGTAGGAAAGCTCGCGGACACGCTGGGCCGTGCCTTCCTCGTCGAAGTTGAAGGCGAGCACGCCCTCCGGATCGTCGGCGATCTCGGCGAGCGTGCGGGTGCGCGGCTGGCGTGAGCGGTAGATCGCGTAGAGTTCCTTGCCGAACAGGGTCAGCACGCGATAGCCGCCGGGCTGGCCCTTTTCGTTGGTGTGCTCGATGAACTGCTGCACGATCATCGGGCCGAAGCGGCGCCGCAGCTCCGCCAGGCGGTCATGGACGCTGGCGGTGCGGATCAGGCGCACGCCGCGGCCGCCACCGCCGATCGACGGCTTGGCGACGACAAACTCGCCCCATTCGTCTTCATCGAACGTGAGGTCGGGTGTGTACGGCGCCGTTCGCGGGATCGGCAGTCCTGCCTCCGCCAGCCGCGAAAGCTCGATGCGCTTGTCGATCTGCGCCATCGGCTGGCCGGCGTAGACCTTGCCGCCGGGCGGGCGGTAGCTGTTCAATTCGACCGGAGAAAAGACCAGCGACGGGCGGCGGGTCTGCCAGCGGCGGGTGGTGGAATGGGGCGCGCCGTTGACGATGATGCGCACGTCGATGTCGGGCGCGCGCTCGTTGATGAGCCGTTGCACCTCGACCCAGTCCGCCATCCCTTGCCGAACCGGCGTGTGGACGATCAGGAGGTTCCGCGTCGGCTCGCGGATGCCCGGCGCGGCAACGCGCGCTGCCGTCTGGCCGCTCATGTCCATGGCGTCGTCAGCCGCAGGAGTTCACGGAAGCGGAGCGCGGCTTCCGGGTGGCGGCGGAGGTTGGCCGCCGCGTTTTCCACGACGAGCGCGGACAGCGGCTCGGCTGCTGCGGTGCCCGTCGCCTGCTCGACGGCAACGGAATAGAAGCCGCCGCCCACGAGCAGCGCGGTCACCTCGTTGCTGTATTGCAGCACCGCATCGATCATCCGGTTGGGTTCGCCGAACAGCCGTGTGTAGCCCACTATGCGATGGGCCGCGAGGGAGGTGACGAGCGCGGCGCACACAGAGACGAGCGCGCGATAGTCCTGCGTCGGCGCGTCCATGGCCCGCACGCGGTCGATCCAGTCGTCATAGGCGCGTTGGCGTGCCGCGACGTTGATGTGGACGGTCAGGTCCCAGTGGTCGGCGATGGCCGCGGCGGCGAGCTCAAGGTGCAGGTCGAACTCCGACTCCTCGGCGAGCGCGGCCAGCGACCACGGTCGCAAGCCCCTGTCGACGGCGATCGCGTCACTCATCGTTGAGCATGGCGCGGACCGTGACCGCGAAGCGGATGCGCTCGGCGGCACGCGAGATCCGCGCCTCGTCGTCGGCGATGATGGCCCGGTCGATTGCCGCCAGCACGGACCGCGCTTCCGCCATTCTGGCGATGCGCGCGCGCTTCTCTTCCGCGTCGTCGGGGCCGTCGTGGTCCTGATCGGGTGAGGGTGTCATGCCGCTGTTTGTCCGACCGCCGGCCTGCCGCAAGCCCTGCCGGCGTGCGAGGCTACAACCAGCCACGCCGCTTGAAATAGAGGTAGGGCAGGATCGCCGAGCCCAGCATCAACATGATCGCGACCGGATAGCCCCAGGTCCAGCTCAGTTCCGGCATGATATCGAAGTTCATCCCGTAGACGGTGCCGATGAGCGTCGGCGGGAAGAATACGGTGGCGGCCACCGTCAGGATGCGGATCACCTCGTTCTGCTCGACCGAGATCAGGCCGAGCGTGGCGTCGAGCAGGAACGTGATCTTGTTCGACAGGAAGGTCACGTGGTCCTCGAGCGAACGGATGTCGCGGCCGGCGAGCTTGAGGCGGCCGCGGTTGACGTTCTTCGAATAGGCGGACGGCAGCGCAAGGCCCGCGTACTGGACCAGCCGCTCCAGCGAGGAAAGGCTCTCGCGCGCCTTGGCGGCGAGGTCGCCCTGCACGCCGATGGCGCTGATGAGCGAGTCGAGCCGGCGCCCGCGTTGCACGTTCTGCCGGTCGAGCCGCTTGGCCTGCCGGTTGAAGATTTCCTGGTTGATGCGGTCGACGTCCTTGCTGATCCGCTCCAGCACGTCGGCGGTGCGGTCGACGATCGCCTCGATCATGCCGAGGAAGATGGCCGGCGCGCTGGTGCAGCCGCCGCCGGACTTGGAAGCGCGGATCACGAACTGGCGGATGGCGCGAAGGTCGTCGTAGCGGATGGTGGCAATGCGGTCGTTGGCGACTACAACCGTGAAGGGCGCCAGCGTCGGCGTGCCCATGTCGACCCCGGTGAGCAGGCTCGCCGTCATGAACACGGCGCCGTCCTCGGCGTAGAAGCGGCTGGAATACTCGATCTCTTCGGTTTCTTCCCGGCTCGGGATCTCGGCGCCGAGGAAGCGCTCGGCGATCCGGTCCTCCTCGAAGGTCGGCTGGTGGAGGTCCACCCACGCGATTCCGGCGGGAACATCCTGGCCGGGATCGACCACGATTTCCTCAAGCCCTTTCTCGCCCAGGCGGTAGGCAAACAGCATCGCGCGATCCCTGCAGTGCAGCGACCGCGGGAATGCACCCCGGCGCTGCAGAGATCAAGCATATTGCGGCCAAGACGTTGCTTTTCCTTAACTGCCCGCCGTGGCACGATGCCACGGGAATCGGCGGCCGGAGTCGCCGGACCAAAAGGAGGCAGGTGATGGGCGCGACCGGTTGGATGCGGAAGGTGTTCCTGGCGTGCGTTGGTCTGATGGTGGCCGCGCTGGTGTTCGCGGCGCCGCCGGCCAGGGCGCAGAGCTACATCAAGGCGGGCATCCTCACCTGCACGGTCAATCCGGGCATCGGGCTCATTGTCATGTCCACCAAGACGATGTCCTGCACTTTCGCGCCCGATTTCCGCGGGCCGGAGTTCTACAGCGGGCGCATCACCAAGGTCGGGATCGACGTCGGCGTCACCGGGGCCACGGTCATCGTGTGGGTGGTGCTGTCGAAGACTACCGGCTTCCCGGTCGGCGCGCTGGCCGGCACCTATGGCGGCGTTTCGGCGGAAGCCACGGTCGGCGTCGGCCTCGGCGCCAACGTGCTGGTGGGCGGCTCCAACCGCGCCTTCGCGCTCCAGCCGCTCAGCGTCCAGGGTCAGGTCGGCCTCGATTTCGCGGTCGGCGTCACCGAGCTTCAGCTCTTCGCGCAGTAGACAGACAAGGGCGCGCGTTGCGCGCGCCCTTGTCATGACGCCGGTTCCCTGAGACGATCATGGGGACCGCGGGGCGGCGGCTCTGCGGCTGACAAAAACAGCCATGGGGAGGCAGCGCCATGTCTACGAACGGAACGAACGGCGGCAGAATAGCAGGCCCCCGGTGCATCGCGCTCGTGGGTCCATTCGCCAGCGGCAAGACTTCGCTGCTCGAGGCGATCCTTGCGCGGACGGGGGCCGTCACACGCCAGGGCACGACGGGGGAGGGCAATACCGTCGGCGACGCCTCGCCCGAGGCGCGCGCCCACCAGATGAGCGTCGAGGTCAACGTCGCCGAAACCGACTTCATGGGCGATCGCATCACGTTCATCGATTGCCCTGGCTCGATCGAGTTTGCCTTCGAGGCGGAGCCGGTGCTGGCCGGCGTTGATCTCGCGGTCGTCGTCGCCGAGGCCGACGAGAAGAAGATCCCTGCGCTCCAGGTCATCCTCAAGAACCTGGAGGACAAGGGCATCCCGCGCATCCTGTTCCTCAACAAGATGGACAAGGCCGATGGCAGCGTCCGCCAGACGCTGACGATGCTGCAGCCGGCGAGCGGTGTGCCGCTGGTGCTGCGCCATATCCCGATCTGGCAGAACGATGTCGTCAGCGGCTTCATCGATCTCGCGCTGGAGCGCGGCTTCGTCTACCGCGAGCACGCGCCGAGCGAGGTCATCGACCTGTCGAGCGATCTCAAGACGCGGGAGGCCGAGGCGCGCTTCAAGATGCTGGAGACGCTGGCCGATTACGACGACGGCCTGATGGAGCAGCTCCTCTCCGAGATCGAGCCGCCGCGCGACCAGGTCTTCGGCGATCTCGTCAAGGAAATGCGCGCCGGCGCGATCTGCCCCGTGCTGATCGGCTCGGCCGAGATGGGCCACGGCGTCGGCCGCCTGCTCAAGGCCATCCGCCATGAATCGCCGGGCATCGCCGAGACGCGCGCCCGCCTGAAGGTGGCCGAGACGGGCGATGCGGTCGTCCAGGTGCTGAAGACCCTGCACACCACCCACGGCGGCAAGCTGTCCATCTCGCGCGTGCTCGCAGGCACGGTCGCCGACGGCGCCGAGCTCGTCGGGCCGAACGGACCGGCCGGCCGCGTCGCCGGCATCTTCCGCGTCATGGGCCAGCAGGCCACCAAGCGCGATCCGGTCGGCGCCGGCGAGACTGCCGGACTCGGCAAGCTCGACGGGGCGCGCACCGGCATGACGCTCGGCAGCGGCAAGTCGGCGCCGGCGCAGATCGTGTCGCTGGCCGCGCCCGATCCCGTGCTCGCTACTGCGGTCGCCTCGACCGAGCGGAAGGACGACGTGCGCCTTTCCGCGGCGCTCACCAAGGCGCTGGAGGAGGATCCCTCGCTCCGCGTCACCCACAGCCAGGACACCGGCGAGACGCTGGTGGAGGGGCAGGGGGAGATGCACCTCCGCGTGGCGCTCGAACGGCTCACCGGCAAGTACGGCATCGGCGTCAAGACGCACGATCCGGCCATCCCCTACAAGGAGACCATCCGCGGTGCGGTCAGCGTGCGCGGCCGCCACAAGAAGCAGTCCGGCGGGCACGGCCAGTTCGGCGACGTCGTCCTCGACATCAAGCCGCTGCCGCGCGGGTCGGGGTTCCAGTTCAAGGAGACGATCAGCGGCGGCGCCGTGCCGCGCAACTACTTCGGCTCCATCGAGGAAGGCATCGAGGAATACCTCGGCAAGGGCCCGCTCGGCTTTCCGGTCGTCGACGTGGCGGTGACGCTCACCGATGGCTCGTATCATGCGGTCGATTCCTCCGACATGGCGTTCCGCACGGCAGCCCAGGTCGGCATGCGCGAGGGCATGCCCCAGTGCCGGCCCGTCCTGCTCGAGCCCGTCCTCAAGGTCGAGGTCGCCGTGCCGTCCGAGGCGACGCCGCGGGTCAACGGCATCGTCTCGCAGCGCCGCGGCCAGTTGCTCGGCTTCGACGCGCGACCCGGCTGGAAGGGATGGGACGTGGTCGAGGCGCTTATCCCGCAGGCCGAGATCCGCGACCTCATCATCGAGCTCCGCTCGGCCACGGCCGGTGTCGGCACGTTCTCCAGCCGGTTCGACCACCTGGCCGAACTGACCGGCAAGGTCGCCGACCAGATCGTGGAGAAGGCGCGGGCGCACGCCGCCTGACGGTCCGGTGTGGGCCGGGTGCGGCCGGTCACGCGAAAGACACGCCATCGTGACGCCGGCGGTGAAACCGTCCGCCGGCGCGCGACGTACATACGGATGCAAAGGGGCAATGATTGGCTGTTGAAAGGCCGGACCGTTACATCAACGTGATTTGATGACGCGGACTCGCTGCCTTACCCAGAAGATCGTCTGGTCCCGGGAGACGCGACCATGCTCATCAAGAAGAAACGCGGCTGGGAGATTCCGGAGAGCCGGACGACTCCGGAGAGGGTGTACCTCAACCGCCGTGCGTTGATTGCGGGCGGCGGGATTTTGGCCGCAGGCGGGTTTGCCGCGATGTTCTTCAACCGCAGCGCGACCGGGCAGGCGAGCGCATCGGAGGATCCCTCGCGCGGGCTCTATCCGGCGGCGCGCAACGCCGGCTTCGCCGTCGATCGCCCGATCACGCCGGAAGAGATCAGCACGACCTACAACAACTTCTACGAATTCGGCACCGACAAGAGCATCTACAGCAGCGCCGAGGCGCTGGTGACGCGGCCGTGGGAGATTCGCGTCGATGGTCTGGTCGAGAAGGAGTTCACCATCGGCATCGACGACCTGCTCGCACGCGTGACGTTGGAGGAGCGCGTCTACCGCCATCGCTGCGTCGAGGCGTGGTCGATGGTGGTGCCGTGGACCGGCTTCCCGGTCTCGCAGTTCCTTGCGATCGCGAAGCCCCTGGGCTCGGCTAAGTATCTCCGCATGGAGACCTTCAACGATCCGGAGATGGCGAGCGGGCAGAAGCAGTTCTGGTATCCATGGCCCTACGTCGAGGGGCTGACCATGGCCGAGGCCGCCAACGAGCTCGCCTTCCTCGTCACCGGCGCCTACGGCAAGCCGGTCGCCAAGTCGATGGGGGCGCCGCTCCGCATCCACCTGCCGTGGAAGTACGGCTTCAAGTCGATCAAGTCGATCGTGCGCTTCTCCTTCGTCGAGGAGCGGCCGTACAGCTTCTGGGAGGAACTGAACTCCAACGAGTACGGCTTCTGGGCCAACGTCAATCCAGAGGTTCCGCACCCGCGCTGGAGCCAGGCCAACGAGCGCGACATCACCACCAACGAGCGCATCCCGACCGTCCTCTACAACGGCTACGGGGAATACGTTGCCGGCCTTTACGCCGGACTGGAGAACGAGCCGCTCTACATGTAGCGGCTGGTCTTTGTGCGTGCGGCACGCGCCGGCCGATGGCGCGGAAAAGAAAATGCCGGGTCCAGTGAAGGACCCGGCAGTTGTTGCCGCGACTGCGTCAGCGGCATACGCCTTCCAGAGGGGAACAGCTGAGTGGGCTATCCGCTCGTAGGGAGGAAGTGACGAACGAATCACCCCCCGTCAGCACATCGATTCTATGAATATTGATTGCCGCTGAAATAGGCAGGATCGGTTGAGGCCAAGTTCGTTACACGTTGTGACATAGACAACACATGCAACGAAACGACGAGTCAGCAAGTCAATACGACCAGTTTTGCGCCTTCTGCAGCAGAAAATCCCGGAAAACATGCACCCGCGCGGAGTTCTTCAACTCGGCCGGATAGACGAAGTACGTTGAGAAGCTCGGAACCTGCTCGTCGGGCAGCAGCCGCACGAAGCCGGTGTCCGGCTCCACCATGTAGTTGGGCATCACCGCGATACCGGTGCCGTTGCGGACCGCGTTCTTGATCGCGAAGATGTTGTTGATCTTCAGGACGGGCTCGCGCGGGTTGTCGGGGGCGCGGCCCGCCGTCTCCAGCCAGTTGAGGTCCTTCAGATACGCCGGCACCGGCGCGCCGAAGGTGACGAGGCGGTGCTCGTCGAGGTCGGCCACCGTTTGCGGCGTGCCGAAGCGCTTGAGGTAGGCGGGCGCGGCGTAGAGCTGCATGTGCACGGTGAAAAGCCGGCGCTGGATGAGGTCCGGCTGGACGGGCTGGCGGAGCCTCACCGCCACGTCCGCCTGGCGCATCGACAGGTCGAGTTCCTCGTCGTCGAGTATGAGCTGCAGGCGGATCGTCGGGAACATGTCCACGAATTCGTGGAGGCGCTGGGTCAGCCAGGTCGAGCCGAAACCGACGGTGGTGGTGATCCGCAACGTGCCGGTCGGCTTCTCGGCGGATTCGGTCAGCCGCGAGCGCACCGACTCGAGCTTGCGCAACACGTCGCCCGCCGTGCGGTGCAGTTCCTCGCCCTGTTCGGTCAGGATCAGGCCGCGGGCGTGGCGATGGAAGAGGGGAACGCCCAGATCCTGCTCGAGCGCGCTCACCTGCCGGCTCACCGCCGACTGGCTCATGTTCAGCGCCTCGCCGGCGTGCGTGAACGATCCTGCCTCTGCGGCTGCGTGGAAAATGCGGAGCTTGTCCCAGTCCATCCGTCCTGCCCGTTACCGTCCCCCCGCCAACGGTCCCTGCAAGACCGATGCCCCTCGCGCCGGCCTATTCGGCCGCTTCCGCGGCGTGCTCCGCCACGGCGAGGTACCGCTCCGCTTCCAGCGCGCTCATGCAGCCGAGGCCGGCCGCCGTCACAGCTTGCCGGAAAACGTCGTCCGTGATGTCGCCCGCCGCGAACGCGCCGGGGATGCTGGTCGCGGTCGAGTTCGGCTCCGTCCAGACGTAGCCGCCGGGCTTCAGCTTCAACTGCCCGCCGAGGAACTCGCTCGACGGCGCATGGCCGATCGCCACGAACACGCCGTCGGCCTTCAGCTCGCTCGTCGCGCCCGTCTTCACGTTGCGGATGCGCACGCCGGTCACCGAGGGCGGGATGGTGTCGTTGCCGAGCACGTCCTCGACGACCGAATCCCAGACCACCGCGATCTTCTCATGGGCGAACAGCCGGTTCTGGAGAATGCGCTCGGCACGGAACTCGTCGCGCCGGTGGACGACCGTCACCTTGGTGGCGAAGTTGGTGAGGAACAGCGCTTCCTCGACGGCCGTGTTGCCGCCGCCGATCACGACGACCTCGCGGTTCTTGTAGAAGAAGCCGTCGCAGGTGGCGCAGGCCGAGACGCCGTAGCCGCGGAACTTCTGCTCCGAGGGCAGGTTCAGCCACTTCGCCTCGGCGCCGGTGGCGATGATGAGGGCGTCGCAGGTGTAGGTCTTGCCCGAGTCGCCGTTGAGCACGAACGGCCGGCGGGTGAGGTCGACCGACAGGATGTGGTCGGACACCATGCGCGTGCCGACGTGCTCGGCCTGGGCGCGCATCTGCTCCATGAGCCAGGGACCCTGGATCACGTCGGCGAAGCCGGGGTAGTTTTCGACGTCCGTGGTGACGGTGAGCTGCCCGCCGACGGTGACGCCCGAGATCAGGACGGGTTCGAGCATGGCGCGGGCGGCATAGATGGCAGCCGTATAGCCAGCAGGCCCCGAGCCCACGATGATGACCTTGGCGTGCATTTTTCCGTTGTTTCCCCAGCGATTCCGCTAACCCGCGCCACCATCATATGGGCTTTCGGGGCGGTTCGGGCAATGCGCTGGAAGCATATCACCAGTCTTCGCGGGGTCGGAGCGCCTATTTGGCCGCCACCCCTGGAATAGTTTGGCCGCCCGGCCGTTCTCCTCATGCGACGCCGGCTTCCGGCCGGCCGGTTCCTTCCGGAACCCGCCACCCGAAACCTGCCGATCAGGAGAAAAGACATGGCTCAATCGAAACTTCCCAACGCCGCCACCCCGGAGCCCGACCGGCGCCAGGTCCTGACGCGTCTCGGCCTTGCGGCAGTCACCGCCTACGCCGCGCCGACGCTCATCACGCTGACGCCGGCGCGTGCGTCGGGCGGCTCGTACTCGGCCCCCAGCCACTCCGGCCCGAGCGGCTCCGGCGGTGGTCGCCGGACGGTGCGGTCCTCATCCTCAGGGCCGAGCGGCTCGCGCCGGTCGTCCGGGTCTTCGCGTCGTTCGTCGCGGTCCGCGCGGCGGTGCTCGTTCAGCGGGGGCAGCGGCAGCGCCAACTGCGGCCCGAACGGGCAGGTCCGTCCGCCTCGCTTCCTGCGCCGGCTGTTCGGCGGCAGCGGATAGGAGCGTGTCCGCCGCGCGCCTCCGCCGGCGCGAAACCTCCCGGCGTCCACGCGACGCCGGGAGCGTGCTGTTGCGGGCCGGCGCGACGCCGATCCGCGTCCTGTTCGTCCGCTGTCCCGAACTCGTCGCGCTGCTTCCCGCGATCCTGAAGGGCTGGGACTGGAACGCCGATCCGTCCGGACGGCCGCCGGTCGTTTCGATCACGTCCCTGCGGAGCGGCTACCGCCTCGCGGCACCGTGGCTTCTGGAAGGTGTGCGGCTGGCGACGCCGGTCGCCGCGGTCTGCCGGCTCGTGGTCGAACTCGCCCGCGCCTGGCTTGAACACGACCGCTCGCTGTTGTGCCTGCACTGCGCGGCCGTCAGATCGGAGGCCGGTCTTGTCGTCTTCCCGAGCACGTGGCGTGCCGGCAAGAGCACGCTGGTCGCCGCGCTCGCGGCGGCAGGGATGCGCGTTCATGCCGACGACATCATGCCGCTCGACGCCGGTGGCGAAGGCATCGCTTCGGGCGTCGCGCCGCGCCTTCGGCTGCCGCTGCCGGCGACCGTCAGGCGTTCGCTGTCGCCTCTGATTGCCAGCGCCACCGGCCCGTCCGACGGGCGCTACCTCTATCTCGACCTGCCGCCGGCGCTTCTCGCCGGGCGTGGCGAGCGCGCTCCGGTCGCGGCGTTCGTCGTGCTGGAGCGCTCCGCGGGAGCGCGGCCTGTGTTCCGGTGGATCGAGCCGGCGGAGATGTTGCGGCATGTGGTGCCGCGAAATTTCTCCGACGGTCCGGATGCCGAGGCGGCGCTCGCCCGTCTCGCGACACTCGTCGCGCGGGTTCCATGCCTGGCGCTCCGCTACGGCAATCCGGCGCGCGCGGCGGAGTTCCTCCGCGACTCGTTCGCGCATGGACCGCCCGAGGTTCCGGGCAGCGGGCCTGCCCACCGCGGCGCGCTGAAGCGGCGGCCAGGTCGCTCGCGTGCCGTCACCGGCCGGCGGTTCGTCGCCTGCGCGTCCGTCGCGGCGCAACGCGTGGGCGGCGAGCTGTTCCTCGCCGACCGGCGCTCCGGCGCCATCTGCGCGCTCGATCCGGTTGGGGCGGCCGTCTGGCGCCGCCTTGGCGAGCCGGCGAGCGCGGCGGAGATCGCATCGGAGCTCGGCGCGGCGTTTCCGGGCACGAGCGCTGCCGCCATGACATCGGACGTTGCCGCGCTTCTGGCGGAACTCCACCGCGCCGGGCTGGTCGCACCGGCCTGAACGGCCGTGCCGTTGGCGTATACTCCGCCGGTTCGATTCGTGATGGCGCGCAGGCGGCAGAGCGGCTCCCGTGAAGGCTCGGCTCGATGACATCGACTGGAAGATCCTGCGGGAGCTTCAGTCGGACGGCCGCGTGACCAACGTCGCGCTCGCGCGCCGCGTCGGCATATCGGCGCCGCCGTGCCTCCGCCGTGTCCGTGCGCTGGAAGAGGCCGGCATCATTCGCAGCTACCGCGCGCTCCTCGACGAGAAGGCACTCGGCTTCGACCTCACGGCGTTCGTCTTCATCGGCCTGTCCAGCCAGGCCGAGGCCGACCTTCTCGCCTTCGAGGACAAGGTGCGCGGCTGGCCCATCGTGCGCGCGTGCCACCTGGCGTCGGGCGAGATAGACTTCATCCTGAAATGCGTGGCGCCCGATCTCGGCGCCTTCCAGTCCTTCGTCATCGAGGAACTCACCAAGACGCCGCATGTCGAGAGCGTCCGCACCTCGCTGGTGCTCCGGCGCGTCAAGGACGAGGCGACGGTGCCGATATGAGTGAAGGGCTGGGAGGAGCCAATGGATCTGAAGACGACCACGCGTCCGAACCGTCACGCGAAGAAGTTCCAGGAGGTACGGCGGCTGCTGGATGAGGAACGGTTTGATCGGCTCATCCAGGTGCTGGAGGTCGGTCCGGGTCTTGCCGTCAAGTTCCTTGGGAGGCTGGCGGAAGAG
>CAZXKZ010000022.1:19175-22481 GCA_964641825.1 uncultured Bauldia sp.
GAGTCGCCCCGCCTGGGACATCTTCAAGCGTATCGAGACCGGCATTCGCCGGATTCCGATGCCGGATAGCTGCTACGAGAGCTATGAGACGGGAGAGCTGCTGGCGGCACTGGATGGACTGCCTCTTCGCCTGACAATCCTCGACATCAATCCCCGCGTTCTGCGTATCGTCAGGCAGATATATCAGGACGTGTCGATTGAAACGGTGTTGGTTGACCTCAGCGAATCGAATCCGGCGAGCCTTGCTTCGCTTTGCGAAAAGTTCGATCTGGTTGTGGCGAATGCCGTGGTCGATCGGGTGAAGAGCCGGTGCCGTGACACTGCGTGTAGCGCGCTGCGCAGGCTGGTTCGGCCAGGCGGTATCCTGCTAGGTTCAGGTGATTTCGAAACAAACGGCTTTGCGAAAATGAGCGGCCTTTCGAGCTTCTATCGCAAAACGTTAGCGTAAGCAGGGAAAGCGTATACACTTACTTCGGCATTCCACTACGTCATCAATCCGGTGCTGGTGCGATGGCAGAAGCTGCGGAAGTCGGCGACGGAAGCCGCGACCGGGAATGTCCTCAATGCGGCGCCCGGGCGCCCGTCTTGCTTGTTCGCTATTCGACGCCTGATTGGCATGTCGTACGGTGTGCCAATTGCGGCTTCGTGTTCCTAGGTAACCCGCCCGCCTACGGCAGGCTCGTCGAAGAGTATGCATGGGAAAAGACGTCGGCTGCAGAAACCGACCGTCGCCGCGAGAGCCGGCCGCTCCTCATGTGGCTCGATACCAGGACGCGCTGGCGGCTGCACCTGTTCGGCCGCGACCGCGACGAACTCTACCGGCGCCTGTTCCGCCCTGGGCGCGTGCTCGATGTCGGCAGCGGCGGCGGCGCGGGTGCGCCGGAGCCGTTCGTGCCGTACGGCATCGAGATTTCGCAGGTGCTCTACGAGCGCTCGGCCGCGGCGATGCGAGCACGCGGCGGCGATGTCATTCACGGCCCGGCGGCGGAGGCGATCGCCGATTTCCCGAACGGCTTCTTCACCGGCGTGATCCTGAGTTCGGTGCTGGAGCACGAGGTCCAGCCGAAGCGGCTGCTCGGCGAGGTGGCGCGTGTGCTGCAAGCGGGCGGCAAGGCGTATGTGCGCGTTCCGAACTTCGGCAGCATCAACCGGGTGGTCAACGGCGGGAAGTGGTGCGGCTTTCGCCATCCCGACCACGTCAACTATTTCACCGTCGCCTCGCTCCGCCGCATGGCAGCCGATCGCGGCCTCGGGCTCAGGCTGCTCCACCCGATCCGCCTGCCGGTCGATGACAACATCAATGCGGTGCTAGAAAAACAAGCGGGCAACCGGCTCACCCAAATTTGACGTCCAGGATTTCGTAGGCGCGCGCGCCGCCCGGCGTCGTCACCTCGACGGTATCGCCCTTGGCCTTGCCGATGAGGGCGCGCGCGATGGGCGAGGAGATCGAAATGCGCCCGGCCTTCACGTCCGCCTCGACGTCGCCGACGATCTGGTACTTCTTCTTCTCTTCCGTGTCCTCGTCGATGAGAGTCACGGTCGCGCCGAACTTCACGGTCTTGCCCGACAGCTTCGACACGTCGATGATCTCGGCGCGCGAAAGCTGGTCCTCCAGCTCGACGATGCGGCCTTCGTTCAGGCCGTGCGCTTCCTTCGCCGCATGGTATTCGGCGTTCTCCGAAAGGTCGCCGTGGCCGCGGGCCTCGGCGATCAGTTCGATGATGCGCGGGCGCTCCTCGGCTGTCCGGCGGCGCAGCTCCGATTCCAGGGCCGCATGTCCTGCCGCGGTCATCGGAATCTTTTCCATCGTCACTCGACCTTTCCATGGCCGGCGGCGAACCGCCGGAAAGTCCATAATACCACAACGGGCGCGGGCCGGAGGCCGGACCTCGCCGTATTACCGTATCGCCTCTGCCGATCCCCCTAAGCCGCTGATGCGAAATAGGATTGCAGGGGCCGCACTTCAAGCGTCCCGGACCGGTATGCCGCGATCCCCAGGGACACCGCCGCCGCGCCCGCGATGGTGGTGTAGTACGGAACCTTGTGCAAGAGGGCCGAACGCCGGAGTGACCGGCTGTCGACGATGGCCTGCGCGCCGTCGGTTGTGTTGAAGACGAGCTGGACTTCGCCGTTCTTGATAGCATCGACGATGTGCGGCCGGCCTTCAAGCACCTTGTTGATGTGGCTGCAGGCGACCCCGTTTTCCGACAGAAACCGCTGGGTTCCGGAGGTCGCGATGATCCGGAACCCGAGGCTTTCCAGCCGCCGGACCGGCTCCAGGATTTTCGGCTTGTCCTCGTCGCGCACCGACACGAACACCGTGCCGGACACGGGGATAGGGCTCCCCACGCCGAGCTGGCTCTTGGCGAAGGCCACGGCATAGTCGCGGTCGAGCCCCATGGCCTCGCCGGTCGAGCGCATCTCGGGCCCGAGCAGCGTGTCGACGCCAGGGAAGCGGGCGAACGGGAACACCGCCTCCTTCACGCCGACATGGTTGAGCGTCCGCCGTTCGAGGCCGAAGCCGGCCAGCGGTTTGCCAGCCATCACCAGCGCGCCGATCTTGGCGAAGGGCGTCCCCACCGTCTTGGCCACGAATGGCACGGTCCGTGAGGCGCGCGGGTTCACTTCCAGGATGAAGATCTCGCCGTCCTTGATGGCGTATTGCACGTTCATCAGCCCGCGCACGCCGAGCGCCAGCGCCAGCGCCTTGGTCTGGCGGTCGAGTTCGTCGAGGATCGGCTGGGGCAGGGAATGCGGCGGCAGCGAGCAGGCGGAATCGCCGGAGTGGATGCCGGCTTCCTCGATGTGCTCCATGATGCCGCACACGAACACGTCCGTGCCGTCGGCGAGCGCGTCGACGTCGACCTCGATGGCGTCAGACAGGTAGGAGTCGATGAGCACCGGCGACTTGCCCGACACCACCACCGCCTCGGTGATGTAGCGTTCGAGCTGCGCCGTATCGTGGACGATCTCCATCGCGCGGCCGCCGAGCACGTAGGAGGGGCGGATCACCACCGGGTAGCCGATCTCCTCGGCGATGCGCCGGGCTTCCTTGCCGGATTTCGCGATGCCGTTCCGCGGCTGTTTCAGGCCGAGCGTCTCGATCAGCTTCTGGAAACGCTCGCGGTCCTCGGCGAGGTCGATGGCGTCAGGCGATGTGCCGAGGATCGGCACCTTCGCCTTCTCCAGCGCCTCGGCAAGTTTCAGCGGCGTCTGCCCGCCGAGCTGCACGATGACGCCGTGGAGTGTTCCCCGCGATTGCTCCAGCCGCACGATCTCGAGCACGTCCTCGGCCGTCAGCGGCTC
>CAZXKZ010000023.1:0-8567 GCA_964641825.1 uncultured Bauldia sp.
CACCCGTTTCGATCCGTTCGGCCGCACGGAAGAACGGCGCACGGAACGGCGGCTGGTCGAAGACTATTTCACGGCGATAGAAGACCTGTCGGCGCGGCTGTCGCGGGAAAATCATGCCGTCTCCGTGCGGCTCGCGCGGCTGCCCGAGGAAGTCCGCGGCTTCGGCCCGGTCAAGATGGCCGCGGTGGAACGCTACGAGACGAAGAAGGCCGAGCTGCTGGCGAGCCTCGCCGCGGCGCCGCAAAAAAATGCCGCCCTCTACAGGGCGGCTGGAAGCTGATGTCCGGCCGCTCGCCGGACAGGAAAAACTTGAGACAGGGGGACATAGGGTGTCCGAAGCGTTTGAAGCACTGATGATCGAGGACGTCGCCGGCAAGCCGAAGGCGTCCTTCAGGACACTTACCTTTGCCGACCTGCCGGACCACGATGTCCTGGTCGAGATCGCCTACTCGACCCTCAACTACAAGGACGGCCTCGCCGTTTCCGGCAAGGGTCGCATTGCGCGGCGCCTGCCCATGGTCGCCGGCATCGACCTCGCCGGCACGGTGATCGAGTCGCGGTCCGAAAAATGGAAGCCCGGCGATAAGGTGTTCCTCAACGGCTGGGGCCTGTCGGAGACGGAATGGGGCGCGTACTCGCGCTACCAGCGCGTCAAGGCCGAGTGGTTGCTCCCCCTCCCCGAAACCTTCAGCATGCAGGACGTAATGGCCATCGGCACCGCCGGGTACACAGCGGCGCTGTGCATTGATGCCCTCGAGCAATGGGGCACCATCACCACGGATCAGCGCGAGGTCCTCGTCACCGGCGCGGCGGGCGGCGTCGGCTCGGTCGCGGTCGCCCTGCTGGCGCGGCGCGGATACAAGGTGACGGCCGCGACCGGCAGGCCGGAGACGCACGGCTACCTGTCCGATCTGGGTGCGACCGCCTTCATCGAGCGCGCCGCGCTTACCGAGAAGGGTCCGCCACTTCAGAAGGAGCGCTGGGCCGGCGCCGTCGACAGCGTTGGCTCGACGACGCTCGTCAACGTGCTCTCCCAGACGGTCTACGGCGGCGCCGTCGCCGCCTGCGGACTGGCCGGCGGCGCCGACCTGCCGGGCACCGTCCTGCCGCACATCCTGCGCAGCGTGACGCTCCTTGGCATCGACTCGGTCATGGCGCCAATCGCCAAGCGCAAGGCGGCATGGGGCCGCCTCTCCCGCGACCTCGACCCCGCTATCCTGCGCCGGATGACTCGCGTCGAGCCGATGTCGGCGCTGCCGACCCTCGCCGAAGAGATTCTGGCGGGCCAGGTCCGTGGGCGCGTGGTGATCGAGATCGGAAAGTAGCGCCTAACGCCGCGCGGTTCGGCCTCCGCGCGGCGCCGGACCGGTGGACTCGCGGTAGCGCAGGTCCAGGGGAAGGATGATGCTCTCCCGCGCCGCCTCGTTTCCGGCGAGCATGCGGCGGATCTCCGCAGCGGCCACGCTGGCGATCTCGTCGGCCGGCACATGCACGGTTGTCAGCCGCGGCGTCACGACCTTGGAAAGGACGAGGTCGTCGAACGCAGCGAGCGACAGTTCGCCGGGCACCGCGATGCCGAGGTTCTTGAGCGCGACCAGCGCTCCGTAGGCCTGAAGGTCGGTGGCGCAGACCACAGCGGTCACACCGTCCGCCATCCAGCGCCGCACTTCCGACTCGATCACGGCCGTCGACTGGTCGATGTCCACCTCGGTCTCGACGACCATGGGCGTTTCGGCGCCGTCGGCCGCGAAAACCTCGAAGAATGCGCGATGGCGAGCGGCGAAGCCGCGGGAGCGAGCGCGCGCCGCATCGACGTAGATCACCTTGCGGTGGCTGAGCTGCAGGAGATGCGAAGCGAGCTCCCGCGCGGCGCGATCATCGGTCAGGTTGATGGCGGTGACGCCCGGACCGGGCCGGTCGGTATCGACCAGCACCATCGGCACGCTCAGCTTCAGCGGTCGCACGAAGGCGCTGTCGACCGAGACCGCCACGATGCCGTCGACGCCGAGCGCCATGAGCTGCCGCATGCTCCGCCGCGTCTCCTCGCCCATGTCGGTGGTGACGGTCAGCACCTGGTAGCCGCTGCCGAACTCGCGCAGCAACGCGGTGTAGACCGCGCCGAAGAAGGGATTGCGCATCCCCGGCACGAGGAAACCGATGAGATCGCTCCTGCCGGTGGCGAGCCCGCGCGCGTGCCGGTCGACGGTGTAGCCGAGCGCGGCGGCTTCCTTGAGCACCCTCTGGCGCGTTTCCGGCGGGACGCGCCCCTCCGCCTTGCCGTTCACGACCAGCGAAACGGTTGCGCTCGAAACCGATGCCGCCCTGGCGACATCCTGCGCCGTCACTCTCGATTTTCTCATGCGGGAAGCTCGCTGACGTCCTGGGCTTTCGGCTTGGCTGACGCCTGGCTCACTGGGCGCACAAACTGCAATCGCGAGGAGCGAAGTCAAGCGCATAATTCCCATTTTTCCACGCCGTTAAGCGCTTGACGAATGCGTATATTCAGCGCACGCTCATGGCGCCGACATGACATTGCATGACGGGGAATGTCCGCCTGGGGGAGAGCCAGGACACCACTTCAAAGTCAAATGTCGAAACAGAGAGGGCACAATGAGATGGGATTTTCCGCAGCTAGGCTGCGTGGCGGCAGTTGCCGTGGCATCGGCGGTACTGGTGACCGGGCCGGTGCTCGTGCAGGCCGCCGAGGTGCCAAAATCGCCGCAGGTCGCCGAAACCGGAACCTTCACGGTCGCCAATACGCTCGACTACGCACCGTTCGAGTACCTTGACGCGGACGGCAAGCAGGTCGGCATCAATGTCGAACTCGCCGCCGAGACCGCCCGGCTCATGGATGTCGAGCTGGAGATCGTCCGCCTGCCGTTTCCCTCTATGATCCCCGGACTGGATGCGGGCCGCTTCACGGTGGCGTGGGAGACATTTTCGGCTACGGCTGAGCGCCTCGAGCTCGTCGACTTCGTGATGTTCATCAAGGCCGGCATCGTCGCCTCGACAACACCGGACAAAGAAGCCTCGTTCCAGGGCGAGAACAATCTCTGCGGCAAGCGCGTCGGCGTGACGCCCGGCACCATAGCCGACCTGATCGCCGACCGGCTCAGCCAGGAGTGCAAAGACAAGGGCCTGCCGGAGATCGAGAAGAGCGTCTTCAACGCTGCCGGTGACATCATCAACGCCGTGCTATCCGACCGCATCGACGCGCGCCTCGATGACGCCACGGCATCGAGCTATTTCGAGGTCACCAGCGATCGGCAGCTCGTCGTGGTGCCCGGCCTCTACGACGTTGCCCCCCTCGGCATCGCGGTGAAAAAGGGCGATAGCGCGACCGCAGAGATGCTGCGCGTCGCGCTTGAGGAAATGCGCGCCAGCGGCTTCTATCAGGCCACCTTGGACAAGTACGGAATGGGCAACTACGCTCTCGACGAGATTTACATCGTGGACAGCGTAGACAAGATTCGCGAGTAGCAAGACGCGTTCCGGCCGGCGGCTTCGGCCGCCGCGCCGGATTGGCCTGAACCGCGAACCGATACGGGGGCCATTCCGATGAGCGACGCCGGAGCCATTGGGCAGGCGGAACGCCTGACTGTCGTCCCGCAACGCCGGTACGGACTGTGGCTGAGCACAGCCGCCACCCTGGTGCTCATGGCGCTCCTCGCGCAAAGCCTCGCCACCAACGAGGCCTTCCGCTGGCCGGTTGCCGGCAGGTACCTGTTTCACCCGTCGATCATGCGCGGCCTCGGAACGACGCTGCTGCTGACCGTCGTCATCATGGCGTTCTCGATCCTGATCGGCACCGTCATCGCCATCATGCGGGTGTCTCCGAGCGCCATCCTCAAAGCCTTCGCCAGCGTCTACGTCTGGTTCTTTCGCGGCGCACCGGCTCTGATCCAGTTGATCTTCTGGTTCAACCTCGCGCTGGTCGTACGCGAGTTCTCGCTGACGCTGCCATTCGTCGGCACCGTCCTCTCGATCAGGACCAACGACTTCATGACGCCATTCGTCTCGGCCGTCATTGCGCTCTCGCTGCATGAGGCCGGCTACATGGCGGAGATCATCCGCGCCGGCATCAAGTCCGTGCCGGCCGGCCAGACCGAAGCCGCGCGCAGCCTCGGCATGAGCGACCGCAAGATCCTGTGGCGCATCACTCTGCCCCAGGCCATGCGCTTCATCGTACCGCCGACCGGCAACGAAGCGATCAACCTCCTCAAGATGACCTCGCTCGTCACCTTCATCGCGGTGGACGATCTCCTCTACGCCGCGCAGAGCATCTATGCGCGCACCTTCGAGACCATACCGCTGCTGATGGTCGTTGCGTTCTGGTACCTGTTCGTGGTGACCGTCATGTCAATCGGCCAGCACTTCATCGAGCAATACTATGGCCGCAGCGACCTGCCGAGCGAGAGCGCTACGCAGCGCGCGATGCGCTACGCCCTCAGCTTCCGCCGCCTGAGCAGCGAGTCATGACGTCGAAGGCAGAGAACCGCGCACGGTTCGGCGTTGCACCGGATTCCATGGTGTTCGCGCGCGGCGTGCGCAAATCCTTCGGTGGCCTCGAAGTCCTGAAGGGGGTGGACCTCGACGTGCCGATAGGGTCGGTAACCTGCATCATCGGCCCGTCGGGCTCCGGCAAGAGCACGTTCCTGCGCTGCATCAACCACCTCGAAAAGCTGAGTGGCGGCATCCTGCTCGTCGACAGCGAATTCGTCGGCTACGACCTGCGCGACGACAAGCTCTACGAGGTCAAGAACAACCTCCTCTGCAAGCGCCGCGCCGAAATCGGCATCGTCTTCCAGTCGTTCAATCTGTTCTCCCACATGACCGTCCTGGAGAACCTCATCGAGGCCCCGATCGGCGTCAAACGCCTCCCCGCGGACGAGGCGAAAGAGATCGCCCATGCCCTCCTGAGGCGCGTCGGCCTGTCCGACAAGGTGCGGGCTTATCCGCGCGAACTGTCGGGCGGGCAGCAGCAGCGCGTCGCCATCGCCCGCGCGCTGGCGATGAATCCCAAAGTCCTGCTCTTCGACGAGCCGACGTCGGCGCTCGACCCTGAACTGGTCGGCGAGGTGCTGCTGGTCATGCGCGACCTGGCCGAGTCGGGAATGACGATGGTGGTGGTCACGCACGAGATCGGCTTTGCACGCGAGGTCGGGGACCAGTTGATCTTCATGGACCACGGCGTCGTCTGCGAGCGCGGAGAGCCTAGGGAGATGATCAGCAGTCCTCGGCACGCGCGCACACGGGAATTCCTCTCACGCGTGCTTTGAACGCCCGACAGCCCTCCCGATGAAGCGCATCCTCGAAATCCGCGACCTCAAGGAACTCGCACGCCGCCGCGTTCCGAAGATGTTCTTCCAGTACGTCGACGCCGGCGCCTGGACCGGCATCACCTACCGCGACAACGAAGCCGATTTCGCGAAGATCAAGCTGATCCCGCGCGCCATGGTCGACATTTCCGACAGGTCGCTCGAGAGCACTATGATCGGCGAGACCGTGTCGATGCCGGTCGCCATCTCGCCGACCGGCTTCGCCGGCATGATGCATGCCGACGGCGAGATGCTCGCCGCGCGCGCCGCCGAGAAGTTCGGCATCCCCTTCACGCTTTCGACCCTCAGCATCTGCTCCATCGAGGACGTCGCATCGGTACGGACCAAGCCGTTCTGGCTGCAGATCTGGCTGACGCGCGATCGCGACTTCGTGCTGGACCTGATCGACCGCGCAAAAGCCGCCAGGTGCTCGGCCCTCGTTATCAGTTGCGACCTGCAGGTCCTCGGCCAGCGCCACAACGATCTCCGCAACGGACTGTCGGCGCCGCCGAAGCTGACGATCGGCAACCTGATCAACCTGGCCATGCATCCGCGCTGGTGCATGGGGATGCTCGGGACGAAGCGGCGGACCTTCCGGAACATCGTCGGCCACGCCAAGGGCGTTGTTGACATGAACACGCTCGGAGCCTGGCTGCAGGACCAATGGAACCCGTGCCTGTCGTGGAGCGACATCGACTGGATCAGGGAGCGGTGGGACGGCAAGCTGATCCTGAAGGGCATATGCAACGTCGAGGATGCGAAGCTGGCGGCGGCCACCGGCGCCGATGCGATCATCGTATCCAACCACGGCGGACGGCAGCTCGACGGCGCGCCCTCGTCGATCTCGGTGCTGCCGTCGATCGCCGATGCCGTGGGCGACCGCATCGAGATTCACTTCGACGGCGGCATACGCTCCGGCCAGGACGTGCTGAAGGCGCTCTGCCTCGGTGCCCGCGGCACCTATATCGGCCGCCCCACCCTGTTCGCGCTTGGCGCGCTCGGCGAGGAAGGCGTGACGCTGGCGCTGCAGATCATCCGCAAGGAGCTCGACGTCACGATGGCCATGTGCGGCCGCCGCGTGCTCAGCGGCGTGAACCGCGACCTCATCTATTCTCCCGCGTGAGTTTCCGTCGGCCCGATCATCCGGGCCGCGCGATCCTCAATCGAGGTCCTTGAACGGCGCCTCGCGCAGCGTGAGAAATTCCTTTAGCGTCATCTTGCTGGTCTTGTTCAGCCACTCGGCGCCGCCCTTCGAGGTGTGGAGCGCGGCCATCGCTTCGATGTTGTGACTGAACGACGCCAGCAGCCCCGCGATCACCTGCTGCTGGTTGAGCGAAGCCTTGGCGAACTTGATCCCCGGCAACGGCATCCGCGCGAGCTTGCGCGCCAGCTTGAAGGTTTCCTCCTTCAGGCAGTCGGCCGGCACGATCTTGTTGACGAGACGCATGCGCATCGCCTCCTCGCCGCTGACCACGTCGCCGGTGTACATCAGCCAGCGCGCATCGCGCGAGCTGATCAGCCACGGCATCATCAGGGTCGGCGGGCCAGACGCATGGCGGACCTCGGGCTCGCCGAACTTGGCATCTTCCGCGGCGATCGCCAGATCGCAGCACATCATCAGCTCGAGCGCGCCCGCCAGCGCGAAGCCGTGGACCGACGCGATGACCGGGATCGGCGCCCGCCATATCTCCAGCCACGCCTCGGCGTTCTCGCTCATGTCCTCGCGCCACAGTTCCACGTCCGGCACGAACTCGCCGCCCTGGAGGTCGTAGCCGGAGGAGAAGCCGCGCCCTGCCCCGTTGATCACCAGCGCATTGACGTCCGGATCGGCGACGCAGGCCCGCACCGCATGGACGATCTCGCGGACCAGCGCCTTGCTGAGCGCATTCAGCTTTTCCGGCCGGTTGAGGGTGAGGACCGCGAACTTGTCGTCGGCGTCCTTCTCCAGAAGGATCAGCTCATAGGCCATGGCAGGGACTCTCCGGCCGCAGGATCATGCCGGCACCGAGACGCGTGCGGGAGCGCGAAGTCGGGCGAGCGCAAGCGCGATCTTTGCAGCAAGCGCCGCGTTGCTGCGGACAAGGGCGATGTTGGCCGCGAGGCTGCGGCCCTCCGAAAGCTCGTTGACCCGCGCCAGCAGGAACGGGCTGACGGCCTTGTGCTCGATGCCCTTGGCGCGGACCTCGACCAGCGCTTTGTCGATGATGCCGGCGATCATCGCCGGATCGACCGCATCCTCGGCCGGGATCGGATTGGCGATGAGGAGGCCGGTGCCGGAACCGAGGGCGCCGTGCAGCGCGATCGCCTCCGCAATCGCATCGGGCGTGTCCATCCGATGCTCCGACTTGCAGCCGCTGCTCGGCGTGAAGAAGGCCGGGAACTCGTCAGACCCGTAAGTGATCACCGGAACGCGCTGCGTCTCCAGGTATTCCAGCGTCTTGGGGATATCGAGGATCGACTTGACGCCCGCGCACACCACCGCGACCTGCGTGTGGCCGAGCTCGGAAAGATCCGCCGAAACGTCGAACGTCTCCTCGGCGCCGCGATGCACGCCGCCGATGCCGCCGGTGGCGAAGACCTCGATGCCGGCGAGCGCGGCGATACGCATGGTCGCCGAAACGGTGGTGCCGGCGCTGCCTCCGGCCACAAGCGCCGCGGCGAGATCGCGCCCCGATGCCTTGACGACGCCCTTGCCGCGCGCCAGTCGCTCGAGCGCGGCCTCATCGAGGCCGACCCGGATACGGCCGTCTATGACGGCGATCGTGGCCGGCACGACGCCGGCGGCGCGCACGATGCCCTCTACCGAAGCCGCCATCTCGAGACTGTCCGGATAGGGCATGCCGTGCGAAATGATGGTCGACTCGAAGGCCACCACCGCGCGCCCGTCAGACAGGGCGTCCTCCACTTCCGGGTCGATGTCGAGCGGCAGGCGTTGCTCCAGGCGTTTCATGCGGTCACCTCGGTCAGCTCGCGTGGAACCCGCGCCTCGCAAGCAGCAAGAAGCGCCGGGCTGAGATTGGGAACGACGCCGGCGTCGGTCTCGGTGGTGATCGCGGCAAGCAGCGCGCCGGTCCGCGCGGCCTCGTCCAGCGGCATGCCCGACATGAGGCGGAACAAGGCGCCGGCGATCATGGCGTCCCCTGCCCCGACGACGTCAATGACGGTCGCCTGGACGGCGGGTCGGCGGACCACACGGCCCGCCGACGCCACGACATAGCCGTCCGCCCCCAAAGTGATGACGACCTCGCC
>CAZXKZ010000023.1:8577-22214 GCA_964641825.1 uncultured Bauldia sp.
CTCGCCCGCGCCGGCGTCGATGAACGCGGCGGCCGCCGCTTCCGGCGACGGCGCCGCGGCGCTACGGCCGGTGTGGTCCAGGTAGGCGTTCGCCTCCTTGCCGTTCAGGAAAAGCACATCGATGCCCGACAGGTCGCGCGGCAGGCGGCTCGCCTTCTCGTTCGACACCGCGTCGACCGCCAGGCGGAAGCGCGCGGTCACCTTGCGTGCGATAAGCGTGCGGATCACCTCGGCCGGCAGGTTGCATTCCGCGAACACCCAGCTCGCGGAGGCAAGATGCGGCCACGCCCGCTCCAGATCGCTGACGTCGAGAAGATCGAATATGTCCACGTCCGACACGCCGACGACGAGATCGCCGTCCGGCCCGAGCACCGCCGCATACTCGGCGGTCGGATTGCGCGAGGTCGCGCGGATCTGGCTGGTGTCGATGCCGAGGTCGTCCAGGTGCCGGACAAGCGAGCGACCGTTCTCGTCTTCCCCGACGATGGTCATCAGGCTGGTAGCGATGCCGAGGCGGACGAGGTTCTCCGCGACGTTGCGCGCCACGCCGCCGAACGCGCGATGTCCTTTCACCGGATTCTTGGTGCCGAAGACGACCGGCTTGTCCGACCGGTATTTGCGGTCGATCGTTGCTCCGCCGAAGCAGAAGACGCGCTTGGGCTTGGGGAACAGGTAGCCGCGCCCGAGGATGTAGCCCTTCTGGGTGAGCGACACGATGTGCGCGGCCACGGTGGAACGCGCCAGGCCGAGCGCGGTCGCGATCTCCTGCTGCCCGGCGAAGGGATTGGCCATCAGCAGGTTCAGGACAGCGAACTCCTGACTGCCCAGGTCTGCCGGCGGTTGATGCGAATGATTCAAAGCAATCTCCTGCTGGACACGCTACCAACAACAGATTATCACGTCAACAATTGTCTGATAGGCTGCCTAGGGGATAGCACACATGCGCATCGCAATCGGAGCCGACAGCGCCGCTGCTGGATGTCATCGCCGCCTAACTCGCCAAGCACGGACCAGGACGTGACCGAGGCTTGAACGGCAGCGCACCGCCACGAGCCTGACCCGTCCGCGCGAAGGCAAATCCTGATCCATTTCCCCGATTCGACCTGATAGCGCTTTCAATCTTGGATCGTGCCAAGTTCATATACATGAACTTATATTTATCCTTGTGAACCTCCTGACGGAGCGATAAGCCAACAAGAACAAGGAAAAATCGGGAGGGGTCACTTGGGCACGCATCTCGCCGCCATCTATCGGGGCAACCGCACCTTCGAGGTCAACGAGGTCCCGACCGCTCTCCCCGGACCGGGCGAAGTGCGCATCAAGGTCGCCTACTGCGGCATCTGCGGAACCGACCTGCACGTCTTCCACGGCTTCATGGACAAGCGCGTCGGGTTCAGCCGCGTTCTCGGTCACGAGATGTCCGGCACGGTCGATGCCGTCGGCGACGGCGTCACCGCATTCAAGCAAGGCGATGTCGTGGTGGTGCGCCCGCTCCTGCCGTGTGGCGAGTGCCCCGCCTGCCAGAGCGGCCACAGCCACATCTGCCACCGGCTGAAGTTCATGGGCCTCGACACCGACGGCGCCTTCCAGCAGTTCTGGAACGTGCCGCAGGAGGTGCTGCACAGGCTGCCGCCGGACCTGCCGCTGTCCAAGGCGGCGCTCGTCGAGCCGATCGCCGTCGCCTGCCACGACGTTGGCCGCGCCCGCATCGTGCCCGGCGAACGCGCGCTCGTCATCGGTGGCGGACCGATCGGCATCCTGATCGCGCTGGTGGCGCGCCATGCCGGTGCCGAAGTGCTCGTGTCCGAGATCAACGAGAACCGTCTCGCGCTCGCCACCGAGCTGGGTTTCGCCACCATCAATCCGAAATCGGCTGACGTTCCCGCCCATGTCGAGACATGGACCGGAGGGAAAGGGGTCGACGTGGTCTTCGAGGTGTCCGGTTCCCAGGCCGGGATTGACCTGATGACCAGCGTCGCCGCGACGCGCGGCCGGATCGTCCTCGTGGCGATCCACGCCACGCCGCCCAAGGTCGATATGTTCCGTTTCTTCTGGCGCGAGATCGACCTGTTCGGCGCGCGCGTCTATGAAGCGAAGGACTACGACCAGGCGATCTCTCTGCTCGCCGCAGGCGAAATTCCGTTCGACAGGATCGTCACCGCGATCGTGCCCATGAGCGAGATCCAGCCGGCGTTCGTCGAGCTCGATTCCGGCGGCATCAACCTCAAGACGCTGGTCGAGGTCTGACGCCGTGGCCGCATTCGCGCGCGATGCGCTCGCCGGCCGGCTGGCGCTCGTCACCGGCGGCCGGACGGGCATGGGCCGCGCCGCCTGCATCGCGCTCGCCGAGGCCGGCGCCGACATCGTCTCCATCTCGCGGTCCGACGAAGGCATCGCGGAGCACGTCGCCGCGCCGGTGCGGAACGCCGGTCGCTCGTTCACCGCCTACGCATGCGATGTCGCCGACCGCGAGACCCTCTACCGTTGCCTCGCCACGATCCGGGACAGCCACCCGCCGGTGGATATCCTCGTCAACAATGCCGGGACGATCGCCCGCCAGCCGGCCGAGACCCACGACGACGATTCGTGGGACCGCGTCCTCGACACAAACCTGACGGCGGCGTTCCTGCTGACCCGCGAGGTCGGCAAGACGATGGTGGCGCGTGGTGCGGGCAAGATCATCTTCATCGCCTCCCTGCTCTCGTTCCAGGGCGGCCTCGGCGTGGCGAGCTACGCGGCGAGCAAGGGCGGGGTCAAGCAACTGGTCATGGCCTTCGCCAACGAATGGGCGGCCAAGGGCGTCAACGTCAACGGCATAGCGCCCGGCTACATCCGCACCGACCTGACGGCAGCACTGCGCAACGACTCTGTCCGCGCCAAGTCCATCCTCGACCGCATTCCGGCCGGCCGGTGGGGCGAGCCGGAGGACATCGCCTCCTCGGTCGTGTTCCTGGCCTCGCCCGCCGCGGAGTACATCCACGGCACGATCCTCGCCGTCGACGGCGGCTGGCTCGGGCGTTAGCGGCCAGCGGCGGCGGCGTTGCGCCGCTGCGGTCCATCTTCCGCGCTATCGCGTACGGCGGCGACTTGGGACTCCGTCCCATCGGACACCTTCGGACCGGCGAAGGGACGCGCCGGAGCGCGGCCGAGCGAATGATAGGTGAAGCCGGCGCGCGCCATAGTTTCGGGCTCGTAGATGTTGCGGAGGTCGAACACGGTCGGGCGCGCCATCGTCGTCCGCAGGCGCTGAAGGTCCAGCGTGCGGAACTCCGCCCATTCCGTCACCACGGCGAGAAGATCGGCGCCCTCCGCGCACGCATAAGGGTCGGCGGCGAACACGACACCCGGGAGCAGGTGTCGCGCCGCCGCCATGCCGCGCGGATCGTAGGCGCGGACGCGGACGCCGGCCGCCTGCAACAGGGGAATGATTGCAAGCGCCGGCGCCTCGCGAAGATCGTCCGTGTCAGGCTTGAATGTGAGGCCGAGCACCGCGACGCTCGCGCCGCGCGCGGCGCGGCCGAGCGCGACCAGCATCCGGTCGGCCATCGCGGCCTTGCGCTCGCGGTCCTGCCGGCAGACGGCGGCCACCACATCGAGGGATACGCCGCGGTCCTCTCCGTCGCGAAGCAGCGCCATCGTGTCCTTGGGGAAGCACGATCCGCCGAGGCCCGGCCCCGCGCGCAGGAATTCCTGCCCGATCCGTCGGTCGAGGCCGATGCAGCGGGCGACCTCGGTGACGTCCGCATCGGCCGCCTCGCAGAAATCTGCGACCTCGTTGATGAAGGTGATCTTGGTGGCGAGGAATGCGTTGGCGGCATACTTGGTCATCTCGGCCGACCTGCGGCCGACGAAGACAAGTGGCGAACCGCCCGCTTCGAGCGGACGGTAGATCGACGCCATCAGGCGCCGCGCCCGGTCGTCGTCCACCCCGACCACGATCCGGTCGGCATGCATGAAGTCGCCCACGGCGGCGCCCGCGCGCAGGAACTCGGGGTTGGAGACGACCGCGATCCGCGTATTGGGGCGAAGGGTGCGCAGGAGCTTTTCGATCCCGTCGCAGGTGCCGACCGGGACCGTCGACTTGACCACGACGACCGCGTCGTCACGAAGCCTGCCGGCGATCTCGAACACCGCCTCGTTGATGAAGCGGAGATCGGCTCGCCCGTCCTCGGTCCGCGACGGGGTGCCGACCGCGAGAAAGACCGCGCGTGCCGCATCGACCGCCGCAGCGGCCGTGCCGGTGAATGCAAGACGCCGCCGGCGCACGTTCTCCTCGACCAGCCGGTCGAGCCCCGGCTCGTGGATCGGCATGCGCCCCGCCTCGAGCTCTGCCAGGCGATGTGGGTCGGTCTCGACGACCGTGACGCGATGTCCGATACCGGCAAGACACGCCGCGGTTACCAGGCCGACATAGCCGCCGCCGATCATCGCTAGGTCGAGCGCTTCCGGCTCCGGCTTCGCCTCCGGCAGTCTCCGCGGTGCAAGGCGGGCAACGGCCACGGCTCAGAGCGCCCTCAACTTGATGCCGACGCAATCAAGCCCTTCCGCGACCCGGTCGAAGACTTCGGGGTCGGCGCCTTTGGGCGTGGCGACATGGATATCGCGCAGGCTCCTGCCCCCGATCAGGAGGGCAAGCGCGACGGAGGTTTCCATCCCGCCCGCGACCAGCCGCGCGTTGGTGAAGATCTCGCCGCAAACGTATTCCGACGAATCGCGGCTGTCCGGCGGGACCGGGTCGCCGCTCCACGTCACCGCCCGCGCCGAACGCCCGAGCGAGCGCAGGTCTATGCCGGCGTCGAAGGCTTCCGCCGCCTCGACCACGACCATGGTGCGCCCGCCCTGCGTCATTTCCTTCTTGCGGCCGTCGATGGGCAAGACTTCATCGATCTCCGGCGCGACGCAGCGGATCCCCTTCGCCGCTTCGAGGCCGACGTTGACGCCGTCGAACTCGGCGACCGTCCCGCAATGGCCGGAGAACAGGATCGCCGCGGCGACCGCGCCGAGCTCGGGGTCGAACGTCCCCTGGTAGCGGCGGAAGACGATCTCGGAGACCAGCGGCCACGAATCGGTGTCGCAATTTTCGACCCCGGTGACGGAGAGCACGTTCCGTGCGTTGGCGAGGGAGAACTTCATGCCGCTCCTCTTCCGGCCTGGGCAGAAGGCTGGGCGAACGGCGGCGCGACCATCTGGAACGTCTCTCCAGTCTGCCGCTCGAGGATGCGCCGGATGCGTGCGGGGCCGTCTTCCAGCTTCAGCGGCGCCGTTACGAGATGGAAAAGCTGCTCCGTGCAGTTGAAGTCGGCGAGCATCGCCGTCATGGCGCGCAGCGCGGTGTTGGCCGGCAGGCGCGTGAGTGCGGCAAGAGCGGCGTCGAGCGCCATCGGCGCAGACAGGAGCCGTGCCTCCTTGCTCTGCTTCGCCAGGACCGACCAGTCGAAGCGGGTCGAGCGGCGGCGCTCATATTCGACATCGGTGACGACCTCGACGACCAGGTCGAGCTGTTCCTCGACCGCCGCTTTCAGCTTGAGCGCGCGGCGGATGCCCTTCACGCGGTCCGAAACGAAGAACAGCGTCGGATTGACGCCGCAATCGACCACGCCGACATCGCCTGTCACGATGCCCTCAAGGGTGCGGGCAACGTCGACGATGTCCGCGCTGCTCTCCGGCAGGCCGGCGGGCCGTATCGTGTCGATGGAAATCCCGACCGCGCCGTCGTTGGCCGCCAGCGGTATCCCGAGCGGCGCGGGCTCGTCCTCCTCGCGCCGCCACGGCGCGACCGGGCTGGGCTGCAACAGCGCGCCGTTGCGCTCCGGTGGCTTCGGGCGGTTGAGCTGGGACAGCGGAACGAGCAGCCGCCAGATCCCGACGTAGCCCGGAAGCCGCGGCAGCACCTCTCCCGCCGGCATGGAATTGCGGCAGGCGACGCGGTTCTTGCCTTCCCTCGCGATCTCCCGGAGACGGTTGGAGAATGCGTTGCCGAGCGTCTCGGAAACCCTGGCCCGGGCGTCGACGCCCACCATGCGCTGATCGGCAAGATCGGTGATGGTGACGTTGGCCGTATGGAACCGCCGGAGCGTGACGTAGCTGCCGGTGTGCTCGATCCGGCATCCCATGTTGGCCATGCGGATCGCAAGATCGAAGTCGGAGCCGATGCGCGAGGACTCGTCGTAGCGGAAGTGCCGCATCACGTCCGTACGCACCAGCGAGGCCGGGTGCGCCGAGATCTTGCCCGGACCGTAGAGCAGGGAAGCCAGCGTCCGCTCGCCGCCCGGGTTGAAATCGACGATGCCCGTCACCTCGTCGAAGTCGATCCACCCGCCGTGAGAGCCGTGAATACCTGGCCGCGTTTCGAACACGGCCAGATGGTCCGCCAGCCGCCCCGGCATCGGAATGTCGTCGTCGTCCGCGATGCAGACGTAGCGACCGCGGGCCTCGTCGGTGAGGCGGTTGCGCGCAGCCGGAATGGAAGCCTGATCGAGGTCGATCACACGGGGCGCGATGGCGCGCGGCAGCTTGGCGAGGGACTTCCTGAGCTTCGCACTCTCCTCGGCCGTCGAGCCATTGTCGACGACGAGGACCTCGAAGTCGTTGTCGATCTGCCCTGCAAATCCCTTGATCGCCTCGGTGAGCATCCGCTCGCGGTTGGGACGCGCCTTCGAGGCGAACGCCACGGTGACCAGCGGCCGCGCCGAGGTGACAATGGAAGGCGACGCGAGCGGACCCGACCTGGAATGCCGGAAGCGCAGCGAGCGGAACGTGCTCTTGTCGCCGAGGTAGACGCGCCGGTTGGCCTCCCGCGCCTCATGGATATCGTGGGCGACATAGGACGGCGCGTGCGCAACATGGAAGATGCGTAGGAGTTCCGGCCCCATCCACCGCATCCGCCGCCCGGAGCGCCGCACCCTGTCGGCGAAGTCGTTGTCCTCGTTTCCCCAGCCGTGGAAGCGCGACTCAAACCCGCCAACGTCGGCCCATGTCGCTCGCGAGAAGAAGCACAGGCCGCCCTGCCCCCAGCGTGGGCGGAGCCTGCCCTCGCGCACCAGTGGGCCTGTCTGCATGCGAAGCGCCCTGGCGGCATCCAGCCCCGGCGGCAGGTCGATGGCCTGTACGACGGCCAGCCCTACCTCGCCCGCGGCGATGGCATTGACCGCAGCATCGAGGCCCCGCCCGCTCTCGCGCGCAATGATGATGTCGGCATCGGTCTTGGCGACGATCTCGCCGCGGCTGGCGACGACGCCGACGTTGATGGCTTCCGCCAGGCTCCACCGCTCGGCCAACACGCGCACGACGCGGACCCGCTTGTCGCGGATGCCCAGCACGATCGGCTGCTCCGAGCCGAAATCGACGACGACGATCTCGCCGAGCGCCGCCGACTTCAGCCGGAGGAATGAACGGACACAGGCCTCGATGCGCTCGACGGGCCAGTTCCTTGCGGGAACGATCAAGGACAGCATGGCAACGCGCGCCCCGAGGTCTGTGTCTCTGGTTTCCTTTCTAGCCCGCCGAACCTGCCGGGAAGACTGACCCGAACCCGCCGGCAGGACCGATGTCCGCAGTGGTGGTGAGGATTCCGCCGTTAACGAAGCGCACCTGACCGGCCGCATCGAGATAGGCGAGCAGCGTGGCGGCAGCATTCGCTCCGCTGACGCCCCCCGCCTGGACCTGGTTCAGCAGCGCAATCAGTTGTTCGATCGAAATCATCTGATCGTCGAAGACGATACCGTCGAGGCCGAGGCGCTGCAGCTCGTTGAGCTTGGCAAGCACGGTGGCATAGTCACCCCGCGAAAAATCCGTGGAGAGACTGGCCACGAAATCCTCTGCGGTCGTCTCGACCGCAAACGCGGGCGACGTAACCGCCATCGTGGAGGCGATGAGCGCCGCCGCCGCAATCCTGCTTACCTTGTCCATTTGCTGACCCTCCTGTTATCCGGTCGACAGCCGAAGGGGGCACGGCTGTTTTTGACCGGGTATCACAGGGTTAGCGGGCGTCTCTGCCGAGAGACTTTATTGCGAGTCGAGGATTCGCATAAAACTTCGCTAACCTACGCGCAGAGATTCGGAAAATGCCCGTTCGGCGTGCATCGCCTTGGCTGCAAAAGGCCGCGTTTCGGCGATTCTGGGATTATGATCCTGCCGCAAGGACTTTCTTAACCAGCGCACAAGATGACCTGATGAAGCGGTGAAACTTGGCGGCTATTTTGACTCGAGCTTTAATCAAAAAAAGCGGGGTCGGTCGTCATGTTTCGCATTCTTGCGCTGCTCGCAGCACTTCTCGTCACAACCACATTCGCCCATGCCGAGATCGATTGCCGGATACGGGCAATGCCTCCGGCTACGTACACGTCCAAGCCGCTGCCGGACGTGAACTACAAGGGATTGCCGCTGAAGGACCTGCAGAAGCTGTTCCGCAAATATGCCGGGCTGCCTTCGCGCGCTCCCGGCCTCGACTACTGCTCCGATCCGCTCGGGTTCGTGTATCCGTGGAACATGCAGGGCAAGCCCACCATCTACTATCCCACCGACGTCTCGGACCGGTGCCAGCGCGAAGTGATCGAGCACGAGGAGGCGCACGTCCGCGGCTGGCCGATCAACCATCCCGGCGCCCGGCTCCAGACCGGCCCGTGCAAGGCCAAGTCGTCGTGGCCGAAGACGGTGGCCGGCGGCTAGGATCGCTACCTCGATGTCGTCCTCGCGAATGCGAGGACCGGCAGCGCGCGACAAGTTGACCGGCGAATTGCGGAAGGATTGATGCGAAGCTGACGAAACGGCTTGGCCTGCGGCCTGCTTATATTCCATGATGCGCCTGAGACATGGGAGCCGGCATGACCGAACCGACCTGGGCCAAGGGTCCACCGACCAGAATCCTCCTGGCAACCGACCTCAGCGCGCGCTGCGACCGCGCCATGGACCGCGCCGCCTCCCTCGCCCACCAGTGGAACGCACAGCTCGTCGTCCTGCACATCCTCGAGGATCTCGAAGCCTCAGCGGGGCCGGATGCGCCGCGCCCCTCGTGGGTCCGCCCGCCCGATCCGGCCGGTGTCGTAAGGCGCCAGCTCGTCGCGGACCTCGGCGCCCTGGCGAGCAAGGCCAAGGTCCTCGTACAGGAGGGCGAGCCCGGCGATGTGATCCTGCGGACTGCGGAGGCCGAAGGCTGCGACCTGATCGTGGTGGGCATCGCCCGGGACGAGCTGTTCGGGCGGTTCGCCCTCGGGAAGACGGTCGACCGGCTGCTCCGCGGGTCGCGGATGCCCGTGCTGGTCGTCAAGGACCGGGCAAGAGCGCCCTACCGCCATATCGTCGTCACGACGGACCTTTCGGAATGCTCCCGCCCCTCGCTCGAAGCGGCGATGAGCTTCTTCCCCGGCGAGAAGCTGACCGTTTTCCACGCCTATGACGCGCCGATGGCCGGGCTCATGTCCGACGCTGCCGCCTATCGCAGGGAATATCGCGCGGTCGCCGCAAAGGCCTGCAACACGTTCATCGAAAGCGTGGTCTCAGAGAAGCCGGGCCGCATCCACCCTGACGTCTTCATCGAGGACGGCGACCCGGTCGACCTCCTCCGGGACTACGCGCGCGACAAAGGCGCCGATCTCGCCGTGCTCGGCACGCACGGCCGCAGCGCCGTGATGGAGATCCTGCTCGGCAGCGTCGCCAAGCGCATCCTCGACCGCCTGCCGTGCGATACGTTGATCGTGCGGGCGCCGCGGGCCGCCGTGGAGGCATGAGATCGCGCCGCTGGCCCATCGGGCTGCCTGAGGCACCCTGCCCCTCGCCGGGCGTCCAAGCGGACGACGCATGCTAGCATTGGCCTGGTGCATCGCGGGGCTGATCGCACTGGTCGTCGGAGCGGAACTGCTGACCCGCTCAGGCACGCGGCTGGCGAGCCTGGTCGGCATCCCTCCCATCATCATCGGGCTCACCATCGTGGCGGTGGGGACGAGCGCGCCCGAGCTGGCCGTCGGTATCGAGGCCGCGCTGCAAGGCAAGGGATCGCTCGCGGTCGGCAACATCGCCGGCACCAACACCTTCAACATCCTATTCATTCTGGGGCTGAGCGCGGCCATCATGCCGCTGGCGCTCGACAGCAGGGCCATCCGCCTCGACATGCCGGTGATGACTGCATCCGCCGCGGCGTTGCTCGTCATGGCATGGGACGGCGTGCTCACGCGGATGGAAGGCGCGATCCTCGTCGTCGCGGCCATCGTCTATACCATCGTGATCATTCGCGGCGCGCGCGCGGAGAGCCGGGCGATCCAGTCGGAATTCGCCGGGGAGTACGCGGCCCCGGCCAACGGCCATCCGAGGCTCACCCTCGTCTACAACTTCGCTGCACTGATCGCCGGCATTGCCATCGTCGTGGTCGGCGCGGACTGGCTGGTCGACGGCGCCGTCCAACTGGCAAAGATGATGGGCGTCTCCGACGCCTTCATCGGTCTTACCGTCGTGGCGATCGGCACGTCCTCGCCGGAACTGGTGACCACGATCGTCTCGACCATGAAAGGACAAAGGGACATTGCCGTCGGCAATCTCCTTGGCAGCAGCACCTACAACATCCTGTTCATTCTCGGCGTGAGCGTCCTGGTTCCGGCGAACGGCGTCATCGTGGAACCGGAACTGATCCGCGTCGACATTCCCGTGATGGGCATCGTCGCGCTGGCCTGCATCCCCGCGTTCATCAGCGGTCGCCGGATCTCGCGTGTGGAAGGCGCGGTGTTCGTCACCGCGTACCTCGTCTACCTCGGCTACCTGATCGTGTTCCGGGGAGCCTGATCGACCGGCTACCGGACGATCAGCACGGGGACCTTCGCGCCGGTCACGACCTCAACCGCCTGGCTGCCCAGGAACAGGCGCGCAATCCCGCTCCATCCGTGGGAACCCATGACGATGAGGTCGCAGTTGTTCTTTTCGGTTGTCTCGAGAATGCCCTGCGACGGCATGATGTCGCGGAGGTGCACCAGTTCGCACGCCACGCCGGCGGCCGCCGCCTGCTCGCCGACGCTGCCGAGGATTTTCTTGGCCGCGACCTCCGCCGAACGCTGGAGTTCCTCCGTGCGCGTGAAAAGGCCGGTCTCCGGCTGGCCCGCCAGCACATTTCCAGTGATCACCTCGGACACCACCAGCACCGTCACCTTCGCACCGAGCTGCTTGGCAAGCGCGAGCCCGTGATCGACGCCCCTTTGGGCAACGTCCGAGCCATCGGTTGCGATCAGGAAATGCTTGTACATGAGAAATCATTCCTCTTCTGACGGGCGGCGTGCGAAATCATGGGGCGTAAGAGAGTATATGGCGATGCCCCTCGCAATCCGACATATTTCCGGCCACAGTTGCCGCCGCCTCGCCTCGGGAGTGCAGCAGCCGCCGGACGTAGCAGCGTGAACGACCTGAGCAAGTCAACCCTCACCCACACGGGCAAAAGCACTCCGACGATCCTGTCGCGGGCGCTGGCCGTGGCCGGCGATCCCGGCAGCGCCGATGACGAAACCCTCGTCTCGACGGCCGGCGACCTTTCGGCATGGGGCGCCTTCGATGCTGCGGAGATTTTGCACGCCGAGGCGGCACGGCGCGGCCTTGGAGAAGCTGTGGAAATCCGCCGCGAGATTGACGAAGCGCGAAGGGGTGTACGGCGATTCGACGAACGCTACCTGGTGAAAGCCATCGAAACCACCACCGATCCCGCGGCCAACATCGAGGGTCTTGCCCTAGCCGCCGACACGCTCATGCGGTGGGGCGCGTTGAACGAGGCCGAGGCGGCAATCGCCCGCATTGCCACCGATCCCGGTTCAAAGGCTCAGGCCGCCGCCATGGCCATGGCCGTCCGCCAGCTTCGCCGCAGCGGCGTGTTCGAGGCGTTCAAGGCTGATGGCCACCCGGAGGCGGAATCCCTCAACCGCCCGCACGAGGTTCTGGTCGCCCGCGGCAGCGAGACGGCCGACAGGGCGATCGTCGTCTTCACTGGAGTCGAGCGCCGCTTCTGGATGTCCCTCCAGGTGCTCTACCACTATCTCCGCAAGCTGAACGCCCATGTGATCTACCTGAACGACATGTCCAACACGCTGTTCCTCAACGGCCTCGGCAGCGTCGGCGGCGGCTACGCCGGTCTGGTCAGCCGCGTCTCCGCGCTGGCGGGCGAGCTCGGCGTCTCGCGGCTCCACGTCCTTGCCAGTTCCGCCGGCGGATATGTCGGCGCGCGCGCCGCCGCCGACCTCGAGGCCGACACCTTCCTCGGCCTCAGCATCAGGACCGAGCTGAAGCCAAATACCCGGCTCCCGCTGCTGCCGATCGAGCGATCGGCAATGGAGCGGTGCAAGGATCGCCACCTGCTCGGCAGTCTCAGGGAATACCTGTCTACCCGCACAAGCCCGCGCATGGTGACGCTCCTCTGCGGCGACGGCTCCAAAAGTGACCTGCCTCATGCCCACAACATGCAAGGCGTGTCCCGCGTCAACGTCGGCTATGTGTCGGAGTACAGCGAGCACAACGTCGTCCCCGGCCTGATCGCCAGAGGCCAGTTCGAGGACATTCTGCGGCAGTACCTCGTGCCGGCCGAAACTGATGCACGCGCCTGAGCCAGTCCCCGCTCGTCTGGAGGCGCATGCCAGAGCCCGGCCGGACGCCATCGCGTTCCGGATCGCCGCGCGCGAGCCGGAGGAGATTACCTGGGGCGCATTGTGGTTGCAGGCGAACGCGCTCGGGCGCCTGCTCGGCGGCGGCGGACAGCGCATCGCGATCGCCTGCGAGGACACGCTCGACTTCGTCGTGGCGATGGCCGCCGTGCTCGTTTCCGGCAACATCGCCATCCCTGCGCCGGTCACGCTGTCGCGGCGTTCCGCGCCGCGCACGGAAATCGTGTTGAGGACCGCGGAGCCGGAGGCGCTCATCGCCGGCTCGGTCGTCTCCGACTGGCTGCAGGAGATTGCGACAGCGCACCGCTGCAGGCTCGTGACCTTCGACCGCGCCGCGCTTGCCGACGGTCCCTCCGCGTCGGCCAGCGTCTCGCGGGACTCGCTCGCCCTCATCCAGTTCTCGTCGGGATCGACCGGCAATCCGAAGGGCATCGGCCTTTCGCACGGCAACATCGCCGCCAACTGCCACGCCATCTCGCAGGCGTACGGCTTCAGCACCAGCACGCGCATGGTGAGCTGGCTGCCGCTCCATCACGACATGGGTCTGATAGGCCATGTCGTCTTCCCGATGTGGATGGGCTGCCGCTCAACGCTGATGAACGCGCTGCGCTTCCTGCAACGTCCGCTGAGCTGGCTGCAGCTCATCGCGGACGAGAAGGCCACCATCACCAGCGCGCCCAACTTCGCCTACGAGATGTGCTCCAAGGCGGCCGATACGGGAGGGCTGGACGGCCTCGACCTGTCCAGCCTGACGGTCGCAATCTGCGGTGGCGAGCCGGTGCTGCCGTCGACGGTCCGGCGCTTCCTCGCAACGTTCGCACCGGCCGGATTTCGGCCGGAGGCTTTCGCGCCGAGCTTCGGCCTCGCCGAATCGACATTGTTCGTGTCGAACGGCGCGACACCGGACGGACCGCGATTCGCCGAAACCAGGGGACCGGAAGGACAGGCCTTCGAGGTCGCCGATCTCGGACCTGCCGCGGTTGGGCTCACGTTCCGCGCGGTCGACGCGGACGG
>CAZXKZ010000024.1:0-2768 GCA_964641825.1 uncultured Bauldia sp.
ATCCAGATGGAGCCGCGGTTTGGGAAGACGGCAGAGAACGTTGCGCACAGCATCGCGCTGATGGAGGCGGCGGCCGCCCAGGGCGCCGAACTCGTGGTCCTGCCGGAGCTCTGCAACACCGGCTATGTCTTCCAGTCACGGTCCGAAGCTCACGCCCTGGCGGAGCCTGTTCCCGATGGCCCGAGCACGAAGGCGTGGATCGAGGCCGCCGCCCGCCTCAAGCTCCATATCGTTGCCGGGATCACGGAGAAGGATGGCGAGAAGCTCTACAACGCTGCGGTCATCGTCGGGCCGGAGGGTCTCATCGGCCGCTACCGCAAGGTCCATCTCTGGGGCGACGAGGCGCTCTACTTCACGCCCGGCAATCTCGGCTTCCCGGTGTTCGACACATCCATCGGCCGGATCGGCTGCCACATCTGCTACGACTGCTGGTTCCCGGAGAGTTTTCGGCTCGCCGCATTGCAGGGCGCCGAGATCCTCTGCGTGCCGACCAACTGGGTGCCGATCCCGGGGCAGGATCCGAAGCGCGAGGCGATGGCCAACATCCTGGTCATGGCGGCAGCGCACTCCAACTCGGTCTTCGTGGCGGCGGCCGACCGGATCGGCACCGAGCGCGGGCAGCCGTTCATCGGTCAGAGCCTGATCGTCAGCCACACCGGCTGGCCGGTCGCCGGACCGGCGAGCACCGACAGGGAGGAGGTGCTGGTCGCCACGGTCAACCTCGCGGACGCACGACGCAAGCGCAACTGGAACGCGTTCAACCAGGTGCTCCGCGACCGCCGCACGGACGTCTACGACCAGATGCTGGGCAGCGGGCATACCGCCGGCTGGCACTGACGCACCCCGTCTCGGTCAGGCACGAGACCCGCCGAGCGTCTCGATCGCCTTCCTGACGGAGCCCGCGCGGGCGAGCGCATCGCGCGCCCCGTTAGCCGGAACACCCGCGAGGAGGCTGACAAGCGCTACCGGCAGGCTTCCATCTGCCTCGCGGAGGGCATCCTTGCATCTCCCCGGAGGCATGCCGGTCGCCTCCCACAGGATGCCAAGCGCCCTTCCGCGCAGCTTGTCGTTCGTCGCAACCAAGCCAACCATCAGGTTCGAGAAGACGTGCCCCGCCCGGATCATCAGGGCCGTGGAAAAGGCGTTGAGGATCACCTTGGCCGCCGTGCCGGCCTTCAGGCGGGTCGAGCCGGTCAGCGCCTCCGCGCCGGTCTCGGCGATAATGCTGATGTCGGCGAGCGCACAGATCGGCGCCTGCGGGTTGCTTGTCACCAGAATGACGAGCGCACCGGCCGCGCGCGCCCGCCGCAATGCGCCCATCACGTAGGGCGTCGTTCCCGACGCACTGATCCCGACGGCGACGCTCGTCTCATCAAGCGCCCCAGCGTCGGCGTGGCCGTCTTGTTCGGAGTCCTCCAGATCGATCGCCGGATCGGTCAAAGCACCGACACCGCCTGGAAAATGCGCGGTGAACAGGCCCGGCTCCGCGCCGAAGGTCGGCACAATTTCCGCCGCGTCGAGCATCGCCAGACGCCCGGAAGCGCCGGCGCCGAAGTAGTGGAGACGACCGCCGCGGCTAACGCGTTCCAGCGCCGCATCGACGGCGCGCGCCGTCTCCCCCGCCGCCTTTCCTGCCGCCGAGATCGCCCGCCCATCCTCGCGGTAGAGGGTCCGCAGTATCTCCTCCGTGTCCATCTCATCGATCGACACGGTGGCGGGATTGCGCATCTCGGTCGGTGGGCGTTCGTCAGTCACGAGCACCGTACCGTGCGGCGATCCATCCACTCAGCCGGTGGGAAGCCAGTCGGGAAACCGCTCGACGATCTCCGCTCGGTAGCGTTTGTAGCCGTCATCGGTCGACGACTGGTACGGCGGCAGGAGGTCCAGCGGAAAATCGGGTTCGGCGAGCTTGGCGATGAGCTTGTCGTACGCACCGTCGTTCAGTCCCATGCCGCCAGCAGCGCGTCGTACGGCATTCATCAGCCCCGCGAGTTCGCGATAGAGCATCGCAAACCGCGCATGATCGCCCTCGACGCCCGCATTGAAATACTCCCATGCCCGCCGCGGATTGCTGGCAGCGATCGACGCGAGCAGACCACACTGCCCCAGCGGGACCCCGATATAGTAGCCGGGCTCGGTAAAGAAATGGCGCAGTTGAGGCGCATGGTGCAGAAGGCCGACGATGGTCTCCGGATCGCCAAGCCCGTACTTGGTCGCGACCAGGTTCGGATGAGCCTCGGCGAGCTCGGCATATTCCTCCGGCCGCACCAGCCTGCCGGCGCGGCCAAGGTTGTAATGAAGGAACTGCCGATCCGGAAAGCCGTTGCACACTTCCGCGAACACGCGGCGGACTTCCCTGTCGTTGATCGCGCCCCAAGCGGGGAGGCAAAACTGGAAGGTGCGCACGCCAAGATCCGCGGCGAAGGCGATCCGCTCCAGTACCGTCGGCAAGGAAAGGTTGATGACGCCGACCATTGGCGGCGCGCCGCCCGCTTTCGCCATCGTCTCGACGAAGATCGTCGTCACCTGCCGGAACTGCGACTCGGTGACCGTATGCCCCTCGCCCGCGGTCCCGAAGATGTAGAGGTCCCTCAACCCGGCGCGGACAAGATTGGTGATGCTGCGGCGGAAGAGCGGCACGTCGAGCCCGCCGTCGCCCCACGGTAGACAACAGGTGCCGAGAACAGTGCGCGGGTATCGTGCGCTCACGCCACGCCCTCCTGCAGGAGCGTCAGGATCACACTGTCTGGCCCGTGCACATAGGCGAC
>CAZXKZ010000024.1:2778-20708 GCA_964641825.1 uncultured Bauldia sp.
CACCCTCGACCTCAAACTCCACAATCTCGTTGACGATGGGGTAACCGGCAGCACCCAGCCGATCGAGCATCGCGCGGATGTCGCGAACCTTGAATGTGATCGACCGAATCCCGGCATCAGGCCAGTCGGCAACGGCGCGCTCGGCGCCGTCCGGCTCCTCGAAGCAGGCGATTTCCAGCTCGGACCCATCAGGTGCGTGCAGGATGACGGCCCGCGCCTTCGTATTCCGCGGACCTCCAAGCCGCGCGATCTTGTCCGGATCGTGCGTAGTGACCGGGCGCGGCACGAGCCCGAGGAAATCGCGATAGAAGCAAAGGGTCCGCTCCAGGTCGCGGGTAATTACCACGGCATGCTGGATGCCGATCAGGCCGGCTTCGCTCATGGCCCTTCCGTCAAAGCCAGCGCCGCGTTTTCAGGAAGGCCGGCGAGCGCCCCGCCGTCAACCGGTATCACCGCACCATTGATGAACGACGCACCGTCGCCGAGTAGAAATGCGACGACGGTGGCAATCTCGCCCGGTTGCCCCGGCCGCCCGAGCGGTATCGCGACGGACATCGCTTCCTCCCGGCGCGGACCACCGCGCATCCATTCGACGGCGCGCTCCGACAGGATAAAGCCGGGGCTCAGGCAGTTGGTGCGGATGCCAAATGGGCCATAGTCGACCGCGAGCGACCGTGTCAGTGCCAAGAGGCCAGCTTTCGCACTTTCGTAAGCCGCAGCGCCATGGCCGGAAGCGAACGCGCGCTGCGAGGCAATGTTGACGATGGCTCCGCGCCCTGCCTGCTGCATGTGCGGCAGCGCCTCCTTGGCGATCAGCATCGGCGCCGTCAGCGTGACAGCAAGCGTCTTGTTCCAGCCGCCGAGCGAGATGTCGCCGACTGCGCCGATCTCCTCAGCAAACGCGTTGTTGACGATACCGTCGAGACGCCCAAAGCGGCGGATCGCTCTGGCGACAAGCTCGGCCGCGAGGTTCGGGTCGGCAAGATCGCCAACGATCGCTTCGGCCGTGCCAACCTCGCGCGCGACGCCCGCGAGCAGCGCTTCCTCGCCCGGCCCGGCGGTGAGAACTAGACTGGCCTTGTCCTGCGCTAGCCGGGCGGCGGTCGCCCTGCCGATCCCGCGCGATGCGCCTGTGACGATGAAGGCGCGACCTTCGAGATCGGCACTCATCGCACCCCTGCCGAACGGAACATGCGCCGCCTCCGCAACTGATCGATACCGACGGCAACGACAATGATGACGCCGATCACGAAATCCTGGAGGACAGGGTCGATACGGAGCAGGATGAGACCGGTCGTCAGGATACTGAGGACGAGCGAGCCGAGCAGGCTTCCCCACACCGTGCCGATGCCGCCGAAAAGGCTGGTGCCCCCGATAATCACCGCCGAGATGACCTGGAGCTCGAAGCTGACGCCGGTGCTCGGCTGGCCCGAGCCGAGGCGGGCCGCCATCAGCATCCCGGCGAACGCCGCCGACAGGCCGCTGAGGACATAGACGGTCGTCGATACGAGCCGAACGTTGATGCCGGCATTGCCGGCCGCCTCGCGGTTGCCGCCGATCGCACGGACGTCGCCGCCGAACGTAGTCTTCTCCAGGAGCACGTGCGCGAACACCACGACGACCGCCGCGTAGTAGAGAAGCACCGGCAGGCCGAAGAGGTTGGTTCTCGCAACCGCCGCAAAGGCATCCGGAAGTGGCGCTATCGGCTGTCCGCCCGTGAAGTAGATGACCAGCGAGCGCGCCGCATAGAGCATCCCCAGCGTGGTTATGAACGGGGGGATGCTGGCGTAATTGATGAGCAAGCCATTAAGGAGCCCCGCCGCTCCGCCAGCCAGCGTCCCGATCACGATCGCTAACGGAATGGGCACACCGGCCGCGATCAGCCCAGCGGTGGCCATACCGCCGACCGCAAACAGGCTACCGACCGAAAGATCGAGCCCGCCACTCACGAAAACGAGCGTCGAGAACGACGCCACAATGGCGATGAAGACGGCGTTGCGGAGGATGTTGATCCAGGTCTGCCCGTCGAGAAACTGCGGCGAGCGCGTGGCGCCGAGCACCACGAACAGCACCATGACGACGACCACCATGAACTGCGGGCTGGTCACGACGCGCGCCAGCAGCGATCCCGTTTCGGTAGACGACCGGGCCACCGCCGTCGGCCCGGAAACGCGCGATGCGTTGTCGGCCATCACGCCACCTCGCGGTCGGCGCCGATGGCGCCGGTGATGAGCCCGACGATCTCGCTGCGGTCGGCGGCCTCCCGCCTCCTGACGCCTTGGACCCGGCCGAGGCGCATTACCTGGATCGTGTCGGCGACGTCGAAGACCATCGAGAGATCGTGGCTCACCAGGACAATCGCCTTCCCCGCATCGCGCAGCCTGCCAATGATGGCGATAACCTGCTGCGTCTCGCGATACCCCAGCGCAGCCGTGGGCTCGTCGAGAAGGACGATGGGCGTATCCTGCTGCACGGCTCTGGCAATCGCCACGCCCTGCCGCTGCCCGCCCGACAGAACGCCAACTGGCACGCGCACCGAAGGCAGGCGCACCTGCAGTTCGCTCAGGGTATCGGCGGCGCGCTCGATCATCTGCTTGCGATCGGCGAATACGCCCCACTTCGATATCTGGCGGCCGAGATACATATTGGCAGCCACATCCAGGCATTCGACGAGCGCGAGGTTCTGGAAGACCACGGCGATACCGTGCTCGCGCGCTCGCGCGGGACTGGTGAGCACCGTTGGCACACCGTTGATAAGGAGTTCGCCGCTGTCGACCGGATAGACGCCCGACAGCACCTTCATCATCGTGGACTTACCGGCGCCATTGTCTCCGACGATGACAGTGACGGCGCCGCGCTCGACCGACAGCGACACATCGTCTAGCGCGACGACATGGCCGAAAGCCTTCCGCACATGGCGGAGCTCGAGAGCAGGCGTGGCGGCAACGGCGGTCAACTACACATCAGCCTTTCCCATTCGCCGTCAAACATGTTCATCCGCGACTTGATCGAGCCAGGATGCGCCTTGGCGACTTCCTCGTCGATCTCGTATCCCCAACCCGGCAACGTCGGCACGCTATAGTAGCCATCCTCGAGAACCGGGTTGCCCCGCTTCACGAGGTCGCCGCGCCACGGCACGTCGAAATCCGCGAACGATTCTAGGATTAGGAAGTTCGGGATGTTGGCGCACAGATGGATGCTGGCGATCAGCCGACCCGGTCCGTCGCAACTGTGCGGGGCAACGCTGACATAGTTCGCTTCCGCCATGGCCGCGATCTTCTTCGTCTCCATGAAACCGCCGGCATAGACGAGATCCGGCTGGATGACGTGGGCGGCTTGCTTCTGAAGCATTTCGTTGAAGCCGAACCGCGAATAGGTGTGCTCGCCGGTTGCGACACGTGCACCCATCGCGGAGGCCGCCTTCGTCACCCATGCCTGTGAATCGATGTTGTGTGCTGGAATCGGCTCCTCGCAGAACAGAGGCTCGTAGGGTTGCATGGCCTTGATTGCCTCGATGGCCGTTCCGACGGAGAAACGCCCGTGGCATTCGATCAGCAGATCGACGTCCGGTCCTGCCGCATCCCGCACAGCCTCCACCGCCTTCGCGGCTCTACGCAGGTCCTTGCGGCTCATCTCCCGGCCGCCGGCGCCGAATGGATCGAACTTCATGGCCGTATAGCCCATGGCGACGACTTTCTTCACGCGTTCCCGGAGCTTCGGGAGATCGTGCACGTCGGCATACCAGCCGTTGGCATAGACGCGCACCTTGTCGCGCAGCACGCCGCCAACGAGATTGACAACGGGCTGGCCGCATACCTTGCCGACGATATCCCACAATGCCGTCTCCAGCCCCGCCATGGCAGCGAACATCACCGGGCCAGTGTTGTGCTCGACCTGGTAGAGCTTGAACCACAGGTCCTCGATCCGGAATGGATCGCGCCCGACGAGATGCCGGTCAGCGAACTCGTGCACCAGCGACTCGACGGCAAACTCCTTCCATCCGAGCGTGCCGTCGCCCCACCCGACCACGCCGTCGTTTGTGACTACCTTGACGATGAGAAAATTGCGCCACGCACCATCGACGACGAAGGTTTCGACGCTTTCCACGTATCGCCCTGTGGTCGATACGGCGGACGCACCGCGTGGCAACTGGGTCAGCATCACGGGTCTCCTGGAGCGGTAAGATGGCCGCGGATCAGGCGGTTTGCGCCTCGGGGCTTGAGGGCCGCAGGTTGCGCCAGATGTCCTGGCCGTGCTGGGCGAGTTCCCGCGCCACCGCGCCCATGTCTCCGGCGCGATAGTCGGCCAGCAACTTCTCATGGCGGAGCGCGAGCTCATTGAAGTCACGCGTGTAGTGCGGTCCTGCTACCGAGACGAATTTGCGGATGGTGCCTTCCAGCAGTGGCCAGATAGAGGTCAGGATCGGATTACCCGAGTGGGCGTAGAATATGCCGTGGAAGCGCATATCGAGGCCGATCATCGCCGGATAGTCTGACCGTTTCGCCGCCGTTTTCAGTCCTGCGATCAGGTCGTCCAACTCGGCATTGGCCGCTGGCGTGAGCCTGCTACGCGCCAGCTCGAAGGCGTAGAGCTCGAGACGCTGGCGGACGTCGTAGGCGCCGCGCGCCTCCTCCTCCGAAACCGACGAGACGAATGTGCCCCGGTTCGGCAGCGACATGAGCAGCCCCTCGTAGGTGAGGCTGGCGAAGGCCTCCCGGACGGGACCCGCCGATGTGCCCATGGCCTCGGCGACGCCCTGCTCGGTGAGTCGCTGACCCATGGCCATCTCGCCGGATAGTATCTGCTCCCGCAGTCGTGCCCGGATCGCGTCGGCAAGGGACTGCCGCGTCAGTTGTCCTCGCGTAACAACAGTCATCCCGTTCCTCGACTGTCCGGGCCCAGATGATGAATCATGCTGCGCGAGCTTAACGTGACGCGGCTCCCCGTTCTCCTTCCTAGTAGCCGAAGGGCTCCGTCGAGTTTGCGGCGGGGCAACCCGTGTAGGGCAGCCGGTCCTTCGTCACCGGATCCACCGGGATGTCATAGAACGCCTCTGGCGTCTTGCCGGCCGTCTTGATCTCAACGATCAGCTTGCCGATGTTAGCGGAAGCGTCGAACCAGCACTGGTTGAGCGTGGCGGTGATCCAGCCGTCCTCGATCGCCTTGAGCGTCGAGTCCTGCGCATCCACCGCGAGGACGCGGATGTCGCCCGGATTCTTGCCGGCCTCTCCAAGAGCGGCGGGCACAGCGCCCGGCGCAGCGCCCTCAATGATCCACAGGTAGTTCAGCTCCGGATACGCAGCGACCATAGCCCCCATCTTCTGCGCGGCGATGCCAGCGTCGGAGTTGTCGCTCTCCCAGGTCAGTTCCTTGATGTCGGGATACTTCGCCGCCACCTGCTCACGGAAGCCCTTCACCTGCGCCACCTGATTCGGCGTTGTCTGGTCCGTGCCGACGATACCAACCTGCGCCTTGCCGCCTGTCTGCTCGCTGATCAGGTCCGCCGACAGCCGGCCGTAATTTTCGTTTCCGGTTCCGACCGAAAAGTCGGCGTTGGGATCGACGCAGCCGATGGACGCCACTACGATGCCCTTGCTCTTCGCGTCGTCGATCACGCTCTTGAACGCCGCTGGATCAAGCGGACAGGTGATAATGCCGTCAGCGCCGTCCGCCATGGCCTGCTCGATCTGGCTGATCATCGCCGGAATATCGATCTTGTTCGGGCCGACGAGCGTCGCCTTATAGCCGTTAGCCTCGCCGCCTTCCTGGAAGATCTTGCCGGAACGCCCCCAGTCGGGCGTGTTCGGCAGCGGATTCACGTACCAGATGTTGAGTGGGTCCGCCGCGTGCGCGGCTGTTACGGCCAGAGGCGAAAAACCAAAGAGAACTCCAACGGCCATGGCCGTGAGGCCAAGACGGGCAACTTTCTTCATTTTCATTCCTCCCATTGCGCGAGGGCGCACATTCATCGGGCGTCAGCGGGGCTGATCCCCCGGCGGCCGATATGCTGGACTTATCGACTCTCGTTTCTCGACTGTCAATACTTGAGAATTGAGTATGCGTCTGCCATACAGCGGCAGAGGGAGGAAGCGCGTGTCGCTGACGGTCACATGGCTGGGGCAATCGGGATTGCTCCTCGAGGGCGACGGCAGGGCGATCCTTATCGACCCCTGGCTGTCGTCCCATCCTGAACGTGCCCGGCCGCCGGCTCGGCCCGAGCCCTGGCCCGATGTCATCGACAGCGTCCTCATCACGCACGGACATGGCGATCACCTCGACCTCCCCGGACTCGTCAGCCTCGCCGCCGAGACGCGGCTGGGCGAGATCGTTGCCCCCGTCCCCCACCTTGCCCTCATTGCCGAGCACCTGCCGGGCGTCCCGCGAGTCGGTGTGCAGCCGAATACGGTCCTCGATCGAAGCCTCCGGCTCCACGTCTTCCCGGCATGGCACGGCATCACGATCAGTGACGGATACGGTCCGGCGCTCGCTGCAGACGGAAACAGTCCGCACGTGGGCTTCGGTTTCGAGCTCGAACGCACGCGGCTCTATGTCTCTGGCGACACTCTGGCCAATCCGGCACTGATCGCCCCCGTTCGCACGTTCGGTCCGTCGATTGCGTTCCTGCCCGTTAACGGCCGCGACCCGGAACGCGAAGCGCGCGGAATCCTCGGCAACATGAGCCCAACCGAAGCGGCAGCCTTCTGCGTCGCGATCGGCGCATCGACCCTGATGCCGCTGCATCATGATGGCGTGACCGGCAACACATGCGAGCCTGGCGACATCGCGTACGCCATCGACAAACAGCCCGTCCACCTGCTGATGCCGGCCCGCGCCCGTCCCTTCAGTTTCGGTGGAAGCAGACGATGATCAGTACAGTACTCGTAACCGGCGGAGCCGGATTCGTCGGTGCCTACGTCACGCGGCGCCTTTTGGCGGAAGGCATGCGCGTGGTCGTCTACGACATGCAACCACATGGTAATGTTCTCGACGCGCTCCTGCCCGGCCATCAGGAGATGTCCGATGCACCCGTCCTCGTGTCCGGCGAGATAACCGACGCATTGCGGTTGATGCACACCTGCCGTGAGCATGGCGTCGACGCGATCGTGCATCTGGCGTCGCCACTAACAATGGACGTTGCCGCGAATCCAGCAACCGGCATCAGGGATGTCTGCCTCGGGACACACACCGTGTTCGCGACGGCCCACGAGGCAGGCGCTCGCAAGATCGTCTGGATGAGCTCGGTCGCCGTCTACGGGCCAGCCAGCCAATATCCGCCCGGCCCCGTTGCCGAAGATGCCTTCCACCGGCCAGCCAGTCTCTATGGCGCATCGAAGTCGTTATGCGAGGTTCTGGCACGTCAGATGGCCGTGGCGGACGACCTCGACATCGTCGGCCTGCGTCTGTCTGTGGTCTACGGGGCCGGCCGGCGGCGCGGCTACATGACCTACCCCTCGGCACTGATGCGCGATGCCGCTATGAACCCGTCCGTCACCGTTCGCTTCGGTGACCAGCGGCTCCACTGGCAGTACGTCGAGGAGGTGGCGGATATGTGCCTCGCCGCTTTGACGTCGGCGCGCCCCGGCGGTGGCCGAGTGTACAATGGCTTCGGCGATTGCCGGTCGTGGCGAGATGCGGCCCACATCCTCGCCGCCCTGCGCCCGCATCTGAAAGTCAGCGTCCTCGACGAGGTGGACAAGGCACTCGTCAGCGTCATTGAGGACTACCAGGCGAATGGCTTCGTTCGCGACTACGGCCAACACCCGAGATGGACGCTGGAGAGTGGAATCGAAGACACCCTGCGGACCTACAAGTCCATGGCCAGTCAGCCGTGACCGGAAACTCTACAACCAGCGGCGGACGCGCGCCTTGAAGGCGGTGTACTCGCTGCCGAACTTCCGTTCGAGGTAGAGTTCCTCCTTCGCGATCACCTGCGTGCGGATGATCCAGATGACCGGGACCAGCGCGAGGAGCGGCCAGAGCGCGTTGCCGAGGAGCGCGAGGCCGCCCTGGATGAGCGCGAGGCCGAGGTACATCGGGTTCCGCGTGAACCTGTAAGGCCCGTCGAAGGTGAGTATATGGGTCGGTACGGTGGGGTTGGGGTCCTCGCCGATGCGCGTGAAGTGCATCACCGCCGCCGCGACGAGCCAGATGCCGATCAGGAATGCCACGCCACCGACGATCCGGAGCGCGAAGCTCCACGCGTCGGGCACGACCGGCACCGGCCAGAACCACCAGACGGCATAGCCGAGCACGAGGCCGCCAAGGTAGACGAGCGGCGGCAGGATCCTGACGCCGGCGTTGTCGGCTGCGTCGGATTGCGCCATTCGCTTCCTCCTATCCGGCAAGGTCGGCGAAAGCCGCCGCGACCTCCTTATAGACCTTGCGCTTGAACGGCACGATGAGCCCCGGCAGACGCTCCAGCTTCTCCCACCGCCAGTCGGTGAACTCGGCCTTGTGCTTGCCACCGCCGGGATGGAGCACGTCGATCTCCGATTCCTTGCCCTCGAAACGCAGTGCGAACCATTTCTGCTTCTGGCCACGGTAGCGGCCGCCCCACGATTGCGCCACGAGATCCTTCGGCAAGTCGTACTTGAACCAGCCGCGCGCCTCGCGGATGAGGCTCACCGATTCGACCGAGGTCTCTTCCCACAGTTCGCGCAGCGCCGCCTTGTAGGGGTCTTCGTCATCGTCGAGGCCACCCTGGGGCATCTGCCACCAGTGGCCCTCGCCTTCGCCCTCCGCCTGCTGGTCGGAGCGCATGCCGATCCACACACGGCCGGCTTTGTTGAACAGCGCGATGCCGACACATGGCCGGTAGGGGAGATCGCCGATGTCCTTCGCCTTGCTCACGAGCGCTGTCCGGCCAGCGCGCTCACCGGGACGATGGCGATGCCACGATCCTCGGCGGCGCGGACGAATGCCGCGATCCGCTCGACCGATACCGGGAACGCGGTCGCGGTCGCAACAGCAAATCCGCGCTCGCGGGCGATGGCCTGAAGCTGGCGCAACCGCGCATCGATGGATGCGGCGCTGAGATCGGCGTCGAGCACCATGTCGGCTGCGACGAACGGCACCGCACCGCCTGCGACAGCCGCCACCTGGCTGCGCGGCGACGAGCCATCGTCGACGAAGAGAAGCCCACGGCGGCCGATCTCCTGAATGACCGGCTGCAGCGCCCTGGTTTCTCCGGTGAACCGCGCGCCCATGTAGTTGATGACGCCGACATAGTTGGTGAGCCGCCCGAAGAACCAGCGCAACCGCGCGATGTTCTCGTCGGCTGAGGCCTTGGCGGTCAGCGTGTTCGGCCCGGGATCGATCGCCGGATAGTTGAACGGCTCCAGCGGCACCTGCAGCAGGATCTCGTGGCCGGAATTGCGCGCCGCTGCGACCGCACGGCCGAGGTCCTCGCCGTAGGGCGCAAACGCCAGCGTGATGGAGCCCGGAAGCGTGGCGATGGCATTCTGCGTGCCATCCGGATCGATCCCGAGGCCGCCGACGATGATTGCGATCCGCGGGTCGCGCGGACCGGCATTGCTGGGGCGGGCATAGGCGTCGAGCGGCCGCACGCCGCTATCCGATATCCGCGGCAGCGGCCCGTCGTCGGTCTGCTCCACGAGCGACTCGTCGGGCAGCGCCGCCAGCCGGATCGCCGGCGGATCAGCGGGATCGTGGATGATGACCTGGTCGATCTCGGTGAGCGCGCCGGAAGGCTCGACCTCGATGAGCCCCTCCCCGGCGACGTCGGCAAACACCGCGCCGGTCCGGTCGAGGGAAATCCGGGGGGCTTCACCGCCCGTCTCGATGGCCGCCGTGACGGTCGGCCCCGTCAGGCGCGGGAAGGTCAGCCAGCCGACAACGCCAGCCACGATCGCAACGGCGACGATACCGCCGGCCAGCACGAAGGGGAAGCGCCGCGGGCCTTCAGTCTTTCGCGAAGTGATTCCGAGCGGCCGGTTGAGTTCGTGCACCGCAGTCGCACCATCGCCGATTCGTGCGTCGGGGGCGCCGTTTGCCGGCGCCCCCGATCGTCACGCGATCCGTCCAGCGGAAATCGCCCTAGTTCGGTATGCCCTGATTCGGGTCCGGCGGGAAGGCGCTGTTGACCTGGAGGCCGCGGAGAAGGTCAATCGCATAGTTGAGCTGCGTGTCGTCCTTCGGGTCCGGCGGCACGTAAGCGAGCGAGCCGGAAACTTCCTCCTCGTCATCACCCTCGAGGTGGCCCTTGAGGCTTGCCTCGCCGCGTGGCGTGCCCGTGATCTGCTCGGCGATCTCGGGCGGCAGCTCCTGCACCACTTCGATGTCCGGCTCGATGCCCTTGGCCTGGATCGAGGTGCCCGACGGGGTGTAGTAGCGCGCCGTCGTCAGGCGGAGCGCACCATCGGCGCCGAGCGGAATGATCGTCTGGACCGATCCCTTGCCGAAGGAGCGCGAGCCCACGATGGTCGCCCTGCGGTGATCCTGGAGCGCGCCGGCGACAATCTCGGAGGCCGACGCCGAACCGCCGTTGATCAGCACGATCACCGGCTTGCCGTCGGCGAGATCGCCCGAGTGCGCGTTGTAGCGCTGCATCTCGTCGCTTCGCCGGCCGCGCGTCGACACGATCTCGCCCTGGTCGAGGAACGCGTCTGAAACCGCGATCGACTGGTCGAGAAGACCGCCGGGATTGTTGCGGAGGTCAATGATCCAGCCCTTGATCTTGTCCTCGCCGATCTCGTTGGCGAGCTTATCCATGGCATTCTTCATGCCGTCGAAGGTCTGCTCGGAGAACGACGAAATGCGGATGTAGCCGATGTCGTCCTCGGCGCGGGACCGCACCGCCTGCACGGTGATCTCGGCGCGGACGATCTCGATCTCGATCGGAGCCTCCACGTTTTCGCGCATGATGGTGAGCTTGATCGGCGTGCCGATGGCGCCACGCATCTTGTCGACCGCGTCGTTCAGCGTCATGCCCTGGACCTGCTCGCCGTCGAGCGCCACGATCTTGTCGTTGGCGAGGACGCCCGCCTTGGCAGCCGGTGTGCCGTCCATCGGCGCGATCACCTTCAGGATGCCCTCCTCCATGGTGACCTCGATGCCGAGGCCGCCGAACTTGCCGGAGGTCTGCACCTGCATGTCCTTGAAGCTGTCGGCGGTGAGATAGCTCGAATGGGGATCGAGGCCGGCGAGCATGCCGTCGATGGCCGACTCGATGAGCTGGCTCTCGTCCGGAACCTCGACGTAGTCCGAGCGGATACGCTCGAAGACATCGCCGAACAGGTTCAGCTCGCGATAGGTGTCGGGCGAGGCGGCGATCGCCTTGCCGCCGGAGAACCACTGCGGGTTGGTCACGCCGACGGTGGCCACGGCGCCGAGCACGATGCCGGTTATCAGGAATCCGACCTTGCGAATCATCCGTCTACCTTTTCCACGTTGGACACGGCCCACCATGGAGCCGGGTCAATCGACGCCCCGTCCTTCCGAAATTCCACATATAGCACTGGCTGGACCGCGCCCAAATCCGCGGCGCCTGCACTCGCCAGCCGCTGTGAGGCCATAGCTGCCACGGGCTCGCCGGCGAGCACGAACTGGCCGAGTTGAACATCGATGCGTTCCATTCCCGCCAGCAGCACATGATACCCGTCGCCCGCATTTATGATCAAGAGTTGGCCATAACTGCGGAACAGGCCGGCGTAGACGATCCAGCCGTCGACCGGCGAGGAAACCTGGGCCTCGGAGCGCGTCCGGATGGAAATCCCCTGCGCCTTGCCGCCCAGGCCGTCCGCGCCGCCGAAAGAGATGGTTTGCTCGCCGTTAACCGGCAAGGGCAGCAATCCCTTGGCATTGGCGAAGGATACGGCCGGCACGAGCCGGTCCGCCGATCCGAGCGAGGTCGCCGGCCGGTCGTCCTCCGCCGCGGCCGCGGCCAGCGCCGCTTTTTCAGCCTCAGCCGCTGCGGCAGCCGCCGCGGCGATCTCGGTTTCCATGCGCGCGATCAAATCTTTGAGAGACGTGGCCTGCTCGGCCAGCGACGCCGCCCGCCGCTCCTCGGCGGCCAGTGCCTCGACCGAGATGGCGCGCTGACGCTGGCGCTCCTCGATCAGGAGGGCGATCCGCTCGCGACCTTCGGCAAGGGCCGTCGCATCCTCCACCAGCCTATCGCGCTCGCGCTCCACGTCCTGGCGCACGGCAACCAGCGCATTGAGGTCCGCCGCGATGGCATTGGCGGCCACTTGCAGTTCGGGCACGACGGCGCCGAGCAGGATCGCGCTCCGGATCGATGCCAACGCATCCTCCGGCCGCACGAGGATCGCGGGCGGCGGGCGATGGCCGAGCCGCTGCAAGGCGGCCAGCACTTCGGCCAGAACACCGCGCCTGTCGCTCAGCGACGCGCGCAGACGGTTCTCGTCGGCGACCAACCCGGCGAGGCGCTTTTCGGTGTCGTCGATCGCGCCTTCCAGCCTCTGGACCTCCTGGCCGCCTTCGAGAAGGGCCTCGTTGAGCGAGGCGCGGTCCTTGTCGAGTGCGTCGATCTCGCGCTGGAGCGCGAGCTTCCGCTCCTGGGTGAGCTCGATGTCGCGCGCCACCGCGTCGAGTTCCGTCTGCCGCGCTTCGACGGCACCCGGCTCGGAAGCAGCCGGCGCGACCGCAGGAACCTGCGCGACAGCAGGTACCGTTGCCAGCAGGACCGCAAGAAAGAAAACGGAAACAGGCTTCATCAGACGCGATGGTAAGGATGGCCGGACAGGATCGTGACCGCCCGGTAGAGCTGCTCCGCGAGCATGATGCGGACGAGCTGATGCGGCCATGTCATTGCGCCGAAAGCGAGGCGCAACCCGGCCTTCTGTAAGAGCGCGTTGCCGTGGCCGTCGGCGCCGCCGATGGCGAACACAACACCTGCGGCGCCGCTGTCTCGCCATGACGCGATCTTCGCCGCGAAGGCCGCGCTATCGGTCGTCTTGCCCTTTTCGTCGAGCACCACCAGCACCACGCTCTGCGGCACTAGCCCCAGCAGCGCATCGGCCTCCTGGCTCATGCGCAGGGTGACCAAGCCTGCGCGGCTCTCGGGTAGTTCGCGCAGGGCGAAGGTGAGGCCGAGCTGCCTGCCGGGCGCGCCTGCCCGCTTCAGGTAGCGCTCGAAAAGCTCGCGTTCCGGTCCGGCCTTCAGCTTGCCGACGGCCGCGACGGTAATCAGCATGGCGCGGGCGGCCCCTCGAACGCCGGCCCGGTCGTGACTGTCAGACTTCCACCGGCGCGGCCGGATGGTCGGCGCGCCACATCTTCTCGAGATTGTAGAAGGCGCGCACTTCCGGCCGGAAGATGTGGACGATGACGTCGCCGGTGTCGACCAGCACCCAGTCTGCCGACCGCATGCCTTCCACGCGGATGTCGCTGCCGCCACCTTCCTTGAAATCGGTAACGAGGCGTTCGGCGATCGCGGTGACATGGCGCTGCGAGCGGCCCGAGGCCACGATCATGTGGTCGGCCAGCGGCGATTTCCCGACGATGTCGATTGAGACGATGTCCTCGGCCTTCGAATCTTCCAGGCTCCTGAGGATCAGCTTGAGGGCGGCCGCCGCTGCAAGGTCACGGCGGGCGGTCGCAAGTCGGGGAGAACGCAAACGAGACTCCCCACTCCGAAGTGCGGTTGTCAGCGGTTTTGTCCCTTCTCCTGACAGGTTGCAGCGAAGCAGCAGGCAAAGGAAGGATATGCGTATGTCGGTGACGCTTTCAAGACGCGGACCGCAGCCCCGCCCTGATATCGGTCGATGAGAGGGAGATGCTGGGCGACGGCAGGAAAACCCAGGCTGGCGGCGGGGTTCCGGCAAGGCTCGCGGCATCGGAGGGTTCGATCCGGTAGCGCGCCAGCGCATGGGCTGCAGGCGACGACAGGGCCGCCATGGCCTTTCCCGGACGGTTGAAGATCGCCATCGGCAGGCTTGCCGCGATCCCCTCCCAGTCACGCCAGCGGTGGAACCCTGCGAGGTTGTCGGCGCCCATCATCCAGACGCAGTGGACCATTGAAAGTTTCGGGCGCAGGCGGCGAAGCGTCTCCGCCGTGTAGTTGGTGCCGAGCGCCGCCTCGATGCCGGTCACCTTGATACGCGGTGACCGGATGAGGGCGCGGGCTGCGGCGATGCGGCGCGAAAGGTCGGAGGACGGCGCATTCGGCTTCAGCGGGTTCTGCGGCGATACCAGCCACCAGACCTGATCGAGGCGAAGCGCGCGCAGCGCCTCCAGACTCACTTCGACGTGGCCGCGATGGGGGGGATCGAACGAACCGCCGAACAGGCCGATGGCCATGCCGGGCGCGAACGAGGGCAGTCGGAGGTCGGCGGGGTCGATGGCGATGGGACGCAATGCGGCTGTCGCTCAGGGCCTGGTCTGTCCCGCGCCGCGGACGCGGTACTTGAAGCTGGTGAGCTGCTCTACACCGACAGGGCCGCGCGCGTGCATGCGCCCGGTGGCGATGCCGATCTCCGCGCCCATGCCGAACTCGCCGCCGTCGGCGAACTGGGTCGAGGCGTTGTGGAGCACGATGGCGCTGTCGACCTCGGCCATGAACTTTTCCGCCGCCACCCGGTCGCCGGTCACGATCGAATCGGTGTGGTGCGAGCCGTAGCGCTCAATATGAGCTATGGCGGCGTCAAGGCCGTCCACCACCTTCACCGCGATCACCGCGTCGAGGTATTCGCACGACCAGTCGGCTTCGGTGGCTGGTGTCACACCGTCCACGATCGCTTGCGTCGCCTCGTCGCCGTGGATGCTGCAGCCGGCGGCGATCAGCGCCTCCGCGACCGGCTTGAGGTGCGTGGCGGCGACCCCACGGTCGACGAGCAGCGTCTCGGCAGCACCACACACACTCGTCCTGCGCATCTTGGCGTTCACCGCGATCGCCTTCGCCATGTCGAGGTCGGCGCCTTCATGGACGTAGACGTGGCAGACGCCTTCGAGATGGGCGAAGACCGGCACGCGCGCCTCCTCCTGCACGCGCCCCACCAGCCCTTTGCCACCGCGTGGCACGATCACGTCGATGGCTCCGTCCAGTCCCGCCAGCATCATGCCGACGGCGGCACGGTCGCGGGTGGGTACGAGCTGGATCGCCTCGGCGGGAAGCCCGGCCGAGATGAGGCCGGCGACGAAGCAGTGGTGGATTGCCGCCGACGAGCGGAACGAGTCAGAGCCGCCGCGCAGGATCGCGGCGTTGCCGGCCTTGAGGCAGAGCGCACCGGCGTCGGCGGTCACGTTCGGTCGCGATTCGTAGATGATGCCGACAACCCCCAGCGGCGTGCGCACGCGCTCGATGTGGAGGCCGTTCGGCCGGTCCCATTCCGCGATGACGGCACCCACCGGATCAGGCAGCGCGGCAATCTCCTCGACGCCTGCGGCCATGGCCTCGATCCGTTCCGGCGTCAGGCGCAGGCGGTCAACGAACGAGGCCTGCCCCCCGCCGGCCGTCAGATCGGCAACGTCGCGAGTATTCTCGGCGAGGATTCCATCGGCGTTCTTGCGGATCTCGGCGGCGGCACGAAGAAGCGCGGCGTTCTTCACGGCGGATGGCGCCAGCGCCATCCGCCGCGCGGCAGCCCGTGCGGAACGGCCGATAACCGCCATTTCGGCGGCAACACCGCTGGCGGCGGGCCTCAGCTCGGTGACGCTGGCAACGGTCATCGTTCCTTCTCCGCGGCCACATATAGCGGCGCGGCGTGGGTTTGGCACGACCCGCCCGCTGCTGACAACCGCGCACCAGCGTTTCGCCCGCATCGGCGGGCTGGACACGCACACGCCGCCACGCCATAGGGGCGGACCATCAGGAAGTTCCCCCATGACCGCCGTCACCGTCGACCGGACGCAGAACATCCCGCTCGGCATCGGGCTGATGGTGCTCGCGGTCTTCCTGTTCTCCGCCAATGACGTCCTCGGCAAGTGGCTCGCCGCCACCTATTCGGCGCCGCAGATTCTGCTGCTTCGGAGCCTGACGGCGTTGCTCATCCTCTGCCCTCTGGTCAGCAGGCACGGCTTCCGCTCGCTGATCGAGGTCAAGCGTCCGTGGCTCCAATTGCTGCGGGCGACGCTTGGCGCACTCGAGGTCGCCTTCTTCTATTGGGCCGTCTCCTACCTGCCGCTTGCCGACGCGATGACCTTCTATCTCGCGAGCCCGATCTACGTGACCCTCATGGCGGCTCTGTTCCTTGGCGAACGGGTCGGCTGGCGGCGATGGACCGCGGTATTCGTAGGCTTCCTCGGCGTCGTCATCGCGCTCGGGCCGTCGGCCTCGGCGTTCGGGTGGCCGGTGCTGATCCCGCTGATCGGCAGCTTCATCTACTCCGTCTTTCTCGTCACGACGCGCATGCTGCGCGGCACGCCGGACCTGATCATGGCAACCTGGCAGGTGGGCCTCGGTCTGGTTATGGGGCTCGTCAGCGCGCCATTCGCATGGCAGCCGTTCAGCACATGGAGCGACGGGCTGCTCATCTGCCTTCTCGGCGTCGTCGCTCTATTTGCCATAGTCGGCACCAACCGCTCGCTCGCGCTGGCGCCGGCCTCGGTCGTCGTGCCTTACCAGTACACGTTGATCGTGTGGGCGGTCGTGTTCGGCTATCTCGTCTTCGGCGACGTGCCCAGCATCCAGATGATTGCCGGAGCCGCGATCATCATCGGCGCCGGCCTGTTCATCTTCTTCCGCGAGATCCGGCTCGGCCTGAAGCCGACAGTCGAGGTGCCGCCCGAACGGTAGCTATTCTCCGCGGAGCACCATGTCGTCGCGGTGGATCATCTCGGCGCGGCCCGCGTACCCGAGGATCGCCGCGATCTCGCGGCTGTTCCGTCCGGCGATGCGCCCGGCGTCGGCGGCATCATAGGCCACCAGCCCACGGCCGAGGTGCTCGCCATCCTCCGCAACGATGTCGACCGCATCGCCGCGCTCGAACGAACCCTCGACACGGCGCACGCCTGCAGGCAGCAGGCTCTTGCCGGCCCGCAGCGCCTTGGCCGCCCCGGCGTCGACAACAAGTGCGCCGCGCGTTTCGAGCCGGCCAGAGATCCAGCGCTTGCGCGCGGCGAGCGGCGTCGCCTCCGGAAGGAACCACGTGCACGCCTCGCCCGCCGCTATGCGACCGAGCGGCGCCAGCGCATGTCCCGAGGCGATCACCATCGTGGTGCCGGCGGAAGTGGCGATCTTGCCGGCCTCGATCTTGGTCTGCATGCCGCCGCGGGACAGTTCCGAGCCGGCGGCACCGGCCATCGCCTCGATGGCGGGCGTGATGCGCTCCACCGTGTCGATCAGGGTCGCACCGGGATCCAGCGCCGGCGGCGCATTGTACAGGCCCGCAACGTCGGAGAGCAGAACCAGCAGGTCCGCGCTCATCATCGTTGCGACACGGGCCGCGAGGCGGTCGTTGTCACCATAGCGGATCTCGCTGGTGGCGACCGTGTCGTTCTCGTTGATGACGGGAACCGCACGGAGCTTCAGCAGCGTCGCAATGGTCGAGCGCGCATTGAGATAGCGGCGCCGCTCCTCGGTGTCGCCGAGCGTAAGCAGAATCTGTCCGGCGGTGAGGCCGACCTTATGCAGAGTCTCTGTCCAGGCATGGGCAAGCGCGATCTGTCCGACCGCCGCCGCTGCCTGGCTTTCCTCGAGCTTCAGCGGTCCGCGCGGCAGGCCGAGAACGCCACGACCGAGCGCGATCGCGCCCGACGACACCACGAGCACCTCGCGTCCGCCCTTGGCGAGCCGGGCGATATCGTCGCCGAGCGAATCGAGCCACGCCGAGCGTAGCTTGCCCGTGCCGCCCTCGACCAGAAGCGACGAGCCGATCTTGATGACGATGCGGCGGTAGGATTCCGGGGAACGCTTCATGCGAACGCGGGTTTGACGTCGGTCTTGTCGAAGTCATCGCCCTTATAAAGCAGAGGCGCATCGTGCACCCGCGCGACTGCATGGCCCACTACCA
>CAZXKZ010000024.1:20718-21877 GCA_964641825.1 uncultured Bauldia sp.
GACTGCATACGCCATGCAGTCGCCGAAATTCAGCTTGGCTGGATGGCGCCCGCGCCCGAAGCGGTCGAACGCGTCAGCAGCCGCACGATACATCTCGAAGGAGAAGGCGACGATGTGAACTTCCGGCGGCTCAAGGAATCCGTCGATGAACTTGTCCGGATCGTCGATTTTGGGCGCGAGAGCCATGCGCGATTCGACAAGAGTTGGCGTGCCTACCAGTCCCTGATGGACGGCAATGACACGGCTGAAGAGTTCGGATTCGGGTTCACCTAGCGCGATGGCCATGATCGCCGAAGCGTCGATGGCAATCATATCGGCAGGCCGTTCTCATCGTAGAGGTCACTATGGTCGGAGGTCGCCCCCGGCTTCTTCCGCCTAGCCGTTTCGCGTGCAAGCGCCATCAGCGCCTCGTAGGTCGTGCGTTGCGAGGGCGTCATACCATCACGCTTGGGAAGACTGTCGCCGTGCTTGCGCAGCGCGGTGACGATAACGTCAGCGAGCGGCCGGCCGGTTTCCTTCGCGATTGTATGGGCCAACCGATAGGCCTCGTCGCTGCGGACATTGAGCTGTTTCATGCTAGCCGATCTCGATCATCATGCTAGACACTATATATCACAAAGACTTAGCTATACAAGTGCTCCTATGGCCGCCACGCCTCGTCCTTCGAGGCAGGAACGGTGTCCGGCTCGGGCGCCATCACGTCTGCGATTTCCGCCGCCATCAGGCGAAGCACCGTCTCCATGCCTTCGCGGCTGACCGATGAGAGAATGTGCGGCCTGATCCCGACCGCCTTCCGGAACTTCTGGCGGGCGGCATCGGCGGCCTCCTGGGGAACCGCATCCGCCTTCGACAGCGCGACAATCTCCGGCTTCTCGTCGAGGCCGTGTCCATACGCGGCGAGCTCGGCGCGCACGGTCCGGTAGTCGGCGACCGGATCCTCGGAGGTGATGTCGACCAGATGGAGCAGGACACGGCAGCGTTCGACATGGCCGAGGAAGCGATCGCCGAGGCCGGCGCCCTCGTGCGCGCCCGCGATGAGGCCGGGGATATCCGCGACCACGAATTCCTTCGCGTCGACGCGGACCACGCCGAGGTTCGGCGTGAGCGTCGTGAACGGATAGTCGGCTATCTTGGGACGCGCCGCCGAGACGACCGACAG
>CAZXKZ010000025.1:0-2311 GCA_964641825.1 uncultured Bauldia sp.
GCGGAAAACTTCATCACCTCGCCCTGCGTGACCGTCTCGAGGTCGGCCGCGGTGCCGACGATGTTGTAGGCGATGAGATGCGGCACGTGGCTGGTGATGGCGAGCACGAGATCGTGGTGCTCAGCCGTCATTATCTCGACGTTGGCGCCGAGCACACGCCAGAACGCGGCGAGCCTTTCGACCGCCGACGCATCCTCGCCCGCCGGCGGTGTCAGGATGCACCAGCGGTTCTGGAACAGATCGACGAGCGCGGCATCCGGCCCGGAATATTCCGTGCCGGCGACGGGATGCGCCGGCACGAAATGAACCTCCTTCGGGATGTGCGGTTTCATCTGCGCGATGACCGACGTCTTGACCGACCCAACGTCGGAGACGACGGCGCCAGGCTTGAGCGCCGGTGCGATCATCTGCGTGACACTGCCGACCGCGCCAACCGGGGTGCACAGGATGACGCAATCGGCGTCGCGCACGGCCTCGATGGGATCGGCATGGAAGCTGTCGCCCAAACCAAGTTCCCTCGCGCGCGCCAGCGTCGCCGCGGTCCGGCTCGACACGGCGATATGGCCGGCGGCCTGCGCGCGCCGGGCGGCAAGAGCGATCGACCCGCCGATGAGGCCGATGCCGATCAACGCGAGACGCTGGAAGATGGGCGCCGTCATTGGGCGCGCCCGTCAAGGAAATCGCGCAACGCGGCGACCGTCTCCCGGTTCGATTCAGCGGAGCCGATGGTCTTCCGGAGCGCGTTCGGCAATCCGTATGCCTCCATCCGCCGGAGCACGATCCCCAGCCGCAGCAGGAAGGCGTCGGCATCGGCGGCACGCCTGCCCGGCTCGTCCGGAAAATGGATCAGGAGGAAGTTGCCGACGCTCGGCGTGACCTTCAGGCCGAGCGCTGCAATCTCCTCGGTGAGCCGCGGTAGCCACGTCGTATTGTGGGCGAACGCCTGCTCGACGTGGGCACGATCGCCCATCGCCGCGATGCCCGCCGCGATCGCCGGCGACGACACGTTGAACGGGCCGCGGATGCGGTTGAGGGCGTCGATGACGTGCGCCGGACCGTAGCCCCAGCCGATGCGAAGTCCGGCGAGCCCGTAAATCTTGGAGAAGGTGCGGGTCATCACGACGTTGTCGACCGAGCCGGCAAGCTCGACGCCGCTCTCGTAGTCGTTGCGCCGGACGTATTCTGCATAGGCCGCATCGAGCACCAGGAGCACATCGGGTGGCAGGCCGGCGTGCAGGCGCCGCACTTCCTTGAATGGCAGATACGTGCCGGTCGGGTTGTTGGGATTGGCAAGGAAAACGACCCGCGTCTTCGGCGTGACGCGCGCAAGGATCGCGTCGACGTCCGCGGTCAGGTCCGTTTCAGGGGCTACTATAGGCGTCCCGCCCGCTGCCCTGATGGCGATCGGATAGACGAGGAAACCATGTTCGGTGTGGATCGCCTCGTCGCCCGGCCCGATGTAGGCATGCGCAAGAAGGTTCAGTATCTCATCGGAGCCGGCCCCGCAGACGATACGGTCGGGATTGAGCCCGTAGGCCGCGCCGATCGCGGCGCGAAGCTCCGCGGCCGAACCATCCGGGTAGCGTTCGAGATTGTCCGCGGCGTTACGGTAAGCCGCTATGGCGGCCGGGCTCGGGCCGAGTGGAGTCTCGTTCGACGACAGCTTGTGAAGCTTCGCACCGCCGGTGGCTTTCGACTTGCCGGGCACGTAGGGCGCGATGCCGAGGCCGCCCTTGCGCGGCTCGGGATGCACGCTCATGGCGACACCCGGGCGTAGAGGACCGACCACAGGCCGCCGAGCGCAACACCGCGCGCGAAGCCGCCGACGGAGGCAACCGAGTTCACCTTGACGCCGTGGTCGCGGAGGTAGCGCGGCAGCTCCTCCTCGCTGAGCGCACCGGGCGCCGCGAGCAGGATATCGTTGTGCTCGCTCGCCAGGACCTCGACGCCCAAGACCTGCTGGAACGGCTCATCGGCCGTGACCGCGAAGGCGCCGATGTCGGGTGTCGTCGGATCGGCGAGCGGCGGCGAAATGACGAAGGCCGGCAGATCCGCCGGCCTATCGTCTGCCCTGATGAAGGGCAGGTACGTCATGATGCGCGCATCCGCGCCCACGAGCCTGCGCCACCATGCGCCGCGCGCGGCGCGCGCGATCAGCCCGAGATCATTGGAACCGCTGACCGCCGTAACGACGGCAAGCGGATCGCGCACGGTCGTCAGCTTGACGGAGAAGCCGAAGACGAAGCGGGCGAGATCCCGCATCTGGTCTGGTTCGACCGAGAGATCGACCACGACATCAAAGCGCGCCTGC
>CAZXKZ010000025.1:2321-21806 GCA_964641825.1 uncultured Bauldia sp.
GCCGGGGATGAGCAGCACCACCGGGAACCCGCGTGCACCCGGCTGCGTGGCCGGGATCCGCAGCACCCCGACGAGACGGCTCTGCTCGAACGGGATCTCGATGCGCCGCCCCGGAGGCGTCAGCAGGGGCAGGGCGTCGGTGGCGCAGGCGACGGCCCGCTCGTGGGCCGTACGCATCTGGTCGGGATCGACGGACATGTCCATCACGACGTCAAACGGCGCCTGCATGCGCGTGAACGTGGTGATGATCTCGCGCCAGATATGCTCGACCGTCGCCATCGGCAGCGCACCGGCATGGCGCGCCACCAGCCGGCGCATCATTTCAGCCTCGCGACCGGGCCGGAACGCGGAGCCCGAGCGACCGTTACCCTTGGTGCGGATGAGAGAATCGATCACGGTGCCGCGCTCGATCAACAGGCGGTGCATTTCCGCGTCGATCGCGTCGATCCGGTTGCGGAGCTCCCTGAGCGCCCGCGGGTCGCCCTCGCCCGTGTCGGCCATCTGCCGTCGCTAGTCTCGGTGTTGTCCGGAGGACCGGTGGGGACCGGCCGCGGGCGAATTCATAGGCAACCGACTGTCGAAAATCAAAGAAAACATTGACACTTAGCGGCCTCAATCCTAGCTAGGCCCCACTTCCTTAACACCTCGTGTGCAGACTCGCGTCATGGCGGCGAACGACCTGGAACAGACTGCCAGAAGCGGCGCCGGGCGTCCCGCCGGCCGGCTGCGCCATGTCAACGAGGCCGACCACCCCTCCAGCCCCTATGTACGCTTCGGGCACGACCGGCCGCTCCATCTCGATTCCGGCGGCCGGCTCATCGACCTGCAGATCGCCTACCAGACCTATGGCGAGCTCAATCGCGACAAGTCGAACGCCATCCTGATCTGCCATGCCCTCACCGGCGACCAGCACGCGGCAAGCACCCACCCGGTGACCGGCAAGCCCGGCTGGTGGCATCACATGGTCGGCCCCGGCAAGCCCATCGACACCAACCGTTATTTCGTCATCTGCTCAAACGTGGTCGGCGGCTGCATGGGCAGCACGGGCCCGGCCTCGACCAACCCCGTGACCGACCGCGTCTACGGGCTCGACCTGCCCGTCATCACGGTCCGCGACATGGTGCGCGCTCAGGCGATGCTGGTAGATCACTTCGGTATCGACACGCTTTTCTCGGTTGCCGGCGGCTCGCTCGGCGGCATGCAGGTACTGCAGTGGGCGGCGGCCTATCCCGAACGCGTGTTCTCGGCGCTGCCGATCGCCACCGGCGCACGGCACTCGTCGCAGAACATCGCCTTCCACGAGGTCGGCCGGCAGGCGGTGATGGCCGACCCCGACTGGCGCCACGGACGCTACTACGAAGCCGGCGTGAGCCCGCGCAAGGGGCTGGCGGTGGCGCGCATGGCCGCGCACATCACCTACCTTTCGGACGAGGCGCTGCACCGCAAGTTCGGCCGCAATCTCCAGGACCGCGAGAAGCCGACGTTCGGCTTCGACGCGGATTTCCAGATCGAATCCTATCTCCGCTACCAGGGCTCGACCTTCGTCGACCGCTTCGACGCCAACTCGTATCTCTACATGACGCGGGCGATGGACTACTTCGACCTCGCCGCCGACTACGGCGGACGGCTGGCCAATGCGTTCCTGGGGACCAAGACGCGCTTCTGCGTGGTGTCCTTCACGTCCGACTGGCTGTTCCCCACCGTGGAGAACAAGGCTGTGGTGCGCGCGCTGAACGCCGCAGGCGCCAGCGTGTCATTCGTCGAGATCGAGACGGACCGCGGCCACGACGCCTTCCTGCTCGACGAGCCGGAGATGTTCGGCACCATCCGCGGCTTCCTGTCGTCAGCCGCCGAAGCGCGCGGGCTCAAGCCATGAACGCGCTGTCGATCGAGCCGATCACCAATGGCACCAGCCGCGTCGACCTCGTCGCGATCTCCGAGCTGGTGACGCCGGGTAGCCGCGTGCTCGACATTGGCTGCGGCGACGGCCAGCTCCTGAAGCTGCTGGAGGCGACCCGCGACGTCGACGGGCGCGGCATCGAGATCAGCCAGAAAGGCGTCAACGAAAGCGTCGCCCGCGGCCTTTCCGTGATCCAGGGTGACGCGGACACCGACCTCGCCGACTATCCAGACGACGCCTTCGATTTCGTCATCCTGTCGCAGACACTGCAAGCAACGCACCGGCCGCGCCACGTCGTCGAGCAGATGCTGCGCATCGGCAAGAAGGCGATCGTATCATTCCCGAACTTCGGGCACTGGCGCGTGCGTGCGCTTCTCGGATTTACCGGCAAGATGCCGGTGACGCGCAACCTGCCGGACCATTGGTATGACACGCCCAACATTCACTTCTGCACGATCCGCGACTTCGTCAATCTCTGCGGCGAGGTGCACGCGAACGTCGAGAAATCGATGGTGCTGAATCGCGCCGGCCAACGGATCGGCTTCAACGCGCCGCTCTGGTTCTGGAACCTGTTCGGCCAGCAGGCGGTGTTCCTGCTGAAACGGTGACGGCTCAGGCGGCGGCCCAGTTCACTGTCCGCAGCCCTGCGACACGACGAAACTCGCGCTCGTTGACAGTGACCAGCGTTGCGTCGCGGCGGCGCGCTTGGGCGGCGATGAGAACGTCGTAAGGTCCGATTGACGTGCCGAGGCGCTCCAATTCTTCGCGCAACCTAGCGGCCTCGATAGCGTCATCGGCGTCGAACGACATCACATCGACGGCGCCGGCCAGAAATTCCTCGACGCGTCGGAGGTTGTGTTCGCGGCGGGCACTATGCTCAGAGCCATAGACAAGCTCGAATAGCACCACGACGGAAATTGCAACGCGATCACCGGCGCGCACGATGGCGTCCAGAGGACGCCTGATGATGGGATCGCCGTTGAGAATTCCGATGACAACGTTTGTATCGAGGCAGATCATTCGTCATCGAAAAAGACGCGCGGGGGAGGCATCGGCGGCTGCTCCGGCCTCCCTTCCGGAAGGAACGGTTCATCGTTGAGTGCGTCCATGGCCGCGAACCATGCGTCCACGTCAAAGTCCATCGGTTCCAAGAGTACGCCGCGGCCGATACGACGCACGCGCACCTCAGTCCCCGGCAGACGGAACTCCTTGGGGAGGCGAACGGCCTGGCTCCTGCCGTGCTTGAAGATTTTGGCGGTGGCGCTCATCGGCGATCCAGATGGTATCTACCGATGATATATATCACCGGAACCGGATGGTCAAACCATGCACGGGAAGCCCGACGATCTCGGACCGCCAAGTCTCGCCGGCATTGACCGGAAAGGCCCGCGTCACCGTCCCGGTAGTTACCACATCACCGGACCTCAGGCGGGCACCGCTGACGCGATCGAGACCACGCACGAAATGGGCGAGAGCTGACAGCGGACCACTGAGCACGTTGGCGCCGCTGCCCCGATCGACCAGGACGCCGTCGCGCGACAGCACGATCTCGAACCGCTGCAGGCGTTCGATCCACCCCTCCGCGCCTTCGCCCCCCAGAGGCGAGACGAACGGCCCGTAGAACAGTCGCCCGTGCAGCGCGAACGCCGCCACGGTGTCAGCAGCCTTGAACTGCCATCCCGGAAAGACCGACTGCACGATCTCGAAGCCGTGGCCGACCCCGTCAATGCAGGCAAATAGCGCGCGCTCGTCCATACCGGGATCCGGCGGCGCCGCGATGCGGAACACGATCTCGGGTTCGATGCGCGGCTCGAACAGCCCGGCGAGCGGCGCGTCAATGGAGGCATCCGGAGACACCGCGCGCGCTGTGGTGTCGTAGACCGGCCCCCAGATGGGCGCATGGACGTCGTACTCATCCCAGATGGTGCGGTTGGTAAAGCCGATCTTCCAGCCGACCGGCCGCTCGCCTGACGCAATACGCCGTTCCGTGATGATCGCAGAAACACGATAGGCGGCCGCGAGATCGAAGGCGGGCGCGCCGGACGTGATCGGGGCAAGCGGCGTGCCCGATCCTGCAGCGTCGAGAATGCGCACGGCCAGAGCAGTGTCGGTATCGCTCACGTCTTCAGGCTCCCGGTGGGATGAGGGCGGGCCGGAACGCCGGCTTGAGGCGCTGGGCGCGCGAGCGGGCGGGCACACCCTGATAGAGCTGCTTGGTCGCTTCAACGATAACGACACCCGCAAACGCCGGCCACAGAACCCGGCCGATACGCTCCCACGCAAGCCCGGTTCTCAGCCACGGCCGATGCCGGAAGGGCGGCACGGCGAGCGCCTCGGTCCATCCGACCGGCGAGAACATCGCCTCGCGGAGAAGCACGGTGAGCTGAGTCTTCCCGAACGGCCGCCCGTAGCCGAACGGCGTCGCCTCGATCCGCGCCCAGATGCCACTGCGGTTAGGCACCACGATGAGCACTCGGCCGCCCGGCGCCAGCACGCGCCAGATCTCGCGGAGCTGCTCGTGCGCGCTCACTGCCACCTCGAGGCTATGAATGACCAGCACGCGGTCGACCGAGGCATCGGAGAGCGGGAGCGCATCGTCGGCAACAAGGGCGGTGGCGTTCGGCCCCTCACCCGGCCAATTGACCACGCCTTGCGCGGCCGGCATCAGCGCCAGCACGCGCTCGGCGCCCTCCCCGAGGTTCCGGAGATAGGGCGTGGCATAGCCAATGCCGACCAGGCTCTCGCCGGGCATCGACGGCCAGCGCTCCTTGAGGCGCATCGCGATGAGGCGCCGCGCGACGAGCCCGAGGCGGGCGCCGTAGAACGCCCTGAGATCGATGACGTCCAGGTACATTGCCGCTATCGTACATCAGCGGGGTGGCCGGATGCGACCTTGGGTGCTAGTCAGACGCGAAAACACGCGTGTTGAGGGCCCCGGATGGCGCTGATCGTCGAGCAATTCATCTGCCGGAGCGACAATTTCGGCGTCCTCATCCATGATCCCGAAAGTCGGCAGACCGCAGCCATCGACGCCCCGGAGCTCGGCCCGATCAAGGAGCGGCTGGACGAGAAGGGCTGGACGCTCAACCGGATTTTCACCACGCACCATCATGGCGACCACGTCGAGGGCAACCTCGCGCTGAAGAAGGAATACCGCTGCACGATCATCGGCCCGGAGAAAGAGGCAGACCGCATCCCGGGGATCGACCAGATGACACGCGGCGATGACAGCCTGAAGTTCGGTTCCTTCGAGGTGCGCGTAATGGACACGCCCGGCCACACACTCGGCCACATCAGCTACTGGCTGCCGGAGGCGCGCACGGCCTTCGTCGCCGATACGCTGTTCGCCATGGGCTGCGGACGGCTGCTGGAAGGCACGCCAGAGATGATGTGGGAGTCGCTCCAGAAGATCGCCGCCCTCCCCGACGATACCGTCCTCTATTGCGGGCATGAATATACGGAGGCCAATGCACGCTTCGCACTGAGCGTCGAGCCGGACAATGCGGACCTTGTCGCCCGGGCGGACGAAGTCAGACGCCTGCGCCAGGCCGGAAAAGCGACGCTGCCCACAACGGTCGCCCTTGAAAAGCGCACCAACCCATTCCTGCGCGCCGACGAACCTTCGATCCGTAGCCGGCTTGGAATGAAAGACGCCGACGTTGTTGCGGTTTTCGCTGAACTTCGCAGCCGCAAGGACAATTTCTGACGGCGGCCGCCTCCGCGGCATCGTCGCGGGAGGCACTTTTTGCTGGAAAGACTGTGGACCGCGGGCCGCCGCCGGGCATAAGCTACTCTGCCCAATGGGCAAATCCGCGAGAAACGGGGCCTGCCTTTGGGGGGAGGAGACTTGGCTGAGACGATAAGAAGCGCGCTGCTGTTCGATTACGAGAGCCTCCACCGCAGCCTCGGTGGCGGCCCGATCGACACGCGCCTTGCCGACCGCGCCTCTGCCTGGCTCGCCGCCATCGAAACCGGCCGGCTGATCGGACCGGAGGGCACGCGGCGCGAGCTCGTCACGCGGAAGTGCTACGCAGGCCCGAGCGTGCTCGGGAAACAGCGCGATGCCCTCAGCGCAGCAGGGTTCGAGGTCGTGGACTGCGGCGCGAACGACGGCAACGGCCGCAGCTCGTCGGACATTCACATCGCCATCGACACCATCGACGGCCTGTCGCGCCCCGACGGGCCGGAAGAATTCATCCTGCTCACCGCCTCCGCCGATCTCGGCCCGATCCTGTCGCGGCTCAAGGGCAGCAAGCGCCTCGCGGTCGTCTATGCCGATCCATCGACACCGGAAAAGGACCGCTCGCTCGCCGACGCCACGCTCGACCGCGCTGCCTTCGCTGCGTTCCTGTCATCGGATGAGAATCCGGTCAGCGAGGAGCGCACCGGCAAGGCGTCGGCGGACCGTGCAGACATCGAGGCATTCGCACGCAAGATCCACGCGGCGACCAACATCCCCCTCTTCTCGCCGAAGACCTACGCCGAGCTTTTCAAGTACCTGACCGACGAAATCAGGGAGAACGGCTATCACTTCCAGACGACCGCACGGAACGTTGCCGAGCGCATGACGGAAGCCGGCCGCAACGTGACGCGGCGGCAGGTGGTGTTCATCGTCAAGGGCCTGGCGCTGAAGGGGCACGTGTTCTCGACGAGTGACACGCCCGACAAGCTCGCCGAGGTCTTCCGCGAGCAGGCCCGCTACCTCATCACCAATGCGGGCATGACGCTCGACCCACGCCAGGAGCAGCTCCTGAACGCGTGGTTCGTGAGCCGCGCGCCAGTTCTGCCGCCAGCTCCGGAGAGACCGAAGCCGCGCCCGGCGGCGACACCATCACCGGCGCCGAACGGCTCGAGGCCTCCGGCGGCGCCCGCGCAGCCGGCAAAGCCGACGCCCTTGCCGCCGCTCGATCTCGAGGAGCGCCCGCGCGCCGCCGAACCGCCCCGCCCGGCAAAAGCGCCGCCGAAGCCCACTCCGGTGAAACCCGCGGAATTGCCGAAATCGACCCCCAAGCCAACGCCACCACTGAAGGCACCGCCCTCGCCGGCAGCGCGCGAGGAGGCCAAGGCGATCATCGCGGCGCGGATTGCCGCCTCGGCCAAGCTGAAGCCAGCGGCACGGCCGGCGTCATCAAAATCCGGCGGCAAGGCCGCGCCAACGCCGCCGCCGAAATCCGCGCCGAAGAAGAACGCCGATCAGACGGCGGATGAGCTGGAAACCTCGATCCTGGCGGCGATCGCCGAAGCCGTCGACGTGCTGGTTGACGACAGCGGCAAGGAGGACGCCCTCCCCGAGCCTCAGGCGCCAACACCGGCCAGGCGGAAACCCGCCGCGCAGAAGCCGGAAGAGCCACCGGCGCAGCAGGACGAAAGCGATAGCGACGCGGGTGAAGGAGGCGATATTGGCGACCAAATCCAGCGGATCATCGCTTCCTACAACCGCAACCGCAGCGATATCTGAGGCTCAGCCGTTGGCCATGTACTGGCCGCCGTTGGCGGTGAGCACGGCGCCGGTCATGAACGCCGCCTCGTCGGACGCCAGGTAGACAACCAGCGAAGCGATCTCATCGGCCTTGCCAAGGCGGCCGACGGGAATCTGGCCGACAATGGCCTGGAGCACCTTCTCCGGCACGCCAGCCACCATGTCGGTGTCGATGTAGCCCGGACAGATGCAATTGACCGTGATGCCCTTTTTCGCGTTCTCCTGCGCCAGCGCCTTGGTGAAGCCGATGACGCCGGCCTTGGCGGCGGAGTAGTTCGACTGGCCGATCTGGCCTTTCTGCCCGTTAATGGAGGAGATGTTGACGATGCGCCCGCGCTCGCGCTCGCGCATGCCTTCGATCACCGGCCGCGTCATCGCGAACATCGAGTCGAGATTGGTGCGCAGGACGGCCGACCACTGGTCCCAGGTCATACGGTGGAACATGCCGTCGCGGGTGATGCCGGCGTTGTTGACCAGAATGTCGATCGGCCCGAGATCGGCCTCGACCCTGGCGACGCCAGCCGCAGAAGCGGCCGGATCGGCAACGTCCCACTTGTAGATGGCGACGCCCGTCTCCGCCTTGAACTTCGCGGCGGCCTCATCATTGCCGTGATACGTCGCGGCGACCGAACAGCCGGCCGCCTTCAGGCCCCTGGCGATCGCCGCGCCTATGCCGCGCGTGCCCCCCGTGACGATGGCGACTTTCGCCATTTCATTTTCCTCCCCTGTCGTTTGTTTTTTGCACTCGAAGCGGCCGGACTACCGCTCCACGCACATGGCAATGCCCATGCCACCGCCGATGCAGAGCGTGGCGAGGCCCTTCTTCGCATCGCGCTTCTCCATCTCGTGGAGCAGCGTGATGAGGATGCGGGCGCCAGACGCACCGATCGGATGGCCGAGGGCGATGGCACCGCCGTTGACGTTCACCTTCGCACCGTCCCAGCCCATGTCCTTGTTGACGGCGCACGCCTGCGCAGCAAACGCCTCGTTGGCCTCGATGAGATCGAGATCGTCGACCGACCAGCCGGCCTTCCGGAGCGCCTTGCGCGACGAGGGAATCGGTCCCGTCCCCATCACCGCGGGATCGACACCGGCCGTCGCCCACGACACAACACGCGCCATCGGCGTGATGCCGCGCCGCGCGGCCTCGTCAGCCGACATCAGCACCAGTGCGCCGGCACCATCGTTGATGCCCGAGGCATTGCCCGCGGTCACCGTGCCATCCTTTGCGAACGCCGGCCTCAACTTGCCGACCGTTTCGATAGTGGTGCCATGCCGGGGGTGCTCGTCCTTGTCGACGACCACGTCACCCTTGCGGCCCTTGATGGTGAAGGGAATGATCTCGGCGTCGAACTTGCCAGCCTTCTGCGCCGCCTCGGCCTTGTTCTGCGAATTGACGGCGAACTCGTCCTGATGCTGGCGCGTGATCTGGAATTCGCGCGCGACGTTCTCGGCGGTGTTGCCCATGTGGTAGCCGTTGAAGGCATCCCAGAGGCCGTCCTTGATCATGGTGTCGACCATCTGGAAATCGCCCATCTTCACGCCGGAGCGAAGATGCGCGCAGTGCGGCGCCATCGACATCGATTCCTGCCCGCCGGCCACCACGATCGCGGCGTCGCCGGTCTGGATCTGCTGGACGCCGAGGGCCACCGACCGAAGGCCCGAACCGCAAAGCTGGTTGATGAGGAACGCGGTGGTCTCCTTCGGAAGCCCGGCGCCGATCGACGCCGGCCGGGCGGGATTCTGTCCTTCGCCTGCCGTCAGGATCTGGCCGAGGATCACCTCGTCGACCTCGCCCGGCTCGACCTTGGCGCGTTGGAGCACTTCGCGGATTGCGGCAGCGCCGAGCTCATGGGCGGGGACATTGGCGAACGCGCCATTGAAGGCGCCGACCGCCGTCCGGGCAGCCGAGGCGATAACGATATCGGGCATAGGGATTCACTCCTGGACAAGGCGAACGCTTGGGACGCGCCCGACCGATACTGGACAACACGGTCGTTGTGTCAATGGAGCCGCGGGCCGAGTCCGGTTCGCACGCGGCCGCGACGCGGCAGGAGATAATCGCGCTCCAGCCACCCGGCAATCGACTGCTCCGCATGGCTGGCATGAGCAGTAGCCGGCAGCAGGACGGTGCGGGCAGATTACCGGCAGCGGCGATTAACGACTGGGGAACCCTGACCGGCAAAGTTTGGTGCACTGCACCGTAAGTTTACGCACGTGCACTATGAGGTTGTCGCAGAGGGCGAAAACGCCTTAGTCTGAATAACCTTTAGCCGGCATAGGCGCTTGCCTGACGGAGGCCGCCCTGCCGGGGCAGCGTGCACGGCAGCAAACATGGCCAAAGACAAAGAGCCGACGACCATCAAGAAGTACGCCAACCGGCGTCTCTACAACACCGGCACGTCAACGTATGTGACGCTGGAAGACCTCGCCGACATGGTCAAGGCGGGGGAAGACTTCACCGTCGTCGATGCAAAGTCCGGCGAGGACATCACCCGCAGCGTGCTGACCCAGATCATCTTCGAGCAGGAGAACAAGGGCCAGAACCTGCTGCCGATCACGTTCCTGCGCCAGCTCATCCGCTTCTACGGCGACTCCATCCAGAACCTCATCCCGACCTATCTCGATTTCACCATCGACTCCCTGGTGCGTGAGCAGGAGAAGCTCCGCGGCCAGATGACGAATGCCTTCGGGCCGGGCGCCTTCGGCGCGAACGCATTCGGCCCCGGTGCAATGGACACGATCAACGAGCAGGTTCGCCGCAACACCGAGATGTTCGAGCAGGCGATGCGCATGTTCCTGCCGTTCGGCACCTCGGGCCGTTCGGGCGAGCCGCCATCGTCCGCAGAGCCGCGCACCACCACGAAGCCGGAAGCCGGCGACGTCGACGCGCTGCGCAAGCAGCTCGACGAGATGCAGAAACGCCTCGACCGGCTCTCGGAAAAAGGCTGACCCGGCTAGATCGGGCTGTCGATGCCGCCCGGCCCGATGCTGAAATCACGCTGTGCCGTGCGGATCGAGATCGTGAAGCCGGCGACGACATCGAAGAGCGCGATGACCATGAGCGCGAAGAACAGCGAGTTCGCGGCCACCGGCACCGCGATGAACTCAACGATGTAGACGATGAGGATCGCCGTCGAGACGATGTGATTGGTGATGGTGGCGCCGCGAGCCGGGTTGGCCGAGCGCAGCGTCTCGAAGAAAAGCAGCACCATCCCGAGCAGGATCATCAGGTCGAAGACAGTGACGCTCCAAGCCGCCCCCGAAACCATGGGGATGGTAAAAAGCACATTGCCCCACGGATTGCCGCCGACTGCGAAGCCGATCGCGTTGAACAGGATCAGCGGAATGACGGTGAGCGGAATTGCATTGAGCATGGGCGACCCCCGAGGGCGGCAAATCAGTGCCTAGCCGATCATACCGGCTTGCCCGGAAACGAAAAAGGCCGGCGAAGCGCCGGCCTTTCAGGCATCCGCGACGTCCCGGACCCTATGACTCGCTCTTCGGCGTCAGCACCTGACGGCCACGGTACATCCCGGTCTTGAGGTCGAGGTGGTGAGGGCGGCGAAGCTCGCCGGAATCCTTGTCCTCGACGTAGGTCGGCTGCTTCAGCGCATCGGCCGAGCGCCGCATTCCCCGCTTCGACGGCGAGGTCTTGCGCTTGGGTACTGCCATGACACGAAATCCTTCGGAAAATGAGTTGCGGCCTTATACAGAGGGCGGTCAGGAGAGGCAACCGGTGTAGGCGCCCGACGCCCGCGCCATGCCGGCGATGCGGTCGGCGAGCCGGCTGAGGTTCCGCGTGGGATTGGCGGGATCGCGGGATTCGGGGTTCGGCAGGGTGGCCACCAGCAGCGCAGCCTGGGTGCGGGTGAGCCGGCTCGCCGGACGGCCGAAATAGTACTGTGCCGCCGCCTCGGCTCCGAATATCCCCGGCCCCCATTCGACGACGTTGAGGTAGATCTCCATCGTCCGCCGCTTGCCCCAGACTGCGTCAGCGTAGAGCGCCAGCGGAATCTCGAGGGCTTTGCGCACATATGACCGCGACTGCCACAGAAACACGTTCTTGACCGTCTGCATCGCGATGGTCGAAGCCCCGCGCGGTCGCCCGTCGTTGTCGTCGATGACCAGCGCAAGCTCGCTCCAGTCGACGCCACGGTGGGTGCAGAACTTGCCGTCTTCCGCCATGAGCGCCGCAGCGGGCAACGACGGCGCGATCGCGTCAAGTGGCACCCAGTCACGCCGGACCGAGACGCCCGTGAGCCGGTCGTAGATCATCAGCGTCGAGAGGGGATCGACGAAGCGATAGACCGGGACAAGCACGACGGGGACCAGCGCAAGGGCCAGCGCAATACGCCACACTACCCGCCAGATGCGGCGGAGCGTGCCAAGCCGTGCAGAGGGTCTCTCGGCAATTACGCTCATGGTCCTCCGATAGTCCTCCCGGCGCCGGCGCGCAAATCCGCGCCTTGACCGGACGCGGCTTTTCCGATCATTCGAGGCCGATGAGCGGGGATTTTCTGGCCGAATTGAAGGCATCTACGGCGGCGACCGAGGCGCTGCTCGACCGTCTTCTCGCGGCCGAGGCGGAGTGCGGAGCGCCGGAACGGCTCGTCGCCGCCATGCGCCACGCCACGCTTGCCGGGGGAAAGCGCATGCGACCCTTCCTGCTGATCGAATCGGCGCGCGTCTTCGGCATGAAGGGAGAGGGCGTGCTCCGCGCTGCCGCCGCGCTCGAATGCGTGCATTGCTACAGCCTCGTCCATGACGACCTCCCCGCCATGGACGACGACGACATGCGCCGGGGGCAGCCGACGGTGCACAAGGCATTCGGCGAGGCGACGGCGATCCTCGCTGGCGATGCTCTGCTGACACTCGCCTTCGGGGTGCTGGCGGACGCAGCAACGGACAGCGACGCCACCGTACGCGCCGAACTCGTGGCCGGGCTTGCCACGGCCGCCGGTGGCGGCGGCATGGCGGGCGGACAGATGCTCGACCTCTCCGCAGAGAAGCAGGCGCTGACGGGCGACGCGATCCGGCACATGCAGGCCATGAAGACCGGTGCGCTGTTCCGCTACGCCTGCGAGGCCGGCGCGATCCTCGGGCGGGCGAGCGCCGACAAGCGCGCGCGGCTCGCAGATTTTGGAAGCGCCGTGGGGCTGGCCTTCCAGCTCGCCGACGACCTGATCGACGCCACCGGGATTGCGGTGAAGGCCGGGAAGGCCACGGCCAAGGACGCCGGACGCGGCAAGGCCACGCTGGTCGCCAGCCGCGGCGTCGAGGCCGCCCGCGCGCTTCTCGACACGGCGGTCGCCGAAGCCGGCGCCCTCATGGCGCCGTTCGGAGCGCAGGGAGAGCGGCTGGCCGCGGCCGCCCGCTTCGCCGGGAATCGCGACGCCTGACTATTCGTCTTGATGGACGTGCAGCCGCCCAACGAAGGCATGGACCATCGGCGCGATGATAAGGCCGGTGGTGGCAGCGAGCGCTAGGCCGGAATAGAGCGCGAAGCAGGCGCCCCAGATGCGCGCCGCCGGATCGTTGAGCGGATCGAGCGGCCCCATGGATGTCACCATCATGGCTGCATTCGCGAAGGCATCGATCCACGCCATGCGCGCATAATGATGGTAGCCGAGCGTTCCCATGACGAGGGAGAAGCCGACCAGCAGGACCGCAACCAGGATGTTGGTCCCGAACTCGGCGATGAAACGGAAACGCGTATGTCGTGCGGCTGCCAGGTCTTTGGCCTCGTTCATCGCTCAATCCTCATCTTGGCTGTCGATGGGGACTGTTTCTCACACAGGCGCTATTCGGCGCCAGCATCCACCGCGCCTTCCTCCACGGGTTCGCCCGCTGGCGCGACAGGCTCGGCCGGCGGCGGAATCTCACCCCACCGGAGGCTGACGAAGCGACCGCTTTCGACGGCCGTCTTGGACAGGTCGGCGCGGAGGTCACCGGCGGCGTCCGATGCGATGTCGGCCCCGCCCTGTACGAGCGCCATCAGCACCGCCCACGCGTGTCGCGGGATCGCATCGGGCGAGCCCGGGCGAATCTCGCGGTCGTACCAGCGGAGGGTGAGCGTCACCGCCGGCGAATCCGCAACGGGGGCGGCTGTGGTGAGCGCGTTCGGATCAAGCACACCGGCGGCGAGCGCATCACGGAGAAGCGCCATCGCCTCCGGAGTGTGATCGGGCAGGTCGCGCCACGAGAGATCGGCCGCGGTGACAAACTCGAGGAACATGTACGCCTCCTCCGCGGTCCACGGATTGCGGGCCTCGCGGCGCGCCTCGATGTCGTCCATGCGCGCCAGAAGCACCGCCTGGAACTGCATCTCCGCGTCCGCGCCCTCGGCCTGCTCGACGGCCTCTTCCTCCTGCACTGCCAGCATATCGGCGGCGCGGGGCAGGAAGCCGGCCGCAAGCACAAGGGCAAGCGCCGGCACGAGGCTCCACCACCGCCTGCTCCACAGTGCCATCGCCGCCGCGGCCAGCACGACCGCAAACGCCCCGTACCAGGCAAGCGTTGTGGCCTTCGGCCACGCCGGATCCGCAAGATTCTCCAGCCGGAAGGAGACGAGATTCCAGAGGCTCGCCGCCGCGACGGCAAGCGTGACCAGGACGGTGAGGACCACACGGGGGCTCATGGACCGGAAGGATAGGAGGCGATCGTGACGAGCCCAAGGACTTATCGCGGGTGGCCGCTCATTCCAGCGGATTGGGGCCCGATGTCATCCTTGCGCACGCGAGGATCCAGTACATACAAAACGGCGGCGTCATTTACTGGGCCCTCGCTTCGCGAGGGGTGACAAGAAGCCCTTTTTTCATCGAGAAGAAAACGATCCGCCGCTCAGCCCCTCGCCGGCCCGCGCCCCAGCCACCACAGGATGAAGCCGATAAGCGGGATGAGAATGTCGGTCCAGAAGATGATGCCGGCGTTGCCGGGGGCGAAGTTGTGTTGGGTGACCATCTGGTAGATGTGGCCGCCGGCGGCGCCCCAGAGGAACGCTGCGGGCCCCAAGACTGCTGCCAGCCGCACCTCGCGCCCCCCGCGGAAGGCAAGGAAGCCGACCAGCGCGAAGCCGAGCGAGGCGAAGCCCACTTCGGCCTGGAAGGGGCTGTCGGCCCAGCCGATGAACCGCGCCGCCATCTCCCCGAAGAAGACGTGGAAGATCGCGTTATAGAGGAAAGCGGCGCCGATCGACCAGAACAGGAACCAGCGGAACAGCTCCTCTACCACGACGCCCTCGCCGAGCGGCTTGGGCGCCCGCGCGATGCCGACCACGGAGAACAGCAGGCCGATAATCAGGAAGGTGAGCGTGAAGTTGCCGAGGAAGAAGGCGATGACATCGCCAATCGCCGAGCCCGTGTTCATGAATATGCGCCCCTGGTTTCCGTCCCTCGGCCGAATCAGGCCGACAGCGAGGATAGACAGACGGGCGGCCGAACGCCCGTGAGGACCGATGCGGCTGCCCGGCGGCGAATCAGGATGCCAAGCCTTCCGCGAATCATTTTCGCGGGTGGTACAGCGCCATGCGCGGGAATCACGTCACCGGGAGAAATCGCCGTCCGGATTTCATTTCCAAGCCGTTAGCAACATCGCCTGCGCATTCGAGAAAGCCAGCGTGTTGCACGCCGGAGTCACTCCCGCACGTACCGCATGTGGCGATCGGGATTCACTGTTGCACCGAGCGCACGGGCACACGGCCGGAGATACACGACGTGTTCCAGAATCGGACGCACGGGATCGCCCCTCGTGGTCTCACGAGAGGCGATCGGCGCGTGCCGCCCATCGGCGGTGAAGGGGGAAAGCGGCGATACGCTTGACCAGTTTTCGCCGCCACATGAGTAAGCCAGAGAGTGGTGACGAAGCGGTTAATCCGGAGATGAAAAAACGCGCGCTAACTATTTGTCGTTAGAGGCATTGAGGTCTTCGACGGGAATCGATTTCGATGCCCGTTTGCGGGGCCCGTGCGGCGCCTTGCCGAGGATCGCGTCGGCGGCGTTGCCGGCAAGGCGGCGCGCTTTCATCTCGGCAGTGTTCGCCGCCGCGCTAGCGCTGGAAGACTTTTTCCCGCGCACGTTTTTTCGCTTCGATGGAGCTGCACCCACGGCAGCGGCCTCGGCGGCGTCACGCGCCAGACGCAGCGCACGCAGCCGCGCCGTGTTCGCGTCGATGCGCCGCGCCTCCGCTTCCGCCTCACTCATCGCCTTCGCCGCTTCACTGGCGCGCTTCTGTGCCTTGGCGAAACGTGCTTCGGCATCCGATTTGGTTTTGCTGCTTGGCATCGACTTCTCCTTTTCTCCATGCGCGCGTTCCGCATCTTGTCGCGTACAGCGCATGCGATGCATGGGCGTCGTATCGCGATTGATGCGCGAAACGCCCGCGCGCTTATTCCGCCGCGTCGGCGGTCTTCTGTCCGAAGCGACGCTCGACGTAGTCAGCGACCATCGCGCGGAAGTCGTCGGCGAGAGTCGGTCCGCGCAGCGTCGCAGCTTTCTTTCCGTCGATGAACACCGGCGCTGCAGGCTGCTCGCCGGTGCCCGGCAGCGAGATGCCAATATCGGCGTGCTTCGACTCGCCCGGCCCGTTGACGATGCAGCCCATCACCGCGACCTTGAGCTGCTCCACGCCCGGATACTTCTCGCGCCACACCGGCATCGCCGCACTCAGATCTGTCTCTATGCGCTTGGCCAGTTCCTGGAACACCGTGGAGGTCGTCCGCCCGCAACCGGGACACGCCGCCACCACCGGCACAAAGGCGCGGAAACCCATGGTTTGCAACAATTCCTGGGCGACCGTAACCTCGCGCGTGCGGTCCCCGCCGGGCTCCGGCGTGAGCGAGATGCGGATGGTATCGCCGATGCCCTGCTCGAGCAGGATGCCGAGCGCGGCCGACGAGGCGACGATGCCCTTCGACCCCATGCCGGCCTCCGTGAGGCCGAGATGGAGTGCGTGATCGGAGCGGCGCGCAAGCGCGGTGTATACCGCGACGAGATCCTGCACCTGGCTGACCTTGGCCGACAGGATGATGCGCGCACGCGGCAGGCCGAGCTCCTCCGCATGCGCCGCCGACAAGAGCGCCGACTGCACGATCGCCTCGCGCGTGACCTCCGCTGCTGACAGCGGCTGCGCGGCGCGAGCGTTATCGTCCATAAGGCGCGTGAGCAGCGCCTGATCGAGCGAGCCCCAGTTGACTCCGATGCGGACCGGCTTTCCGTATCGCATCGCGAATTCGATGAGCTGCGCGAACTGACGGTCGCGCTTCTCGCCGAAACCGACGTTGCCCGGATTGATGCGGTACTTGTCGAGAGCCTCCGCACACGCCGGATGCTCGGCAAGCAGCTTGTGGCCGATGTAGTGGAAATCGCCAATGAGCGGCACGTCGATGTTCTTCGCACGAAGGCGATCGCGGATATGCGGCACTGCCGCAGCAGCCTCGTCGCGGTCGACGGTGATGCGCACGAGCTCGGAGCCGGCGCGCGCCAGCGCCGCCACCTGCGCAACGGTGGCGTCTATGTCCGCGGTGTCGGTGTTGGTCATGGACTGGACGACGACGGGCGCGTCGCCACCGACAATGACGCCGCCGACCGCGACCGGCACGGACGCGCGGCGCGGCAGCGGGGCTGAGAGGATCGGCGCTGACATCGCAGCCGGCACGCTTTAAGCCGCGCGGCAGCGGGCGCAGAGCCCACGCACTTCGAGGACGCGTAGCCGCGGCAGGAAGTCGCGCGCATCGGTCTCGGCGCCGACGAGGTTGCCGAGCGCCTCGGACGAAGCCTCGGCGGCGGCGCCACAATTGTCGCAAATGAGGAACAGCGTCGCGCCCGGCTCGCAATCCGCGCCACGGTCGCAGGCAACGTAAGCGTTCTTCGACTCGATACGGTGAGCAAAATTGTGCCGGGTGAGGAAATCGAGCGCGCGGTAGACCGAGATCGGTGCGAGCCGCCTGCCGGTGGACGCGATTCGGTCGATGACATCGTAGGCCGAGGCCGGCACGTGCGACTCGAGCAGCGCCTCCAGCACCCGCCGGCGCTGCTCGGTGAAGCGCAGGCCCTCCCGCCGCGAGATCGCCTCGGCATGGCGGATCGCCTGGCGCTCGCATGCGCCGTGGTCGTGCTCGCGGTGTTCCAGGACTGGGCTGATTTCGCTCATGGCGTTGACAGGATTGGGGCGGGAGTTCGCTAGCTCGTCCCCATTATATAGGGTCCGGCCGGGAAAATAGCGGAAATGCCGTGCCGCGGGGTAAACGGCGGCCTATGCCGGAGGTTCGGCCGGCAGGGGACGGTGCCGAACCGCCGGGCCGAGGTGGACCACCAGCGTGGCCGCAAACATGAGCCCCGCGCCGCACCAACCGGCCACAGTCAGCCGGTCGCCCATGAAGATGGCGCCCATGAGCGCCGCAAACAGTGTTTCGGTGCTGAGCAGGACCGCACCCTCGCCGGCTGAGGTGTAGCGGAGCGCAAGGGCGAACAGCGTATAGGTGAGCGCGCTCGACAGCGCGCCGACATAGAGGATATCGGGCGCAGCGGCGAGGAGCGCGGCCGGGTCGATGTCTTCCATGAGCGGGGCAGCGACGGCCGCCAGCACGGCGACCACGACGAACTGGATCGCGGTTAGCGCGATCGGACGCCCGTGGGAGGCAGCCATGCTGATGAGCACGATCTGCCCGGCCCAGAACACGGCCGACAGCACGATCAGCCAATCGCCTGGCGCGAAGCCTGAAAGGGCACTGCCGCCGAGAAGCCACACGCCGGCAAGGGCGAGCGCCACCGCCGGCCAGACGTAGGGCACCGGCCAGCGGCGGAACGCGACCCAGCCGAGGAACGGCGTGAAGATGACATAGAGCGCAGTGAGGAAGCCGGCGTTGGTGACGCTAGTGCCGGCGACGCCCATCTGGTGCACGATGCCGGCGACGAAGAACACCAACCCGCCGGCGATGCCGATACGAAGGAAGCGCCGTGGAAGCCGCGGCGAATCCTGCCGCGTCTCCCACAACGCCAACGGCACGAGGATGAGCGAAGCGACCACCGCGCGCGCGGCCACGAACGTGACCGGCCCGATGTGCTCCATCCCCATCTTCTGGAAATAGAAGCCGCTGCCCCAGACCGCGGCGGCGAGCAAAAGGGCAAGGTCGGCCTTGAGGCGCGTCATCGGCCTGGCAATGTCCCGGGGGAAAGCGCAGGGGTGATAGTGCGAAGCCGCAGCCGGAGCAACCCGGCAGTGCGGGCCAGCCCTTCGCAGGACGCAATGGAAATGCCCGCTTCCGGGCATATAACCTGCACCTGAACCTGCAACCGGCGCCGCAAACCGGCGTCATTCCCTCCTTCCCGCGTTCAGGAGATCGCCACCGTGCTCAAGGGAAAGACCGCGCTGGTCACCGGCTCCACCTCCGGCATCGGGTTGGCGCTCGCCACGGCCATGGCTCGCGAAGGCGCCAACCTCGTCATCAACGGCTTCGGTGACGCAGCCGAAATCGAGAAAACAAGGGCGGGGCTCGCCGCCGAGCACGGTGTCGAGGTCGCCTACTCCTCTGCGAACATGGCGATCCCCGCCGAGATCGCTGCCATGGTGGCGGACGCGGAGAAGCGGTTCGGCGCCGTCGACATCCTCTGCAACAATGCCGGCATTCAGCACGTCGCACCCGTCGACGAGTTCCCACTCGACAAATGGGACGCGATCATCGCCATCAACCTGTCGGCGGCCTTCCATGCCACCCGCGCCGCGCTGCCGAAAATGAAGGCAAAGGGCTGGGGTCGCATCATCAATACGGCCTCGGCGCATGCCCTCGTCGCCTCGCCCTACAAGTCGGCCTACGTCGCTGCCAAGCACGGCATCGCCGGACTGACCAAGACCGTCGCGCTGGAAGTCGCCACGCAGGGCATCACCATCAACGCCATCGCACCGGGTTACGTCTGGACGCCGCTGGTCGAGCGGCAGATTCCCGATACCGCCAAGGCCCGCGGGCTGACCCACGAGCAGGTGAAACGCGACGTGATGCTGGCGGCGCAGCCGACCAAGGATTTCGTCAGGGTCGAGGAAGTGGCGGCACTCGCCTTGTTCCTCTGCTCCGACGCCGCCCGCTCGATCACCGGCGCGGTGCTCCCGATCG
>CAZXKZ010000026.1:0-20538 GCA_964641825.1 uncultured Bauldia sp.
GTCGGATCGGGACCATCGTCGAAGACATGACCGAGATGCGCATCGCAGAGCGCGCACGATACGGCGGTTCGCACCATGCCGAAGCTTGTGTCATTGAACTCGACGACATTGCCGCTGGCGATCGGCTGCCAGAAGCTCGGCCAACCTGTGCCTGAATCGTATTTTGTGTCGCTCGTGAACAGCGCGTTGTCGCAGCAGACGCAGCGATAGAGGCCGGCTTCATGATTGTCGTGGTAGGGGCCGGTGAAGGCGGCCTCGGTGCCCTCCTGCCGGGCGACATAGAAAGCGGCGGCCGACAGTTGCGCCTGCCATTCGTCCGCCGTCTTGACGATCTTGTCGACCGTGCGCACGCCAAGGCTTTTGCCGGCGTCGTCGAAATGCTCGACGGTCACCTTGCCGGGCTTGCCTTCGATGGTACCGCCCGCAAAAACCGACGGCATGCGGGCAAGACCGAACGCTGCGGCACCGATTGCTGCCAGGCCGGCAGACGACAGCAGAAAGCGGCGGCGAGAAGGGGATGAACGCGTCATGACGAACTCCCGAAGATGGTGCCCGGTTTCGCCTGAAGGTACGTTGCCACCATAGCGGTGGGTTTCACTTAGGACGTTCAATTGCAGTTGAGCGCCCCGTGAATGCAACGGCCGGACGCCACGGCACTCAATACACGGTGAAGGGACCGTGAAAGAGAACGGCCGGCGCAAAAACACGCCGGCCGATCGGAAGAGGCCAGAACTTGTCCGGAGTTGAACGGGGGCATTCTGGCGAGCGCCGGTGACAGGCGCGCGACGGAGCGATGACGGGCAGTTCTGGCAATATCGGCGCCGATCCGCCATATAGGCGGCAATTCACCCAAGCCCGGACGGCGCCCATGGCGGCCCCTATCCTCTTCCGCAAGATGAACGGCCTCGGCAACGAGTTCCTCGTCTTCGACGCCCGCGAGCGGCCCGTCCACCTGGACAGCAGCGCCGTGATGGCGCTCGGCCAGCCCGACAGCATCGGCTTCGACCAGATGATCACCATCGAGCGGTCGGGCCGAGGCGCCGACGCCTTCATGCGCATCCACAACCGCGACGGCGGCGAGGTCGACGCCTGCGGCAACGCCACCCGCTGCGTCGGCTGGCTCCTCATGGACGAGACCGGCAGGAAGACCGCCTCGATCGAGACCAACGCCGGCTTCCTGCGCGCCTTCGACACCGGCACGCCGACGGCGATCACCGTCGACATGGGGACGCCGCGCTTCCGTTGGGACCAGATCCCGCTCGCCGAGGAGTTCCACGACACCCGCGCCATCGAGCTTCAGGTCGGCCCCATCGACGCGCCGATCCTGCACTCGCCCTCCGTCGCCAGCATGGGCAACCCGCATGCGATCTTCTGGGTGGACGATGTCGAGGCCTACGACCTCGAGCGCCTTGGGCCACTGCTCGAAAATCACCCGATATTCCCGGAGCGCGCCAACATCTCGCTCGCCCACGTCACCGCGCCCGATGCGATGACGGTAAAGACCTGGGAGCGCGGCGTCGGGCTGACCAGAGCGTGCGGCACGGCGGCCTGCGCTTCCGCCGTCGCCGCCATGCGCAAGGAGCTTGTCGGCAGGCGCGTCACCGTCAACGTGCCGGGCGGCCCGCTGACTGTCGAGTGGCGCGACGACGGCCATGTCTGGATGACCGGCCCGGTCGAGCTCGAGTTCGAGGGCACGCTCGATCCCGACACGCTCCGCTGGGAGGCCACGACCCGGGGCGCGGCGTAGGTGGGCCTCGACATCATCACCTTCGGCTGCCGGCTGAACGCGGTCGAGTCCGAGGTCATGCGGGCCAAGGCCGCGGAAGCCGGACTACGTGACGCGGTGCTGGTCAACACGTGTGCAGTGACGGCGGATGCTGCGCGGCAGGCACGGCAGGCGATCCGGCGCGCGCACCGCGACAACCCTCGGCGGCCGATCGTCGTCTCCGGTTGCGCGGCGCAGATCGATCCAGCAAGTTTCGCCGCCATGCCCGAGGTGGCGCGCGTTCTCGGCAACGCCGAGAAGTTGACGGCGCGCGGATACGACTTCGGGACGGAGGCCGCGCCGCGCATCCGGGTCAACGACATCATGTCGGTGCGCGAGACCGCCGGCCATCTCGTCACCGGCCTCGACGGGCATACGCGGGCGTTCATCGAGGTCCAGAACGGCTGCGACCACCGCTGCACCTTCTGCATCATCCCCTATGGCCGCGGCAATTCGCGCTCGGTGCCGATGGGCGTACTGGCGGAACAGGTGCGCACGCTCGCCGGGCGCGGCTTCGCCGAGGTGGTGCTGACCGGCGTCGACATCACCGCCTACGGCGGCGACCTGCCCGGCAGGCCGACACTGGGGACGCTCGTCCGCACGCTCCTCCGCCATGTCCCCGAGCTTCATCGGCTGCGTCTTTCCTCCATCGACTCGATCGAGGCGGACGACGCGCTGATGCGCGCCATCGCCGAGGAGGAGCGGCTGATGCCGCACTTCCACCTGTCGCTCCAGCACGGCCACGACCTCATCCTGAAGCGCATGAAGCGCCGCCACGGTCGCGCCGACGCGATCCGCTTCACCGAGACGGTCCGGCGCTTGCGGCCGGACGTCGTCTTCGGCGCCGACATCATCGCCGGCTTCCCGACGGAGACCGACGATCATTTCGCCGCCTCGCTCGCGCTCGTGGACGACTGCGGGCTGACCCACCTGCATGTGTTCCCCTTCTCGCCACGGCCCGGCACACCGGCGGCGCGCATGCCGCAGCTCGACGGCTCGCTCATCCGCGAACGTGCCGCACGGCTGCGCGAGAAGGGCGCGGACGCCTATGCCGCGCACCTCACCGGCGAGGTGGGAGGGACGCGGATGCTGCTGGTGGAAAACGGCGGCATCGGCCGGACCGAACAGTTCACGCCGGCCGAGATTTCCGGCGCGCGTGCGGGAACCATCGTGAGGGCGCGCATCACCGGGCGCACGAGCCGCGCGCTCATCGCCGAGCCGCTGGCAGAGGCCGCCTGATGTCGGGCTTCTTCGGACGCATGTTCGGCGGCGACACCAAGCCGGCGGAGCAGGATGCACCGGCCGAGACCATGCCGAAGCCGTCGTGGCTGCAGCGGCTGAAGAGCGGACTGGCACGCTCGTCGAACGCGCTTTCCGAGGGGATCGCCTCCATCCTCATCCGGAAGAAGCTCGACGCGGAAGCGCTCGACGACCTGGAGGACACGCTCATCCGCGCCGACCTCGGGCCGGCGACGGCGGCTGCCATCGTCGCGACGCTGCGCACCTCGCGCTACGACCGCGAGATCAGCGACGAGGAGGTCAGGGGCGTGCTCGCCGCGGAGATCGCGAAGGCACTGGCGCCGGTGGCGATGCCGCTCGCCGTCGATGCCGCCCGCAAGCCGCACGTCATCCTCGTCGTCGGCGTCAACGGCACCGGCAAGACCACCACCATCGGCAAGCTGGCGGCGAAGCTGTCGGACGGCGGGCTGAAGGTGATGCTAGCCGCCGGCGACACCTTCCGGGCGGCAGCCATCGAGCAACTGAAAATCTGGGGCACGCGCACCGGCGCCAAAGTGATCTCCGGCGCGCAGGGCGCCGATGCCGCCGGCCTCGCCTTCGATGCCCTGACGCGCGCCCGCGAGAGCAGCGCCGACGTACTCATCGTCGACACCGCCGGCCGCCTGCAGAACAAGGACGGCCTCATGGCGGAACTGGAGAAGATCATCCGCGTCATGCGCAAGGTCGATCCGACGGCACCCCACACAGTGCTGCTGACACTGGATGCGACCACCGGGCAGAACGCCGTCAGCCAGGTCGAGATCTTCGGCAAGCGCGCCGGCGTCACCGGGCTGGTGATGACCAAGCTCGACGGCACGGCGCGCGGCGGCATCCTGGTCGCCATCGCCTCGAAGTACCGGATACCCGTCCATTTCATCGGGGTAGGCGAAGGCGTCGACGACCTCGAGCCATTCTCCGCCGACGATTTTGCGCGCGCGCTGGTGGGCCTTTAGGATGGCGTCATGACCTTCGAATCCGCTCCCAACGAGCCGCACACCGCCGCCGAGAAGAAGCTCAATCCGTGGCTCAAGATGGCCCTCGAGATCGGGCCGCTGCTTCTGTTCTTCCTCGCCAACGCGCGCGGCGAGCAGGCCGCCGCCCTGTTTCCGGCGATCGCGAGCCTCGGCGGCCCGCTGTTCTTTGCCACCGCGGTGTTCATCGTCGCAACGCTGGTGGCGCTTGCCGTCTCCTACGCGCTGACGCGCAAGCTGCCGCTGATGCCGTTCGTCACCGCCATCGTGGTGGTGGTGTTCGGCGGCATGACGCTGTGGCTGCAGGACGAGACCTTCATCAAGCTGAAGCCGACGATCATCTACCTGCTGTTCGGCGGCATCCTTCTCGGCGGACTCGCCTTCGGCAAATCGCTCCTCGGCTACGTCTTCGACGCCGTCTTCAAGCTGAACGATGAAGGCTGGCGCAAGCTGACCTTCCGCTGGGCGCTATTCTTCTTCGGCCTCGCCATCCTCAACGAGATCGTCTGGCGCACGGTTTCGACCGACATGTGGGTCAACTTCAAGGTGTTCGCGATCCTGCCGTTGACGTTCGTGTTCGCCATGGCGCAGATGCCGCTCATCAACCGCTATTTGCTGGCGGAAGAAAAGGCCGAGTGAGCACACACCAATGGCGGGGCGGCTCATCCGTGGCCCGGCCACCTGGTACTGCTACTTCCTGATCGGCACGCAGATCTATCTGTTCAATATCCAGGGGAACGTCGTTCCGTTCATCCAGACGGAGTTCGCGCTCACCTATCGCGTCGTCAGCCTCCATTCGGTGGCGATCGCGGTCGGCGTCGTCCTCACCGGCCTGTTCGGAGAGCGCATCACGCGTTCCTTCGGCCGCCGCATCTCCCTCGCCCTCGGAGGCGGCGGCATGGCCGCGGCGGCGGTGCTCCTTTGCCTGTCGCCGGGACCATGGGCGAGCATTGCGAGCTGCTTCCTGCTCGGCCTCCTGGGCGGCCTGATTCCGGCGACCGTGCCCGCCGTGCTTGCCGATCTCCACGGCGATCGTCGCGATCAGGCCTATGCCGAACAGGCGATCTTCGCCTACGCCTTCGCACTGCTTGGCCCGCTCGCGTCCGGCTTCTTCATCGCGCAGGGACTCGGCTGGCGCTATGCCGTGCTCATCGGCGCGGCGATCGGTTTCACGCTCGTCGCGCTGTTCCGCAACGCCGCAATCCCCGAGGCAAGCACCAAGGCGACGAACGTGGCGGGTTCGCTTTCCGCCGCGTTCTGGGCGTACTGGTGCTTCCTCGCCAGCTCCTGCGCGCTGGAGTTCTCGGTGGTGGTCTGGGGGCCGGCATTCCTGGAGCGGGTTGCCGGCTTCTCCCCGGCCGCCGCAGCGACCGCGGCCGCCGGCTTCTTCGCGGGCATGCTTGCCGGGCGGCTCGCCCTTCGCGTGCTCATCCGCATGCTGACACCGCGCATGATTCTGCTCTCCGCGTTCGCAATCGGCCTTGCCGGCTTCGTGCTCTACTGGGCGGTCGACCTTCAGGGAGCCGCGATCGCCGGCATCGTCCTGCTCGGCCTGGGCGTTGCGCCGATGTACCCGCTGATCATGACGCTCGCCGTAGGCGCTGCCGGAGAAGCGCGCGACCTGGCGGCGGCACGGCTCACCCTCGCCTTCGGCGTCGCCATTCTCGTCGCGCCGGCCGTGCTCGGCGCCATTGCCGATTTCGTCGGCCTCCGGCTGGCGCACCTGACGCTGCCGGCGCTCATGGCTGCGGGGCTCGCCAGCTTCCTCGCTGCCGGAATGCTGGAGCGCAACGCCAGGCGGGAGTAGCCGTTACACGCCGAGCAGCTCGACGCCGAGCCGCTGCCCTGCGGCACGGAGCTCCCCGTCGAGCGACGCGAGCGGCAGGCCGCGGCGCTGCGCCAGCTCGAGGTAGGCCGCGTCGTAGACGGTAAGGGTAAATCTCGTCGACAGCGCCAGCGTTTCCAACCAGGCGCGAAGCGCTGTCTCCTGATCGACGACGATAGAGAGCGAAGCAAGCTCAGTCAGGGCGCCGTCGCGCTGGCTCTCGGATATTCGACCGCGACGGACGCTCATCTGAAGGCCGTTGGCGGTTTCGAGATGCCAGATTGCGGGAACGACCGCACCGCCGGCCACCACCCGATTCTGGACCTGTTCGATCGCCGGCCCGACCTCGTCCTCATAAAACCACGCGAGAGCGGCCGAAGAATCGAGGACAAGGCTCACGGCCGGCCTTCGTCCCGGTATTTCTTCCACACCCTGCATGGGTACCAGCCGGGCGACCGGCTTGCCGCGGCGGGTAATGACGATCTCCTCGCCCCGCTCGGCCCGCTCCAGCAGGCTCGACAGCTTGTTCTTGGCCTCGAAGGCGCCGATTTCCATGACATTCTCCAATCTAGCTGAATAAGCTAGCTTACTCGCAGGCAAATACAAGCCTTCGCCAAAGCCCTATCCCTCCAACAGCGCCTCCTCGATCACCGGCATCAGGGTCGCTGCCACCGCCTCCGGCGTGAGCGGACCGATGAACTTGAAGCGAATGATGCCGTCGCGGTCGACGACGAAGGTTTCCGGCACACCGTAGACACCCCAGTCGATGGCGATGCGGCCGCGCGTATCGACGCCTATCGCCGCGAACGGATTGCCGACTTCCTCCAGGAAGCGGAGCGCGTTCGCCGGCTGGTCCTTGTAGTCGATGCCGACCACACGGATGCGGTCGTCCTCCGCCAGCGTAACGAGCTGCGGGTGCTCGACCCGGCAGGGGCCGCACCACGATGCGAAGATGTTGACGACGGTGACGACGCCGTCGAGATCGGCGCGCGCGAGGCCGGGGACGCCGGAGCCTTCCAGCGGCGGCAGGTCGAAGGGCGGCGCCGGCTCACCGACGAGCGCCGAGGGGATCGCTGCCGGATCGGTGCCCGACTCCAGGCGAAGCAGGAAGATAAGCGCGAGGCTGAGGAAAAAGCCGAGCGGCAACAGGTAGACGAGCTTCAGCTTCCGCGGCGGCTTCGCTTCGCCGGTCTCGGTCATGGCGCGCTCCCGGCGGAGCGCCGGCGGATGCCGCGCGCTTCGAGGTCGGCGAGTCGTCGCCGCTGCGTGCGGCCGTCGACGACGATCCAGAAGAACAGGCCGGCGAGCACGACCACGGTCGCGAGATAGGCGGCGGCGATGAAGCCGGCGTGGGTCATGCGTCGGAGCTCGCGGCCGTGAGCTCCAGCGAGCGGACGCGACGGCGCAGGATCTCATTCCGCATCGCCATCAGCAGGAGCACGACATAGAGGAGAGACAACGCGGCCGCCATGACGAACAGCGGCATCAGCAGCGAGGGATCGATCGTCGGGCCGCCCGGGCGGAAGACGCTCGCCGGCTGATGCAGCGTGTTCCACCAGTCGACCGAGAACTTGATGATCGGCAGGTTGACGGTGCCGACCAGCGTGAGGATGGCGGCGGCGCGCGCCGCCTTGCCGGGATCCTCGACCGCCTGCCACAGCGCGATCAGGCCGAGATAGACCAGCAGCAGCACGAGCTCCGAGGTGAGCCGCGCATCCCACACCCACCACGTGCCCCACATGGGCTTGCCCCAGATCGAGCCGGTGAGAAGCGCCAGGAACGTGAAGGCTGCCCCGATGGGCGCCGCCGCCTTCTGTGTCACGTCGGCGAGTGGGTGGCGCCAGACGAGCGTGCCGAGCGCCGCCACCGCCATCACCGCGTATCCCGCCATCGACAGCCACGCCGACGGCACGTGGATGAACATGATCCTGACCGAGTCGCCCTGCTGGTAGTCCGGCGGCGCGACGAAGAGAGCGAGGTAGAGCCCGACCGCGAGGAGGACGGCCGTGACCGCCGCAAGCCACGGCAGCACCTTGCCGGAGAAGGCCAGGAAGCGGGTCGGATTGGCGAGATCGATCAGGGCCATCAGGGTGTTGTTGTAGGGTCCGCCTCCGCCGGCGGCAACGCGGCGGCGCGCCTCATTCCAACCCGCCCCTGAGCGCCGCCGCCGCGGCGAGCGGCGAGACGACCGCGGAGATCAGCGTCAGGCCGATGAGCACCAGGAGCGGCGAGACCGTGGCCGCGCCGGCCGCCGCGACGCCGAAGATGAGAACGGGAATGGTGAACGGCAACACCAGCACCGCCACGATCAGGCCTCCGCGACCGAGCGCCGCCATCAGCGCCGCGCCGATCGCACCGATGAGGATGAGCGCCGGCGTGCCGACGAGAAGCGACAGCGCCGTCTGCCCGAGCGGAGCCGGGTCCATGCCGAGGAGAAGCCCCAGCACCGGAGCGGCGATGACCAAGGGCAGCCCGGCGGCAAGCCACGCGCCTGCGCACTTCGCCAGCACGACGAGTTCGAGCGGCAGGGGCGAAAGCAGCAGCAGATCGAGCGAGCCGTCGTCGCGATCATCGCGGAACAGCCTGTCCAGCCCGAGGAGCGTCGCCAGCAGCGCGCCGATCCACAGGATGGCCGGCCCGATCCGCGCGAGCAGGATGAGGTCGGGGCCGACCGCGAACGGCACCACCACGATGACGGCGAGATAGAACACCAGCCCGACGAAGGCGCCGCCGCTTCTGAGCGACAGGCGCGCCGCCTGCCCGGCGATGGCGAGGAACGCCATCATGCCGTGCCGAGCCTCAATGTCTGCGTCGGCGGCACCGGCAGATCGCGGTGGGTTGCGACGATCGCCATGCCGCCACCGGCGACATGGCCGGCGATGAGCCGGCCGAGTGCGTCCTCGGCCGCCGCATCGAGCGCGGTGGCCGGCTCGTCGAGGAGCCAGACCGGCCGCTGGACGAGCAGGAGCCGCGCGATCGCAACGCGCCGCCGCTGGCCGGCGGAGAGGATGCCAGCGGGGAGCCCGGCGAGATGGCCGAGCCCGACGGCGTCGAGCGCCGCCGGCACGTCGCCACCACCCCACACCTCCGACCAGAAAGCGAGATTGTCGTGGACGGTGAGCGACGGCTTCAGAGCATCGCCATGGCCGAGATAGTGAACGGCCCCCCGCACGCCGACGTCATCGGCCGGTTCCAGCACGATCGTGCCCGCCTCGGCCCGGAGCAGCCCTGCGACGACGCGGAGGAGCGTCGATTTGCCCGCGCCATTGGGGCCGGTGACGGCAAGGAGGCCGCCGTCGGCAAGCGTGAACGACAGCCCCGCAAACACCGGCCGCCCGCCACGCGTGACGGCAAGTCCCTCTGCGATCAGCCGCATCGAGGGCCTGATCCGCACGGCGGGGTTGTTAAAACGATCATGCGGGATTGCCATAGCCGCCCTTCGTGTAAAGCGCGACTCTTGTTCGGCTGGCATGGCCGGGCGATGCAGATTATAAGGCCAACAAACTGACCCCGTCGCATGCCGCCTCGCGCCCCCGCGGCGCTTCGAATACCCGCGTCCGGCGACCTCCAACCGCGGAGAAGGATTCCCTCGTGACCTCGTCGCTCGACAGCTTCAAATCACGGCAGACCCTCACGGTCGGCGACGCCGAATACGACTACTTCGACCTCGCCGCCGCCGAACGGAACGGCCTGCCGGGCATCGCCAGCCTGCCCTTTTCGCTGAAGGTGCTCCTCGAAAACCTGCTTCGCCACGAGGACGACCGCACCGTATCCGCCGACGACATACGCGCGATGGCTGCCTGGCTGGTGACGCGCAAGAGCGACCGCGAGATAGCCTTCCGCCCGGCGCGCGTGCTGATGCAGGACTTCACCGGCGTGCCGGCGGTCGTCGACCTAGCCGCCATGCGCGACGCTATGGTGGCACTCGGCGGCGATCCGGCGAAGATCAACCCGCTGGTGCCAGTCGATCTCGTCATCGACCACTCGGTGATGGTCGATTTCTTCGGCGGCCCGACCGCCTTCGCCCGCAACGTCGAGATGGAGTACGAGCGCAACGGCGAGCGCTACCAGTTCCTGCGCTGGGGACAATCGGCCTTCGACAATTTCCGCGTCGTCCCGCCCGGAACCGGCATCTGCCACCAGGTCAACCTCGAATACCTCGCGCAGACGGTGTGGACCTCGAAGGAGGACGGCCGCACGCTGGCCTATCCCGACACGCTCGTCGGCACCGACAGCCACACCACGATGGTAAACGGGCTGTCCGTCCTCGGCTGGGGCGTTGGCGGCATCGAGGCGGAGGCGGCCATGCTCGGCCAGCCGATCTCGATGCTCATCCCCGAAGTCGTCGGCTTTCGCTTCACCGGCAAGCTCAAGGAAGGCGTCACCGCCACCGATCTCGTGCTCACCGTCACCGAGATGCTGCGCAAGAAGGGCGTCGTCGGCCGCTTCGTGGAGTTCTTCGGCGCCGGCCTCTCGCACCTTTCGCTGGAAGACAAGGCGACGATCGCCAACATGGCGCCGGAGTATGGCGCCACCTGCGGCTTCTTCCCGATCGACAAGGACACGCTCCAGTATCTCAAGGCGACCGGTCGCGACCCGGCGCGCATCGCGCTGGTGGAAGCCTACGCCAAGGCGCAGGGCCTGTTCCGCACGGACGAGACGCCCGACCCCTATTTCACCGACACGCTGCAGCTCGATCTCGGCGAAGTGGTGCCCTCGCTCGCCGGCCCGCGCCGACCTCAGGACCGCGTGCCGCTGGCGACCGCAGACTCCGCCTTCGACCTCGCGCTCGCCAAGATGCGCGATGTCAACGGCTCCGATGCGGCCTCCGACATGGACGCCGAGGGCGGAGGTTCGATCCCGAAGCTCCTGCGCACCTCGCCGGTGCCGGGCAAGGACTACGCCCTCAACGACGGCAGCGTGGTGATCGCGGCGATCACGTCCTGCACCAACACCTCCAACCCGAGCGTGCTCATCGGTGCCGGCCTTCTGGCACGGAACGCCCGCGAGAAAGGCCTGTCGACCAAGCCATGGGTGAAGACCTCGCTTGCGCCCGGATCGCAGGTGGTCACCGACTACCTCGCCCGCGCCGACCTGCAGGACGACCTCGACGCGCTCGGCTTCAACCTCGTCGGCTACGGCTGCACGACCTGCATCGGCAACTCCGGCCCGCTGCCCGAGGAAATCTCGGAATCGATCAACGAGAAGGACCTGGTGGTGGCGTCGGTGCTTTCCGGCAACCGCAACTTCGAGGGCCGCATCAACCCGGAGACGCGGGCGAACTATCTCGCCTCGCCGCCGCTGGTCGTGGCCTATGCCATCGCCGGCACGATGCGGAAGAACCTGGCGACGGAGCCGCTGGGCGACGATCCGTCGGGCAAGCCAGTGTACCTCAGCGACATCTGGCCCTCGCCGACCGAGATCTCCGATCTCATGCGCAAGACGATCACCGAGGAGCTTTTCCGCACCCGCTATGCGGATGTCTTCAAGGGCGACGAACACTGGCAGAAGATCGACGCCGGCGGCGGGCAGACCTACCGCTGGTCGCCATCCTCGACGTACGTGCAGAACCCGCCCTACTTCGTGGGCATGACCAAGACGCCGGAGCCGGTGAAGGACATCGTCAACGCGCGCATCCTCGGTCTGTTCGGCGACTCGATCACCACGGACCACATCTCGCCTGCCGGCTCGATCAAGCGCGACGGCCCCGCCGGCACCTACCTGATGTCGTACCAGGTGCGACCGCAGGATTTTAACTCCTACGGCTCGCGGCGCGGCAACCACGAAGTGATGATGCGCGGCACCTTTGCCAACATCCGCATCAGGAACCAGATGGTGCCGAACGTCGAGGGTGGCGTGACGGTGCACTATCCGTCCGGCGAGCGCATGTCGATCTACGACGCGGCGATGCGCTACAAGGCGGAGGACGTGCCGCTGGTCATCTTCGCCGGCAAGGAATACGGCACCGGATCGTCGCGCGACTGGGCGGCCAAGGGCACCGTCCTCCTCGGCGTGCGCGCGGTGATCGCAGAGAGCTTCGAGCGCATCCACCGCTCCAACCTCGTCGGCATGGGCGTGCTGCCCCTGGTATTCGACGAGGGCACGACCTGGCAGTCGCTTGGCCTGACCGGCGCCGAGATCGTCTCCATCGTGGGGCTGGCCGAGGACCTCGAGCCGCGGCAAATCCTCGAGGCCGATATCCTGCGGCCCGACGGCACCTCGATCAAGGTGCCGCTGACCAGCCGCATCGATACTTTCGACGAGCTTGAGTATTTCCGGAACGGCGGCATTCTCCAGTACGTGCTTCGCCAACTGGCGGCCTGAGCGGGTCCTTGCGTGTGCCTGTCGTCTCACCCGAACGTGACTCGAACTTGAGGCGCCGCGGGCCTAGCCTTTCCCGACCGGTGCGCCGCGCGGCGCACGCTTCAACCCGGACGCAATCCTTGGGTCTTGTGCGCAGCCTGGCAGCGATGGCTTTCGGCACCCTGCTTGCAGGTTTGCCCGCGGCGGCCGAGACGCGATCGGTCATCGAGCTCTTCACCAGCCAAGGCTGCTCCTCGTGCCCGCCCGCCGATGCGCTGCTCGCCGAGTACGCCGACCGCGACGACGTGCTCGCGCTGTCGTTCAACGTCGACTACTGGGACATGCTCGGCTGGAAGGACACGCTGGCCAGCCACGACAACACCGAGCGCCAGCGCAACTATTCCCTCGCCCGCGGCGACGGCCAGATTTACACGCCGCAGGTCGTTATCGGCGGCAGGACGCACGTGGTCGGATCGAACCGCGGGGCGATCGACGCGGCGCTTGCCGACAGCGCCAACGGCCTTTCGGTTCCGGTCACCCTCGCCGTCACCGGCGATTCCCTGTCCGTCACCATCGGCGAGACGGCCGTGCCCGACCTGCCGCACGCCACGCTCTGGCTGGTGATGTACGACCGCTCCGTGAGCGTGCCGATCGAGCGCGGCGAGAATTCTGGCAAGACGATCACCTACTCGAACGTCGTCCGCAAGCTCCGCCCGATCGCCATGTGGAAGGGCGAGCCGATGTCGGTCGACCTGCCGCGGAGCGAGATCAAGCACGCCAAGGTGGGAAGTTGCGCCGTGCTGCTGCAGGCCGAGACGGAGAGCGGCCTTCCCGGTCCGATCCTCGGCGCCGCCGCCATCAAGGCCGGCTGGTAAAATCGCGCGGGCCTCGGGCGCGTAACCGCGCAATAACCGTTTTGATGGCCCAATAGGCCTTACCGACATGTACTGATTCGTCGGCAGGGCGCGTAACCATGGCCAGAATCATTCAGTTCCCCCTCCGGGTCCGCGACATGGACGAGGATCCGGAAATCGATCTCCTCACTGCTGTCGACGCTGCGATCCGCGACCTCCGCGACATCGCCGAGCAATGCGTCGACGCGAACGCACGCCTCCAGGCGGAGGAGTGCCGCAAGATGCTCGAGCGGGCGTACGAAGCGACCGTCTGAGACGGCGCTCGCTCCTGCGGGCGAGTCCCCAAAAAGAAATTTGGCCGACGTCCTTTCAGACGCCGGCCAACTGCTGCCTCTGGACTGAACCGTTACGCAGGAACGATCCGGTTCAACGAAAACCCCGGGGGGCTGGGGGGCTGAGAAACAACCGTGATCTCCGCCGAACCGAACCTGAGGCAACGATCGGAGACTCGTTGTCCAAGGTGGCTTCGCAAGGGCCGAATGACGGCGAAATCGTGGAATTTACCCGCGTTCAATGAGCCGATGCCGAAGGCGTGTGCATCGCGGTGGAGCCGCCCTTGCCTCTCCGGCCGAACGGCGCAATCATGACGGTTGGATGAACGGAGGATCAGCCGATGGCCGAGGCGGATGACAAAGAGCCCTCCGGCGGCCGGGCGACGCTGATCGCCCTGGCCGCCCACCGCGAACCGTCCTCCGCCCCCATCAGTTTCAATCGCACCGAACTCAACAAGATCCTGGAAGTGTACGGTCGCCGCGTCGCCGAAGGTGAGTGGCGCGACTACGCCATCGACCACCTGCGCGAGCAGGCGGTGTTCTCCATCTTTCGGCGGTCGTCCGAAATTCCGCTCTACCGCATCGTCAAGCAGCCCAAGCTCGCCCGCCGGCAGGGTGCCTATTCGCTGATCGCGGCCACCGGCGCCATCCTGAAGCGCGGCCACGACCTGCAGAACGTGCTGAGGGTCATCGACAAGCCGCTGCGGCTGGTCGTCGCCTGACCTAGCCCGGCGGGACTTCGGAGCCCGGCCCGATCGGGCGCTGCATGAGGATGCTGTCCAGCCAGCGGCCGTGCTTGTAGCCGACGTCCGTCAACCTCCCCACCTCGGCGAACCCGGCCGCCCGGTGAAGCCTGATCGAGGCCTCGTTGTGGTCGGGGTCGGCGATGATAGCGACCATCTGGCGGAAATCCATAGCTGCGCAGGTGTCTATGATCGAGCGGAGGAGCACGCCGCCTATGCCTTTGCCGCGCGCGTCGGTGGCGAGGTAGATCGAATCCTCCACCGTATTGCGGTAGGCGGGCCGCGGCCGGTAGGGCCCGGCGTAGCCGTAGCCGAGGATGCGGCGCTCTGCACCGCCGCCCTCCGCCACCAGGAACGGATAGCCTTGCGCGGTCAGCTCCTTGAAGCGTCGCGCCATCTCCTTCTCGTCGGGCGGCACCATCTCGAAGCTCGCCGTCGCGTTGATGACGGACTCCGCGTAAATCTCTGTGATGGCCGGAATGTCCGCGCGCGTGGCCGGCCGGGTGATGGTGTCGCTCATCGCACTCCCGAAAAAAAGGGCGCGGCCGAAGCCGCGCCCTCTGAATGCACCCTGAGCGGTAAACGTCTAGTTGCGGCTCTGACCGAACAGGCGCAGCAGCATCAGGAACAGGTTGATGAAGTCGAGGTAGAGCGACAGTGCGCCCATAATCGCCTTCCGGCCTGCCACCGTGCCGTCGTCGCCGACGTAGTACATCTCCTTGATCTTCTGCGTGTCGTAGGCGGTGAGGCCGGTAAACACGAGCACGCCGATGATCGAGATCGCGAAGCCGAGCGCCGACGACCCGAGGAAGATGTTCACGATCGACGCCAGGATGACACCGATGAGGCCCATGAACAGGAACGAGCCCATCCCGGTGAGGTCACGCTTGGTGGTGTAACCCCACAGGCTCATCGCGCCGAAGGTGGCGGCCGCGATGAAGAACACCTGCGTGATGCTCGCGGCGGTGTAGGCCGCGAAGATGATCGACAGCGAGACCCCGAGGAGTGCCGCGTAGATCCAGAACGTCGCCTGCGCCGCGCCGACACTCATCGAGCCGATGCGGAAGCTCAGGAAGAACACCATCGCCAGCGGAGCCAGGACGATGACCCACATGAGCGGGCTGCCGAACAGGGCCTGACCGAGCGCGGTGTAGGCGAGCTGTCCGCCCACCTCCTGGAACGCCAGCGAGAAAGTGCCGAACGCTGTCAGGCCGGTGATCACCAAGCCAATCGTCATGTAGTTGTAGACGCGCAGCATGTGGGCCCGCAGGCCCTCATCGACTGCGGTATCTACGCCGCCGCGCGCAACGGCACCCCCGTAGCGCGGCTGATTCTCGTAGTTCGCCATAGGTCTAGTCCTCTCTCCTTTGACGGGACTTGGCCCGTTACTTGACGCACTTGCGCGCAATATGGAGTGCCGCGGGCGGCCAAACAAGCCCGGAAGCCGGCGGTACGCGAGAGTCACAAAGCCGGAAAAAGGCAAACACCCCCTTTACAGCAGCCCACCGAAACCGAGATTCTGTCGTTATCAGCGATGGAGGGACCGCCATGCCGCGTCTGTTCACCGGCGTCGAAATTCCCCCGGAGGTCGCTGACCGGCTGGCTTTCCTGCGTGGCGGACTGTCGGGCGCCCGCTGGATCGACCGCGATAACTATCACGTGACGCTGCGCTTCATCGGCGACGTGGACATGGTCGCCGCCGAAGCCGTCGCCGAAGGCCTGTCGCGGGTCCACCGCCGGCCCTTCTCGCTGCGCATCACCGGGCTCGGCGCCCTCGGAACGCGCAAGCAGCACGCGGTTGTCGCCACGGTCGAGACCTCGCCGGCCCTCATGGAACTGCAGGCGGAACACGAGCGCATCATGCAGCGGATCGGGCTTCCGCCGGAGGGCCGGAAGTACACGCCGCACGTCACCCTGGCGCGGCTGCGGAACGGCAACAGCCGCGACATCGCCGACTACCTGTCGCTCCGCGGCGGCTTCATGGCCGGGCCCTTCCACGTCGACCGCTTCGTGCTCTTCTCGGCGCGGGACTCGGTCGGCGGTGGGCCCTATGTCGTCGAGGAGGCCTACGGCCTCGACCGCGTAGCGGCCTGACGGAGGATGGTATGGTCGAGAAACTCGTCGGTGGTGACCGCGCCTCGGCGCTTGCCGGGCTGAAGGGCTGGAGCGAGGTCCCCGGCAGGGACGCTATCCAGCGCACGTTCACCTTCGCCGACTTCAGCGAAGCCTTCGGTTTCATGGCGCGTGCCGCCCTCGTGGCCGAGAAGATGAACCATCATCCGGAGTGGTCGAACGTCTACAAGACCGTCTCGGTCGTGCTCACCACCCATGAGGCTGGCGGCCTGACCGGGCGCGACATCAGGCTGGCCGAGGCCATGGACAGGATCGCTGGCGGCTGACTCCTTGCAGAGCGGGGCGAGGCGGGCCATCTTTGTGCCCGCATAGGACGGAGGTGTCATTGGGCAAGATTCTTAACGGCGAGATCCTCGGCCCCGAGATTCTGGCGACCGAGGACGAGGCCAGGCGGTCCGAAAGGGTCAAACGGAAGTTCTGGGCGACGTTCCGGAGGGCCGCCCGCTACGTGCCTTTCGCCGATGACCTCGTCGCCGCGTACTACTGCGCCCTCGATCCCGCCACGCCCCACCGGGTTCGCGCGACCCTTCTGGCGGCACTCGCCTACTTCATCCTGCCCTTCGATGCCCTGCCCGATATCCTGGCCGGCATCGGCTTCTCGGACGACATCACGGTGCTGGTGGCGACTATCGCCATGGTGCGCGCCCACATCACGCCGGCCCACCGCGAAGCCGCCCGCAAGGCGCTCGCCGACGAGGCCTGATCCGGGGCGTTCCGGGACACCCGGCCCCTTCCAGTTCACAAAAACGTCGATTTTCGCCCTCAAATAGCCGGCGGCCAGCGGGGTTGGGGCGGCAGCTTCCGCATTGTCAGGCTACGGTTAGCGAAATAATAACGCTGATCGGTGAAAGTCGAGCAGCAAGTCCATCTGGTAACGGGGACCGGCGGTGTCTTTTTGCGGCCGGCGCGAAGGAAGAATGAAGCAAGCGATTCTCGCGATTTTTGCCGTCGCAGCCGTCGGCGTCGCAGGTTCGGCCGTGGCCCAGTCCTCGGCGGAGAACATCGGGGTGTTTCGCAACTGGAACGCCTTTTCCTCCACGGCCCCCGGCGACAAGATCTGCTTCGTCGCCTCCCAACCGACGGAATCGCAGTATTCGCAGAGCGTGAGCGGCCGCGACCCGGCCTTCTTCCAAGTCACCTCGGTGCCGGCCCAGGGCATCCGCAACGAAGCGAGCGTGGTCGTTGGCTTCACGATCCTGACCACCGCCGACGTGACCGTCGACATCGACGGCACCAAGTTCAGGATGTTCCTCGATTCGAGCCAACCCGACACGGCATGGGCCGTGCCTGAGCAGGAAGCCCAACTGGTCGAGGCCATGAAACAAGGCACGCGCATGACCGTGGTCGCCACATCGAGCCCACGGCGCACGGTCGTCACCGACACCTATTCGCTGTCCGGCGTGACGGCGGCGCTGAACAAGGTCGCCGAAGCCTGCCCGTAGCGGGCGCACGTCGGGACTGACCCCGGGGCGCCGGGCGCGCTATATAGGCCCGGCCGTGTCTCCGATCGCCACCACCGCTCCTGCCCTGTCCGACAAGCCCTCGCTCGTCGGCATGTCGCGCGCCGAGATGGCCGCGGCCCTGACCGCGGCCGGTATTCCCGAACGGCAGGTGCGGATGCGGCTCGGCCAGCTCTGGCACTGGATCTACGTGCGCGGCGTGACCGACTTCGCCGCCATGACCAACATATCGAAGGACCTCCGCGCGGCGTTGGCACAGTCGTTCGCCCTCACCCGGCCGGAGATCGTCACCGAGCAGGTCTCGTCGGACGGCACGCGCAAATGGCTGCTGCGCCTGCCACCACGCGGCGCCGGAAGGCCCGTCGAGGTCGAGACCGTCTACATACCGGAGGAAGGCCGCGGCACGCTCTGCGTTTCGAGCCAGGTCGGCTGCACGCTTTCCTGCTCGTTCTGCCACACCGGCACGCAGAAGATGGTCCGCAACCTCACCGCCGAGGAGATCGTCGGCCAGATCCTGCTCGCGCGCGATCGGCTCGGCGATTACCCGAAACAGGCGCCGACAGAGGATGCGGCCGTTCCTGCGACCGGCCGGCTTGTCTCGAACGTCGTGATGATGGGGATGGGCGAGCCGCTCTACAATTTCGACAACGTGCGCGACGCCTTGCTCATCGCCGCCGACGGCGACGGCATCGGCCTGTCCCGGCGCCGCATCACGCTGTCCACGTCCGGCGTGGTTCCCATGATCCCGCGCGCCGGCGAGGAGATAGGCGTGATGCTGGCGATCTCGCTTCACGCCGTCCGCGACGATCTGCGCGATGTTCTCGTGCCGCTCAACAGGAAGTATCCGATCGCGGATCTGCTCGCCGCCTGCCGTGCCTACCCCGGCCTGTCCAACGCACGCCGCATCACCTTCGAGTACGTGATGCTGAAGGGCATCAACGACTCGCCCGCCGACGCGCGCGAGCTCGTGCGGCTGCTCGCCGGCATCCCCGCCAAGATCAACCTGATCCCGTTCAACCCGTGGCCGGGCTCGGCCTACGAATGCTCGGACTGGCAGCAGATCGAGACGTTCGCCGACATCGTCAACCGGGCCGGCTACGCCTCGCCGATCCGCACGCCGCGCGGCCGCGACATCCTGGCGGCCTGTGGGCAGCTCAAGAGCGAGAGCGAGCGCATGAAGATCCGCGAGCGCATGGCGCTGGAAGCGATGATCGCGGGATGACGACCTTCCTCCGCCTCCTGCTCCTCGCGCCGCTTGCCTACGTGCTGGCGCTCATGGCGGCTGCTGCGACCATGACGCTTGCATTGTTCTCCGGCCAGCTTGATGAGAACACCGCGCCGATTGCGCTTGGCATGTCGATCGCCATCACGCTCTACGGCGGCATGATCTCGTTCGTGCCGGCGCTGATTGCCGTCGTCGTTGCCGAGACGCTCGGCTGGCGCTCGGTCGTCTTCTACCTCGCCGCCGGCGGCGCCATCGGCCTGCTCGCCGCCGAGACGACGATGGCCTTCGACGGACTTGAGTTTGCGGACCATCTTCGTCTCATCTGCGTCGCCGCGGGGTTCGTCGGCGGCGCGGTCTACTGGCTGATCGCGGGAAAGCTCGCCGGCCTCGGCGACCCGCCGGCGCGGCCGACATCGCCCGCGTGACCGGCGCCTGCCGGCGTGACCGGACGGCCGTGCGCCGGTAAGGAGGCGGCATGATCGACCTCCTCCGCGCCTCCTCGCAGCGCCTCGCCGACCCGCTGACCGCGGGCGCTTTCATCGTGCTGGCCGCGACCGCGGTGTTTCTGGTCTGGCCCGACCTCGACCTCTGGTTCAGCCGCCTTTTCTACGATCCGGAAACCGGCTTCGCACTCGCCGACAACGGATGGCTGCGGGCGCTCCGCCGGTCGAGCGACCTCGTCCTCATCGCGGTATCGGCGGCGGTCATTGGCAGCGTCATCATCAAGCTCGCCCGGCCCGACCGACCGAGCCTCGTTCCCCCGCGCGATTCCCTGTTTCTCGCCCTGACGCTCGCCCTCGGACCGGGGCTGGTCGTCAACCTCATCCTCAAGAACAACTGGGGCCGCCCGCGCCCGGCGCAGATCAGCGCGTTCGGCGGCGACGCTTCCTTCACCGGCGTCTGGGAGATGAGCGACTACTGCACGCGCAACTGCTCGTTCGTCTCGGGCGAGGCATCGTCGGCCATGTGGATCATGGCGCTGGCGCTGGTCGTGCCGCGCGAATGGCGGCTGCCGACGTTCGTGGTGACCGGCATCTATGCGCTGGCGCTGTCGCTGAACCGCATCGCCTTCGGCGGGCACTTCCTCTCCGATGTCGTCCTGTCGTGGGGGCTGACGCTGATGATCATCGCAGCGGTCTATCGCCTACTCTACGTGAACCCGCCCGAGGCGCTGACCAACCGGCATCTGGAAGACGGCCTCGGCCACCTCGGCCGGATGCTCCGCCGGAAGGGCTAGGGTCGCAACCGGCGGCGGAGAGCCGCAACTTGCCGGCCTGCTCCACGCCGTCCTATAAGCCGCGGGCCGTTGGATTTCCGCCGCTGGAGCGCTGAATGCCGGACGTGAAAAAGGTCGTGCTTGCCTACTCGGGCGGCCTCGACACCTCGATCATCCTGAAGTGGCTCCAGAACTACTACGGCGCCGAGGTGGTCACCTTCACCGCCGACCTCGGCCAGGGCGAGGAGCTGGAGCCGGCGCGCAAGAAGGCCGAGCTTCTCGGCATCCGCGAGATATTCATCGAGGATCTCCGCGAGGAGTTCGTCCGCGATTTCGTCTTCCCGATGTTCCGGATGAACGCCCTTTACGAGGGCGTCTACCTGCTCGGCACCTCGATCGCCCGTCCGCTGATCGCCAAGCGCCTTGTTGAGAT
>CAZXKZ010000027.1:0-14243 GCA_964641825.1 uncultured Bauldia sp.
CACGCGGCGGAGGAGACGTTTGCCGCACGCGTCGCAGACATTCTCACCTCCTCCGAGGCGGGACCGATCGCGATCCAGTGCGCGGAGAGCGGCCTCTATCACATCCAGAGCGAGCGCGTGCTGGCGGAGGTCCTGGATCCCGACGGCCGCCCAGTGGCGCCGGGTGAAATCGGCGAAGTGACGGTGACGCCTTTCTACAACTACGCCATGCCTCTCGTCCGCTACCGGAGCGGCGACTTCGTGGTCAACGGCGGCCCGTGCCCTTGCGGGCGGAGCCTGCCGACGATCGAGCGCTTCGCTGGGCGGCGCGAACATATGTTCCACTACGCGGACGGCTCCGCGCGCATGCCGCCGATCGACCGGGTATGGATCTGCGAGACGCTTGGCCACGAGGCATGGCAGCTCGTCCAGACCGCACTGGGGACCGCGGTGTTGAGGTACGAGCCTTCGGCAAGCATGCCGGGAGGGCGGAATGCTGTCCTCGGCCATCTGCACGAGGCGCTCGGCGACGGCTGGAGGATCGACCTCAGCGAGGCGGAGCGCGTCCCCAAGGCGACGAGCGGCAAGCGCCACTTCTGTGCGAACGAAACGGCGTTGGAGCGGCGTTAGACGTGCAGGCACGAAGTTACGGCCGGTCGGGCATCCAGTGCACGCCAGCAGGGCGTCGCTTACCGGGTCCCCGCTTTCGCGGGAATGACATCCACCTCCGGACCCTAGCTGGTCAGTACCACGCCGGCGTCGTGGCCCCAAGACAGCCAGACCTTGTCGTTCCAGGTGATCGGCCGCTCGACGATGCGCGAGCGATTGGCAATGGTCGCCTTCACGGTAGCGCCGGTCGGCAGGCGGACATGATAGACGGAGATGTCGCCGAGGTAGCCGATATCCCACACCTCGCCCTCAATGGCGTTGACGCCAGTGTGGGCGGGTGGATCGTGGGTGACGGAGATTTTCTCCGGCCGGATCGCGAACCAGACCGTATCGCCGGCTGAGGCCTGCATGTCCTGCACGGCATCGACGATGGCGCCGGTGCCGGTGGCATCCATGCGCACCTGGCCGCCGACGTTGGTGACGACGCGGGCCTCGATCAGGTTGATGTTGCCGATGAAGTCGGCGACGTAGCGGGAGTTAGGCTGCTCGTAGATCTCCGCCGGCGTGCCGATCTGCACGATGCGGCCGTGATCCATGACCGCGATGCGGTCGGCCAGCGTCATCGCCTCTTCCTGGTCGTGAGTGACGATGACGAAGGTGAGGCCGAGGTCCATCTGCAGGTCGGTGAGCTCGAACTGCGTCTCTTCGCGGAGCTTCTTGTCCAGCGCGCCGAGCGGCTCGTCCAGCAGCAGCACCTTCGGCTTCTTGGCGAGCGAGCGGGCGAGCGCCACGCGCTGCCGCTGGCCGCCCGAAAGCTGGTGCGGCTTGCGCTTGGCGAAGGGCTGCAGCTTGACCAGCTTCAGCATCGCGGCAACGCGCTCGGCGATCTGAGGGGCCGGCATGCCGTCCTGCTTGAGGCCGAAAGCGATGTTGGCCTCGACGGTCATGTGCGGGAAAAGCGCATAGGACTGGAACATCATGTTGGTCGGTCGCCGGTAGGGCGGCACGCCGGCCAAATTCTGCCCGTCAAGGAAGACCTCGCCGCTGGTCGGCTCCTCGAAGCCGGCCACCATCCGCATCAGCGTGGTCTTGCCGCAGCCCGATGGGCCGAGCAGCGCGAAGAACTCGCGCTCGTAAATGTTGAGCGAGATGTTGTCGACGGCGGTGAAATCGCCGAAGCGCTTGGTGACGTTGCGGAACTCGATGAACGGCCTGGCGGCGGGATCATTCCACGGCGCGAACGCGCGCCGCACCGGACCAACCGCCGCCTTCGCCATTCGAGCCCCCTCGCCTAGCCTCGCGTTCAGCCGCCGCTCTTCACCGCAGTCCAGATACGCGTCACGACACGCTGCGTGCGCGCATCATACGGCGTGACAGTATAGAGCTTCTCGAGTGTTTCCGCTCCCGGATAAATCGCCGGATCGCCGATGATGTCCTCTTCCAGCAACGCCTGCGAGGCTTCGTTGCCGTTGGCGTAGAAGACGTAGTTCGAGTTGGCGGCGGCTACTTCGGGCCGCAGCATGTAGTCGATGAAGGCGTGGGCCTCCTCGGGGTGCGGTGCGTCAGCCGGTATGACGAAGGAGTCGAACCACATCAGCGCGCCCTCCTTCGGAATGACGTATTCGACGTTAATGCCGGAGCCGGCTTCCTCGGCCCGGTTCTTGGCGATGAAGATGTCGCCCGAGTAGCCCACGGCCAGGCAGATGTCGCCGTTGGCGAGACCTTCAATGTAGTCCGACGAGTGGAAGCGCTGGACGTAGGGACGCACTGACATCAGCAGTTCGCCGGCTTTCTCAAGCTCGGCCTGATCCTTCGAGTCGGGGTTCAGCCCGAGGTAGTTGAGCGCCGCCGGAATGAGCTCCTCGGGGGTGTCGACGAACGTAATGCCGCAATCGGCAAAGCGCGAGATGATCTCGGGATCGAAGACCATCGCCCACGAATCGACCGGCGCGTCCGGCATGCGCTCGAGCACCTTCTCGACGTTGTAGCCGATGCCCGTCGTGCCCCACATATAGTTGACCGCATGCTCGTTGCCTGGGTCGTAGACCGCAAGTCTGTCGGTGATCTCCACCCACTGATTGGCGAGATTGGGGATCTTCGACTTGTCGATCGGGGCGAGCGTGCCTGCCTGTATCTGCCGCATGACGTTCGGCGCCGACGGGACGACGATGTCGTATCCCGAACCCCCGGCGAGCAGCTTTGTCTCGACGATCTCGTTGTTGTCGTAGTTGTCGTAGACGACCTCGATGCCGGTCTCGGCGGTGAACTGGCTGAGGACGTCGGGATCGATGTAGTCGGACCAGTTGTAGACGTTGACCACCCCGTTCTGGGCGAGCGCGGCGGTTGCCGACGCCATGAAGACACCAGCGCAGAGGGCACGGGTCAGAAACGGTTGCATTCTGCTTCCCCTTCCAGATTGGGCGCCAAACCTTGGCACAGCCTGGCTTTCCTGACGCATTTGTCTCAACGTTAAGGTTGATCGGGCCGAACGGCAACCCGAACAACGCTGGCCTATGGTAGACTGCCTCCCCGGCGACGAACGCTCGCCGGCCGGCCGGATTCGGCGCTTCAATCCGGAGACAGCTCAATCGGAGCGCCCCGAACGCCGCCGGACCAGCCCGGTTCGCGGCCGTGGCGCGGTTTTGACAGGTGGAAGGTGGCGCGGAAGAGCAAGGCGGCAAGAGCGAGACAGACCACGCGCGGCGTGGGCTCGCTCGAAGAGGCGCGCGAGTGGCTGACCGGCCGGCGGATCGAGGAGATCGAGTGCGTGATCCCCGACCAGGCGGGCGTGGCGCGCGGTAAGATCATGCCGGTGGCGAAGTTCCTCGCCGGACCGACGATGTCCATGCCCGGCTCGATCTTCACCCAGACGATCGCCGGCGAGTGGCCGCCGAATGACGATGGCTTCCAGATGGACGCCGCCGACCAGGACATCCTGCTGGAGCCCGATTTCTCCACGCTCGCCGTCGTGCCATGGGAGCAGGACCCGACAGCGCAACTCATCCACGACGCCTATCACGCCGACGGGCGGCCGCTGGAAATCTCGCCGCGCCAGGTGCTGCGACGGATCATCGAGCTCTACACCAACCGCGGCTGGCGGCCAGTGGTGGCGCCGGAGATCGAGTTCTACCTGGTCAAGCCGAACAAGGATCCGGACTACCCGCTGGAGCCCCCAAGCGGACGCTCGGGTAGGCCGGAATCGGCGCGGCAATCCTATTCCATCGCCGCGGTCAACGAGTTCGACGACCTGTTCGACGACATCTACAAGATGTCGGAGGCGCAGGACCTCGAAATCGATACGCTGATTCACGAGGAAGGTGCGGCGCAGATGGAGATCAACCTGCGCCACGGCGACCCGCTCGTGCTCGCCGACCAGGTGTTCATGTTCAAGCGCACGATCCGCGAGGCGGCGCTGCGCCACGACGTCTATGCGACGTTCATGGCGAAGCCGATCCAGGGCCAGCCGGGCTCGGCCATGCACATCCACCAGTCGGTGGTCGACATGAAGACCGGCAACAACATCTTCTCCGACAAGAGCGGCGACCCGACGGCAGAGTTCTTCGCGTTCATCGGCGGCTCACAGAAGTTCCTGCCGGCGGTGACCTGCATGCTGGCGCCCTACGTCAACTCATACCGGCGGCTGACCAAGTCGGCCTCGGCGCCGGTGAACACCATGTGGGGCTATGACAACCGGACGGTGGGCCTGCGTGTGCCCAACTCGGCGCCGACGGCGCGGCGCGTGGAGAATCGGCTTCCCTCCTCCGACGCCAACCCCTACCTCGCCATCGCAGCGTCGCTGGCGTGCGGCTACCTCGGCATGGACGCCGGGTTGATGGTATTGTCAGACCCGGTGACGGGCGCCGCGAACGAGGAGGAGATCGCGCTGCCGCGCGGTCTGCTCGAGGCGGTGGCTCTGTTCGAGGAATCGGAGGAGCTGGTCGAGATTTTCGGCCGCCGCTTCGTCTCCACGTACGGCGCCATCAAACGCGCGGAGTTCGAGACATTCATGCAGGTGATCAGCCCTTGGGAGCGAGAGTACCTGCTGTTGAACGTGTGAGGCCACGCATGCCCAAGAAGATCGACCTTGCCACGGCTCCGACGGTCGCCGGTACCCTCTACCCACCGCCGTTCGACGAACCCTGCCGCAAGCGGCATAGGACGAAGCTCGGCGATGCCGCGGGGCTGACGCAGTTCGGCGTCAACCTCTGCCGGCTGCCGCCGGGAGCGTGGTCGAGCCAGAGACACTGGCACACGCGGGAGGACGAGCTGATCTTCGTTGTCGAGGGCGAGGTCGTGCTGGTCACGGACGACGGCGAGGAAGTCCTGCTTGCCGGCGACTCGGCGGGGTTCAAGGCAGGCGATCCCAACGGCCACACCTTCCAGAACCGTTCGGATCGCGACGTGGTGCTCCTGGAGATCGGTACGCGAGACAGCACCGACGCAACGTACTATCCCGACATCGACCTTGTCGCGCCGCCGGGCCGGGCGCACTATGCCCACCGCGACGGAACGCCCTATCCAGTCCGCGAGCGGGCAAGCTGACAAGCGCGGCGGCAGCAGCCGGCCATGCCCCGTCGCTCTACGCGGCGGCTTCCGATCCGATTGCCTTTCCGCCGCTTGAGGAAGGGGCCAGGGCCGATGTCGCGATCATCGGCGGCGGCTACACGGGGCTCTCTGCTGCACTTCATCTCGCCGAGGCGGGCCTCGACGTGGTGGTGCTGGAAAGCGAGCGTGTCGGCTGGGGCGCGTCGGGGCGCAACGGTAGCCAGCTTCACTCAGGACAGCGCCGCGACCAGGACTGGCTGGAGGAGCGCTTCGGCGCGGACGACGCGCTGAAGCTCTGGAGGCTCGCCGAGGAAGCCAAGGCGCTGACCAAGGGGCTGATCGCCAAATACGAGATCGCCTGCGACTGGCGCGACGGGCTGATCGAGACTGTGCACAAGCAGCGCCTCGTGGACGGCGAGCGTGCCTACGTCGAAAAGCTGAGGACACGCTATGGATACGCGCCGGTGGAATGGATCGGGAAAGCTGAGCTCGCCGAAGCGATCGGCACGGACGTTTACTTCGGCGGGCGCCGCGACATGGGCGCCGGCCATCTCGACCCGCTCAAGTTCGCCCGCGGTATCGCGCACGTCGCGGCGGCGGCCGGAGCGCGCATCCACGAGGAAACCAGGGCGACCGGCATCAACTATGGCGCGGTGAAAAAGATCGCGACGACGCGCGGCACCGTGGCAGCGGACGTCATCATCCTCGCCGGGAATGGCTATCTTGACGGCATCGATGACGATGTCGAGGCGCGCGTCATGCCGATCGACAACTACATCCTTGCCACCGAACCCATCGGCGCTGGGCGGCTGGGCGGGCTGATCCCCGGCGGCGAAGCTGTCTCGGACACGCGCTTCGTCGTTTACTACTTCCGGCCTTCACCCGACGGGCGCCTGATCTTCGGCGGCGGCGAGACGTACTCGCACCGCGCGCCTGGCGACGTGGCCGCGTTCGTTCGCCAGTATCTCGCGCGTATCTATCCGGCGCTGCGCGACACGCGGATCGACTACGCCTGGGGTGGAACGCTCGCCATCACGCTCCCCCGCCTCCCGTTCATCCGGCGCATCAGGCCGGGCGTCTATGCCGCGGCCGGCTACTCCGGCCAGGGCGTGGCGCTGGCGCCGTTCGCCGGCAAGGTGCTCGCCGATGCGATCGGAGGTGATACCGCGCGGCTGGATACGTTTGCCGCCCTCCCCGTCCCGCCGTTTCCCGGCGGACGACGCCTTCGCAAGCCGGCGCTGGTCGCGGGAATGCTCTGGTACGCGCTCCGCGACCGACTCTGATTTTCGCTATCCGTTGGGTCCGCGCTAACCGATTTCAATCGATCGATTGACTTATTCAATCATTCGACCGTATGACTTACGTCAACTGCTCACGGTCTGCGATGTCACAACCCATGCCGAAGGAAGCCGGAACCGGCGGGGCGCCCTCTCAGCGGAAACCCTCACCCACCGCCCGCGCCCGCCGCGACCGCGGCACCGAAACGCGGGAGCGGCTGATCGAGGCGGCCATCGACGTTTTCGGGCGGCACGGATACGAGGGCGCGACGACGCGGCAGATCGCCAAGGCGGCCGGCGCCAACCTCGCAGCGATCGTCTATCACTTCGGCTCCAAGGAGGCGCTCTATCTCGCCGTCGCCGAGCATCTGATCGCCGAGATCGACCGGCGCATGGGACCGGTGCTCGTCTTCGTCGAGGCGAGCTTTCCGTCCCGGCCCGAAGAAGCGCGCGCGCTCCTGAAGCGCATGCTGGAAACCTTCGTCGATGTCGCCCTCGGCAACCCGGAGGCGCAGCGCTGGGCGCGCATCATCATCCGCGAGATGCTCGATCCGGCAGACGCCTTCGACATCATCTATCGCTTCACCGGTCGTGCACACGGGCTGACGACCCGGCTCGTCGGCGTCGCGCTCGGTATGGACCCAGAGGACGACAAGACGAAGTTCCGCGCGTTCTCCCTCATCGGGCAGGGCATCGTCTTCCGCGTTGCGAACGCGCTCGTGCTCAGACGGATAGGCCGGAAGGAACTCGGCGAGGCCGAGCGCGAGACGATCAAGCGGATACTCACAGCGAACGTCGAGGCCATGCTCGCAGGAGGGCGTGATGGGCATGCGTAACGCCGGCCGCACGGCCATGACGGTTGCAGCGACGCTGGTGCTCGGCGGCTGTTTCGGTTCAGGCGATGCGCCGCTGCAAGGCTACGTCGAGGGGACGTACGTCTACATCGCAGCCGAAAGCGCCGGGCGGATCACGGCGCGCCCGGCGACCGCCGGCACACGCACGGCCGCGGGCGACCTCCTGTTCTCGCTGGACGACGCCGACCAGACCGAGGCGGTCGCGGGCGCCGAAGCGCGGCTCGCACAGGCTCGCGCGCAGCTCGCCAACCTCAGGACAGGGAAGCGCCCCGAGGAGATCGCGGTGCTCGAAGCAGAGCTCGCCCGCGTCCGCTCGACGTTCTCCAATCTCGACGAAGAATACAGGCGCGCAGTGCAGCTCCGCGAGAACGGGATTGTCGCGCAATCCGTAGTGGACACGGCGAAGACCGCGCGCGATGCGGCCGAGGCGCAGGTGGAGGCTGCCGAACGGCAGCTCGAGGTGGCCAAGTTGCCGGCGCGGGAGGAAGAAATCGAGGCGGCGGAAAGAAATGTCGCCGCGCAGGAGGCCGCTCTGGCACAGGCGCGCATCCAGCTCGACCGGCGGCAGCTCAAGGCGCCTGACGCCGGGCTCGTCGAGGAGACATATTTCGAGGTCGGTGAACTGGTGGCGGCAGGACAGCCGGTAGTGTCGCTGCTGCCGGACGCCAACCGGAAGATCCGGTTCTTTGTCCCCGAAACGCTGCTCGCCAGCGTCGCTCCGGGCGCGCGGGTCGCGGTCGGCTGCGACGGATGCGCGGAGGGACTGGCGGCGGAAGTCACCTTCGTATCGACGCAGGCCGAGTTCACGCCGCCCATCATCTTCTCCCGCGACAGCCGCGAGAAGCTGGTCTTCCGGGTCGATGCGCGTCCGCTCGGCGAGACGGCTACGCTCAATGTCGGGCAGCCGGTCGACGTGCGGCTCGGCGGAGGGAGCTAGGGATGGGCTTCTCGCCGCTCGTCTCTGCGGGGAAAAGGGATCGGCAACGATGACCGGCGCGACCGTCATCGACATCAGAGGGCTGACCAAGCGCTTCAGCGGCAGGACCGTGGTCGATCATGTCGACCTCACCGTCGACCGTGGCGAGATTGTCGGATTCCTCGGCCCGAACGGTTCCGGCAAGACGACCACCATACGGATGATCTGCGGGCTGCTCAGGCCGGACGCCGGCAGCGGCACCTGCCTTGGCTACGATATCCTGACGCAGTCCGACCTGATCAAGCTCCAGGTCGGCTACATGACGCAGCGCTTCTCGCTCTATGAGGACCTGACGATCGAGGAGAACCTCGACTTCGTCGCGCGGCTCTACGCCCTCAAGCCGCGCCGCCGCTTTGTGGACGACACGCTGGCCCGGCTCGGGCTCACGGACCGGCGAAACCAGCTCGCAGGCAGCCTGTCGGGCGGCTGGAAGCAGCGGCTGGCGCTCGCCGCGGCAGTGATGCATCAGCCAAAGCTGCTGCTGCTCGACGAGCCAACGGCGGGCGTCGACCCCAAGGCACGGCGCGAGTTCTGGGACGAGATCCATGAGCTGGCGGCGGAGGGGCTGACGGTGCTCGTCTCGACCCACTACATGGACGAGGCCGAGCGGTGCCACCGGATCGTCTACATCGCCTACGGCAAGGTGATCGCGCGTGGCACCGTCGAGGGAGTGATCGCCCAATCCGGCCTGCATACGATCGTCGTACGCGGCGGGGACACCACAGCGATCGCCCGGCGCCTCAAGGGCATGCCGGGCGTCGACCAGATCGCGCCGTTCGGGACAGACCTGCATGTGGTCGGGCTCGATCCGACCGCGCTGCGCGCCTCCGTGGATGCCGCCATCACTGGCACCGGCGCGGTCGCCGCCGAGGACCAGACCATCCTCGAGGATGTGTTCATCTGCCTCATGGGGACCGCTACTGACAACTTCGCCGGCGAGGCGCCGCGCCAATGAGCGCCACGGGATCATCGGCCTCGCGCATACTGGCGGTGATGATCAAGGAATTCATCCAGATGCGCCGCGACCGACTGACGTTCGCGATGATCATCGGGGTGCCGATCATCCAGCTCGTGCTGTTCGGCTACGCGATCAACACCGACCCCAAGCGCCTGCCGACTGCAGCGATCATCGCAGACCACGGGCCGGTGAGCCGCGCCATCCTCAACGCGATGACGCTCTCGAACTACTTCGACATCATCGAAGGCACGCCGACCGAGGCGGAGGCGCGCACAATGCTCGACCGCGGCGAGGCGTCGTACGTGGTGACCGTTCCACCCAACTTCGAGCGCCGATTCGCACGCGGCGAGACGCCGCAAATCCTGATTGAGGCCGACGCGACCGACCCGGCTGCAGCGGCGGGCGGGCTGTCAGCGCTCCCCGAACTCGTGCGGCGTGCCGTGGCAGGCGAGACGACCGGGGCGCTCGCCGCCGCGCGGCCGGGCGCCCTGCCGGTCGAGGTCATCGTCCACCGCCTCTACAATCCGGAAGGTATCACGGCCTACAACATCGTGCCGGGGCTGATCGGCGTCATCCTCACCATGACGACGATCCTGATGACGAGCCTCGCGCTGACGCGCGAAGTGGAGCGCGGCACCATCGAAAACCTGATGGCGATGCCTGCTCGGCCGCTTGAGATCATGATCGGCAAGATCGTCCCCTACATCGGCTTCGGACTGACGCAGGTGGCGGTGATCCTGGCGGCGGCCTCACTCCTGTTCTCCGTGCCGACGCAGGGGCCAATGATCGTGCTGCTGGCGGTCACGCTGCTGTTCATCGCCGCCAACGTGACCCTCGGCTACACGATCTCCACCGTCGCGCGGAGCCAGATGCAGGCGATGCAGATGACGTTCTTTTTCTTCCTGCCGTCGATCCTCCTGTCCGGGTTCATGTTCCCGTTCCGCGGCATGCCGGTGTGGGCACAGTGGATCGGCGAGGCGATCCCGCTCACCCACTTCCTGCGCGTGGTGCGTGGGGTGATGCTGAAGGGGAGCGGGTTCGCGGACGTGGCGGGCAATACATGGCCGCTGGCGGTCTTCTGGCTGGTCGTGGCAACGGTGGCGCTGGTGCGCTACAGGCGAACTCTGGACTAGCGCCGTAGCCGGCGCGGCGCTTCCGCCCTATTCTCCCGGCCTCGTTCCTTCTATTCCAGAGCTTCCCATGCCTGTCGGCCGCATCGCGCGGGACATCTCCCGCGGAGAGTTCGTTGCGCTGGTCGCCTCGTACACCGCGATCAACGCGGCGGCGATCGACGTCATGCTACCGGCGCTGCCTAACATGGGCGAAGTATTTGCGGTCGCCGATGCCAACGACCGCTCGCTCGTGCTGACCGTGTTCCTGGTGGGTCTCGGGCTGCCGCAGCTTCTCGCCGGCCCCATCACCGACCGCTTCGGACGCCGGGCGCCGCTGCTCATCGGGCTCGCGGTCTACACCGTCGCGGCATTCGCCGCCCTGATCGTGACCAGCTTCGCCGCCCTCCTGCTCCTGCGCTTCGCACAGGGCATAGGCTCGGCGGCGGTGGCCGTCTCCAGCCAGGCCGCCGTGCGCGACCGCTACAGCGGCAGCGCCATGGCGGAGGTGATGTCGCTCATCCTGACGATCTTCATGATCGTACCGATCCTGGCGCCGTTCGTCGGTCAGGTGATCCTGCTGACCGGACCGTGGCAACTGATCTTTGTGTTCATGGGGCTGCTCGGTTTCTTGTTCGCGGCGTGGTCCTTCTTCCGACTGCCGGAATCGCTGAAGCCAGAGGACCGGCGGCGCCTGGAATTCCGGCCGGTGATCGATGGGTTTCGTATCGTTGTCGGGAATCGCGCTTCGCTCGCCTATGGCATTGCCGGCATGTTCATGTTTGGCGGCGTTCTCGGGCTGGTGAACACGTCGCAGCAGATCTATGTCGAGGTCTATGGCGTGGGCGCTTTGTTCCCCCTCGCCTTCGCCGTGATGCCTGTCTCATTCGCCATCGCCTTCTTCCTCAACTCGCGGCTGGTCATGCGCATCGGTATGCGCCGGCTGGCGCACGGCAGCATGACGGCATTTGCGATCATCACCGGGCTCTGGCTGCTGGCCGGGCTCACGACCGGACTACCGCTGTGGCTGTTCCTGGTCTTCGTCGCCGGGGCGGCGCTGTCGCAGGGGCTCGCCTGGGGCAACATCGGCGCGCTCGTGATGGAACCCCTCGGCGCGGTGGCAGGCACCGCCGCGGCGGTGTTCGGCTCGCTGTCGACGGTCGGCGCGGCGCTGCTCGCCTATGTCATCCAGCAATCGTTCGACGGCTCGCCGACGCCGGTGATCGCGGCCTTCTTCTTGTTCGGGCTGGGCGTGCTGGCGTGCTTCCTGATCGCGGAGCGCGGCAGGCTCTACACAGAGCCGCGGCGCTAGGCGACCACGCCCGGGCCGACGCCGGCAACCTCGCCGGCCAATTCCGCGCTCTCGTCGCCATGACGCGCGCGGCGGCGTGTCAGGCCCGTCCGGTCGCGCCTGTACCAGCGTGTGGTGAGGAGCGTGGCGACGACCGCAAGGCCGCCGGCAAGTCCGATCCAGATGCCGGTGCCGCGCAGCGGCGTCCAGAAAGCCAGGCCGATGGCGAGCGGAAGGCCGACGCCCCAGTAGCCGATCGCCGCATAGATCATCGGCACACGGGTATCGCCAAGGCCGCGAAGCGCGCCCGAGCCCAAAGCCTGACCGGCGTCAGCGATCTGGAAGATGCCGGCGAAGATGAGGAACCAGACCGCGAGCTCCACGACCGGTAGGTTCTCCGGCGTGCCGAGGTCGAGGAAGACGCCGACCAGCGGCCGGCCAAAAAGAATCATCACGGCAGCGGCCACGCAGGCAAACCCCATGGCAAGCGTGTAGGCTGCCCAGCCTGCGCGCCCCACGCCGGCCACGTCGCCCGCGCCGTAGGCCAGGCCGACGCGCACCGTGGCCGCCATGCCGAGCCCGAGCGGCACCATGAAGGCGACCGAGGCGATCTGCAGCGCGATGGAATGGGCGGCGAGCGACTCCGCGCCGATGAGCCCCATGAGAAAGACGGCGGCGTTGAAGATGGTGACCTCGAAGCCGAGAATCATGGCGATGGGCAGGCCGAGGCGCCAGACCTCCCGGAAACGCTTCCAGTCGGGTCGCCAGAAACGGCCGAGGAGATGATAGCGGCGGAGGCGGCGATCGGCATAGATCAGGCCGGTAACCCCGAGGAACAGGAGGATATTGGTGAGCGTGGTGCCGATGCCGGCGCCCGGGAGCCCCAGCGCCGGGAAGCCAAGCTTGCCGAACATGAGCACCCAGACCAGGAACGCGTTGACCACGATCGCCGCCATCGCCACCCATAGCGCCACGCTCGGCCGCTCCAGCGCCGACACGAAATTGCGCAGCACGATGTAGAACAGGAACGGCAGGATCGACCACTGGAAGGTGTGCAGGTAGCTCGCCGCCATCTCGACCAGCCGCGGCTCCTGCCCGAGCGCGAGCAGGATCGGTTTCGCCTGCCAAAGCACGATCCAGACCGGAATGGCGAACGCCACGGCGGCCCACATGCCCTGCCGCACGGAACGGCGCACGTCGCGCACGGAATGACGCTTGCGGCCGAGCTCGATCGCGATCATTGGCGCGGTAGCGGTGACCAGCCCGATGCCGAAGATGAGGAACGCGAAGTTGAGGTTCGCGCCGAGCGCGCCGGCCGCGAGAAAATCCGGCCCCAGCCATCCCATCATGATGACGTCGGTAGTGGCCAGCGCAATTTGCGACAGATTGGTGAGGATCAGCGGCCAGGCAAGCGCAAGCGTGGCGCGAAACTCAGCGTTCCACGCCCCGCGAGGGACGGTTCCTGACACCACTGCATTGTGCATGACGGCGGTGCTTGTAGACCCGCCCGCCGGTTTGCGCCAGCCCCGGTGCTGCCAGCTTCCGTCAGGAGCGGATGCAGGTGCGTCCGAAACTGCCGGCCCGCGTCCACAAGATCTGCTCGGCGAGGCCGATCAGCTCCGAGCCGCCACCGACATAGCGCGCGCCGGCGCCCTGTCCCGGCGTACGCAGGAGCACCACCGGCGGGAAGCCGGGCTCGTTGACGAGTGCGGTGTCCTGATCGAACGCAACGCTGAGGAATGCACCGTCGTTGCAGCGGAAGCCGACGATATTAGCACCGGGACCGGGCATCGGCGGCGGCTGAACATCGGGCGGCGGAGGCGGTGCGACCTGCTGCGCGCAGAAGGCGAGGAACGGACGCACGTTGGCCGCGCTGCCGCGCAGCGACAACCCATAGGGCGGCATCTGGCCGATGGCGATCGAGAAGACGTTCTCCCGTGCGAGCGCCGGCCAAAGCTGATCCGACGCCGGTATCTGAATGACCGGATGCGCATGGCCGGAAAGCTCGCTGACCGGACTGCCGGTGGCCGTGTAGACCTGCGAGAAGGCGCCCGCAGTGAAGCGAACGGAAACCTGGCGGCCGGGCGTGAGGTCGGGCGGGGCGCGGTTCAGCGTGACCGTCATCTGGCCGGAGCCGCGCTGGCAGACGGCCGAGAACTCCGCGCCGTCGCTGTTCGGCACGGCATAGGCGAGCCCGCCGTTGTTGCCGTCGGCGTTGAACATCCAGACGAGATTGTCGATGAAGTCAGGCTGCGGCTGAGGACCCGGCTGTGGCAACGGTTGGGGCTGCGGTTGCGGTTGGGGTTGCGGTACCTGTGGCGGCGCCGGCAGGAACGCCTGTGGCGGAGGCGGCGGTCGCGGGCCGCCAGCAAGCGCTACGATAACCAGCGCGTTGTTCTGACAGATATCCACCATGCGCGCGATGCGACGGCCATCGGACAGGGCAAGCCCGAGGTCGCGCTGGCACTCGAGCCCGAGGGCACCGGTGGGCGCGACGATGCGGACATAAGGATCCTGGCGCGCGTTGACAGGCACTGGCTGACCGCGCAGGAAGACTTCCGTGATGGTGACGCTAGGATCGTCCACGGCGATGACCACCGGCTGGCCGGCGCCGGGGCTCGGCACAGCCACCGCAGGCGCCGTAC
>CAZXKZ010000027.1:14253-19968 GCA_964641825.1 uncultured Bauldia sp.
CAACGACTTCCCAGTTGGTGGCGCAGAAATCGATGTTGGTGTCCACGGTCCGCCCGTCGGAGGCGACGAAGACGATGCGATTCACACACGGCACCGCGCCGGAAGGGTTGTCGATGCGGAAGAAGGTCGAGCCGCCGCTCTGGCCGGCTACGGCAAGATCGACGCCATTGTGGACGGCTCGGACGATGGAGACGCCGGTGGAATCGGCGCGGGCCGTGAACAGGCGGCTTTCGGCATGGGCAGCGGTGGAGGCGAAAAGCAGGGCGGCACCGGCAAGACCGCAGAGGCCGCGAATCAGATTGCGCATCGTGGCGTAGACTCTCCCAAATTCGACACCGCTGGAAATCGCACCGCCCGGCTGAACGCCGGCTGAACATGATGCGCCGAAATCAGGGCGGACTCGTGTCAGGCGGAGAGCCTGAACCGATTCTCCGGCAGGCCGGGAACCTCGACGGCCAGCGCGAACAGGCCGCCGGCGAGGCGCTCGCCCTTCTCCTGCGCGGCACCGCCGCCGGCCGTCGTGATGTACAGGGTCTTGAGCTGCGGCCCCCCGAACGTACATGTCGTGACCGCGGACACCGGCAGCTCGATGACGCGATCGATGCGGCCGTCTGGCGCGACCCGTACGACGCAGCCACCGCCGTAACGGGCATTCCAGAGATAGCCGTCACGATCCATGGCCGACCCGTCCGGCAATCCGCGCTCGAATCCGGTGAAGAACGGACGCTCGTTGGAGATGGTTCCGGAGCGCGCGTCGTAGTCCCACACCGAGATCACGTTGGCGAGCGTGTCACCGGTGTAGAAGCGGCGCTTGTCGGGGCTCCATGCGAAGGTATTGGAGATGGCGATGCCGGTCTTCTCAACAGTGCTGGAGCCATCCGGGGCAACACGGAACAGACGGCCCACCGCGTGCTCGGTGATCGGGACATCCTCGCCCTCGTCACCGACGTTGTTCTGCATGGTGCCTGCCCAGAAATTGCCGGCCGGATCTGGGCGCCCGTCGTTGAACCGCTCGCGCGGCCAGTTGCGGTGGGGATTGGAGAAATCGGCCCGAGCGTCGTTGGCGGGCTGCCAGAGGATGACCTTGGAGCCTTGGGCAATGATCAACGTGTCATCGCGGGTGGTGAGGCCGGTCGCCGTTACCGGCTCGTCGAAAAACCATGTGCGGACGCTGCCGTCCGCCGGATCGTAGCGGTGGATAAGGCAGCGGTTGATGTCGACCCAGTAGAGGGTATTCTCGCCCGCGTGCCAGACGGCACCCTCGCCGGTCCAATCCCCCGTTGGCGCAACGCACACCGGCTCGACCATTCTGTCCCCTCCTCACGCAAATCGGCCAACGCCGGGCTGCCGAATTTCTGTTCACGCAAAGGCCTTGGCAGCGGACGAATCCCCTGCAAAAACCGCTCGCGTCAGTGTAGACCGCAAGCGCCCGGGCCGAAAAGCCAAGCGTTCCCGCGGCGAAGCAGCGCCGGAGCCACGATGACCAGCCGCATTATCGCCGTCGACCCGTTCGATCTCGTCGTCTTCGGCGGCGCCGGCGACCTCGCCTACCGGAAGCTGCTCCCCGCCCTCTACCACCGGCACCGGGACGGCCAACTGCCGACCGAAGCCAGGATCATCGGCGTCTCCCGGCGCGGCATGAGCGACGAGGAATACCGCGCGGCGACTAAGCGCGCGCTCGACGACCACGTTGCCGCGGCCGACCGCGAGCCCGCGGTGGTGGACACGTTCCTGCGCCGGCTCCATTTCGTGCCGGTCGATGCGCAGGCCGAAGCCGGCTGGGCGGACCTCGCCAAGCTCCTGAAGCCGGGCGCCGACCGCATCCGCGCCTTCTACCTGGCGGTTGCGCCGGAGCTTTTCGGCACAATCTGCGGCAAGCTCGGGGCGCACGGACTGGCGACGCCGAAGACGCGCGTCATCATCGAGAAGCCGATCGGCCACGACCTCCAGTCCGCGCGCGCCGTTAATGACGCAGTCGGCGCGGTGTTCGACGAAAGCCAGATTTACCGGATCGACCACTATCTCGGGAAGGAGACGGTCCAGAACCTGATGGCGCTCCGCTTCGGCAACGCGCTGTTCGAGCCGCTCTGGAACGCAGCGCACATCGACCACGTCCAGATCACGGTGGCGGAGAGCATCGGCGTGGAAGGCCGCGGAGGCTATTATGACACCTCCGGCGCGCTCCGCGACATGGTGCAGAACCACCTGATGCAGCTTCTCTGCCTCGTCGCCATGGAGGCGCCCTCGCACATGGACGCAGATTCAGTGCGCGACGAGAAGATCAAAGTGCTGCGCGCGCTCCAGCCGATCGCGGAAACGGACGCGGCTCTCGCCATCGTGCGCGGGCAATACCGCGCCGGGGCCGGCGGACTTGCCGCCTACACGCAGGAGGTCAACAACGCCGGCAGCACGACGGAGACCTTCGTCGCGATCAAGGCGGAGATCGCCAACTGGCGGTGGGCGGGCGTGCCATTCTACCTCCGCACGGGCAAGCGCCTGCCGACACGCGTCTCCGAGATCGTCGTCAACTTCCGCAAGATTCCGCATTCGATCTTCGACGCGAGCGCCGGCGCGATCGAGGAGAACCGGCTTGTGCTGCGCATCCAGCCGGACGAGGGCGTGAAGCTCTGGCTGATGATCAAGGACCCCGGCCCCGGCGGCATGCGGCTCCGCTACGTGCCCCTCGACATGAGCTTCGCCTCGGCGTTCGGCGTGCGCGCGCCCGACGCCTACGAGCGGCTCATCCTCGACGTCATCCGCGGCAACCAGACCCTGTTCATGCGCCGCGACGAGGTGGAGGCGGCGTGGGCGTGGATCGACCCGATCGCGACGGCCTGGGAGCGCTCGCGCGAGCCGCCAAAGCCTTACCCCGCGGGGACCTGGCCATCGGCGGCGATCGCACTCATCGAACGTGACGGGCGCCACTGGCACGACGAAGCGGCGTAGGATCGGCTCGCTGCCACCCAGGGAGCAGCTGGCGCCGGCGTGGGTTGGACCAACGTCGTCTACTAAATCCCCTTTACCTCGCCCGGCTTCCGCCGGGCTCGCCCGGGGGATGACAGCCTGATGGAGGGCTTGCCATGACCATCAACGCGCGGATCGGTGAAGTGACCGAGCGCATCCGGCGGCGGAGCCAGGGCGGCCGATCACTCTACCTCGAACGGGTGCATGCGGCGGCCGAGAACAGGGTGCGCCGCGGGCACCTCTCCTGCTCAAACCTCGCGCATGGCTTCGCCGCGTGCGGCCCGATCGACAAAGGCAGGCTGCGCGCGGCGGATGCACCGAACCTCGGGATCGTGACGGCATACAACGACATGCTCTCCGCCCACCAGCCCTACGAGCGCTTCCCGGAGATCATCCGCAAGGGGGCGCGAGCGGCGGGCGGCACCGCGCAGGTCGCCGGCGGCGTGCCCGCCATGTGCGACGGCGTCACGCAGGGTCAGACCGGCATGGAGCTGTCGCTGTTCTCGCGCGATACGATCGCGATGGCGACCGCAGTCGCGCTCTCGCACGACATGTTCGATGCGGCGGTCTATCTCGGCATCTGCGACAAGATCGTGCCGGGGCTCCTCATCGGCGCCCTCACCTTCGGCCACATCCCGGCAGTGTTCATCCCCGCCGGGCCGATGCCATCGGGCCTCTCCAACATGGAACGCTCGAAGGCGCGGCAGCTCTATGCGGAGCGCAAGATAAATCGCGACGAGTTGCTCGACGTGGAGGCGCGGTCGTACCACGCGCCGGGCACCTGCACGTTCTACGGCACGGCGAACTCCAACCAGATGCTGATGGAGATCATGGGGCTGCACATCCCAGGCGCCTCGTTCGTCAACCCGAATACACCGCTCCGCGACGCGCTCACCCGGGCAGCCACGCGGCGCGCGCTGGCGATCACATCGCTCGGCAACGAACACACGCCTGTCGGACACGTCATCGACGAGCGCGCGATCGTCAACGGCATCGTCGGGCTGCACGCCACCGGTGGCTCGACCAACCATACGCTCCACCTCGTGACGGTCGCCCGTACCGCAGGAGTGCACATCACGTGGGACGATTTCGCCGACCTTTCCGAAGTCGTGCCGCTGCTCGCCCGCGTCTACCCGAACGGCACTGCAGACGTGAACGCATTCCATGAAGCGGGCGGGATGCAGTTCCTGATGCGCGAACTGCTCGGCGACGGCCTGCTGCATGAGGACGTGAAGACGGTATGGGGGACCGGCCTCGACGGATACCTGAAGACACCAGCGCTCGACCGGGAGGGCGAGATCGCCTGGATCGACGGTCCGACGGCCAGCGGGAACGAGGCGGTGCTGGCGCCAGCGGCGAAGCCATTCTCGCATCACGGCGGGCTGCAGCTTCTCACCGGCAACCTAGGGCGCGCTGTCATCAAGGTGTCGGCCGTGAAGGAGGAGCACCAGGTGGTGGAGGCACCGGCGATGGTGTTCGACTCCCAGGAGGCGCTGCGCGAGGCCTTCCAAGCCGGCCGGCTCAACAAGGATTTCGTCGCGGTGATCCGCTTCCAGGGACCGCGCGCGAACGGCATGCCCGAACTGCACAAGCTGATGCCGACACTGGGGCTGCTCCAGGACCGCGGCCACCGGATCGCGCTCGTCACCGACGGGCGCATGTCGGGCGCTTCCGGCAAAGTGCCGGCGGCGATCCACGTGACACCGGAGGCGGCGGAAGGCGGCGCGCTTGCCCGCATCCGCGACGGCGACGTGATCCGGGTCGACGCGCCAGCGGGGAAGCTCGAGGTGCATGCTCCAGCGGCCGACCTAGCCGCCCGTGCCCCCATGGCGCCCGACCTCAGCGCCAACCAGTACGGCATGGGCCGCGAGCTTTTCCGCATGTTCCGCGGCAACGCCATGCCCGCCGAGATGGGCGCGGGTGTGCTGTAGCTATTGGCGGTGCGGCAGCAGACGCAAGATTCGGCGTCGTTTACTGGGTCCCCGCTTTCGCGGGATGACAACGAGGTTGTGGCCACAATCGAGTAACATTCGCCGCTATGCAGGCGCCTTGCCGCCGCGCTTCCTGATCCATGGCCGCGTGCCGGCGGGCACCTCGCCGTCGCCTGACCAGGCGGGCTGGAGGTAGTGCGGCACTTCCGGCCATTCCCCCTTCTGGAAGGCCGCGACGAGGATAGGGTCGTCGGTAGCGAAGGAGTCGATGCCGACCCGCATCATCAGCGGAACCTGATCAATGATGTAGTGGCCGGTGGCACGGATCTCGCCGGTATAGCCGTCGCGCTCGCGGAGAAGGCGCGCGATGGAGAAGGCGCGGCCGTCGGCATACTTGGGGATGGTGACGACGATCAGCGGGAAGCGCGGCAAGTCGGCGAGGATGTCGGTCCAGACGCTTCCCGGCTCGATGACGAGGCCCAGTGGAGCGTTGCGGCCGGCGAGCGTATCGCGCTCCTCGCGCCAGCGCTTGAGCGAGACCACCGCCGGCGCATCCGCGGGGAGCGGCTCGCCGTCCGGCACGATCTGCCAGCCATCCTCAACGAAGGCGCCGGATTTCCAGAGGGGCATGCTTACTCCACACTCACTGTCATGCTCCACCCAGGGTTCGTTCTCTGCGCGGCTCGAGGACAGGCTCTGGCAAGCATCCAGTAAACACTATTGCCCGCAGCCTGAACCGTCGGCGGATACTGAATCCGGCCTGCGCGGGGATGACAAGCGGGCTTATTGCACGAGGAAGTGCGACCCGCCAACAGCAGCA
>CAZXKZ010000027.1:19978-20233 GCA_964641825.1 uncultured Bauldia sp.
CGGCCCTGCGGCGGGCTCCGGCAAGCAGCCAGCAAACGCTATCATCTGCAACTTGAACCGCCGGCGGTTACTGGATCCCCGCCCGCGCAAGGATGACAAGCGGAAGGCTTATTGCACGGGAAAGCGCGACCCGCCAGCAGCAGCAGTGTCAAATCCCGCTGCCGTCGATCTCGAGCTCGGTGTGGATGCCGCACTCGGTCTTGTCGAGGCCGCGCCAGCGGCCAGCGCGGGCATCCTCGCCGGCTTCAACCTTGG
>CAZXKZ010000028.1:0-11567 GCA_964641825.1 uncultured Bauldia sp.
GAGGTCGCGCGCCTCCTCCTCGACGGCATCGACGAGGACGCGGTCGATTTCCGCCCGACCTACGATGAATCCGGCCGTGAGCCGGCAGTGCTGCCGGGAGCATTCCCGAACCTGCTCGCCAACGGCTCGTCAGGCATCGCGGTCGGCATGGCGACCAGCATTCCGCCGCACAATGCCGCCGAACTCTGCGACGCGGCGCTCCATCTCATCAAGACGCCGAAGGCGCATATCAAGACGCTGGTCGACCTCGTTCCCGGCCCTGACCTGCCGACGGGCGGCGTCATTGTGGAGCCGCGCGAGAACATCGTGGAAGCCTATCGCACCGGCCGCGGCTCCTTCCGCGTACGCGCACGCTGGGCGACCGAGGACAGGGGGCGCGGCACCTGGGCGGTGGTTGTCACCGAGATTCCCTATCAGGTCCAGAAATCGCGGCTCGTCGAGAAGATTGCCGAACTGCTGGAAGCCAAGAAGCTGCCGCTCGTCGGCGACATCCGCGACGAATCCGCCGAGGATATCCGCCTGGTCATCGAGCCGAAGAGCCGGACGGTCGATGCGGCGCTGATGATGGAATCGCTCTTCCGTCTCACCGACCTCGAAACGCGCATTCCGCTCAACCTCAACGTCCTGTCGAGGGGCATCGTGCCGCGCGTGATTGGGCTGGGTGAGGTTCTCAACGAGTGGCTGGGCCACCGCCGCGAAGTGCTGCAGCGGCGGACTGCGTTCCGCCTCGAGCAGATCAGGCACCGGCTGGAGGTGCTGGAAGGCTACCTCGTCGCCTACCTGAACCTCGACAAGGTCATCAAGATCATCCGCACGGAGGACGAGCCGAAGCCCGTCCTGATGAAGACCTTCAAGCTGACCGACGTTCAGGCCGAGGCCATCCTCAACATGCGCCTCCGTGCGTTGCGCAAGCTCGAGGAGATGGAAATACGCGGCGAGCACGCCGAGCTCTCGAAAGAGCAGAAATCCCTGAACGCCCTGATGAAGTCGGAGGAGAAGCAATGGTCGGCCATTGCCGACCAGATCAGGGAGGTGAAGAAGGCCTTCGGCCCGAACACGCCCCTTGGCAAGCGCCGCACCACATTCGGCGAGGCGCCTGAGCACGACATCGAGGAAATCCAGAGCGCGATGGTCGAAAAGGAGCCGATCACCGTGGTCGTCTCCGAGAAGGGCTGGATCCGCGCCATGAAGGGCCACGGCGTCGACCTGTCGACGCTCGCCTTCAAGGCCGACGACCGGCTCAAGACCGCGATCGAGGCCGAGACCACGGACAAGATCGTCGTGGCCTCCACCGGCGGGCGCTTCTACACGCTCGCTGCCGACAAGCTGCCCGGCGGGCGCGGGCACGGCGAGCCGATCAAGCTGATGGTCGACATGGAGGCGGCCGACGATGTCGTCGCCGTCATGGTCCATGATCCGGCCCGGCGGCTGCTTGTTGTCTCCACCGACGGTCGCGGCTTTGTGGTGCCCGAGGCGGAGGTGCTCGCGAACACGCGCAAGGGCAAGCAGATCATGACCGTGCGCGCGCCCGTCGAGATGCGGCTGGCCGTGCCGGCGGCGGGCGACACGGTCGCCATGCTCGGCCAGAACCGCAAGCTCATCATCTTTCCGCTCGATCAGGTGCCGGAGATGACCCGCGGCAAGGGCGTCCGCCTGCAGAAATACAAGGATGGTGGCGCGGCCGATACGCGCGTCTTCAAGAAATCGGACGGCCTGACCTGGCGCGATTCCTCCGGGCGCGAGTTCAACCGGCCCATCTCCGAGTTGAAGGAATGGGTCGGCACGCGGGCCCAGGCCGGGCGCCTGCCGCCCACCGGCTTTCCCCGCCACGGCACGTTCGGATAGCGGGCGGTATGCTTGCGAACGCCGAGGTGAAATGGGCGGTCCTCACCGCGGTGGACGGGCTGCTCGGCCATATCGCCAACGGCAGGCACCATGAATCGCTGGCCTGCTTCACCGACGACCCCGATGTCGCGCTGATCGGATCGGAGGTTGGCGAGGTGGTGGTCGGGCCGGACGCGCTCCGCGCCTTCTTCGCCGATCTTTATGCGCGGCCCTATCGTGTGCTCTTCACGCTTCCTGAGCGCCAGGTGTCGGCGTCCGGCAATGTCGCGTGGTTCACGGGCGAGGGGACGTTCCGCCTGTCGACCGGCGGCGATCCGGCGCCCTATCGGCTGGCGGGCGTACTGGAACGACGCCGCGACCGCTGGCTGTGGCAACTCTTCAGCGGGTCCGAACCGCGCTGAAAGAGGCTAAGTGCACGTCCGGCAACACATTCGTCCAACATTCGCGCTTGCATCGGAGCGCCGCCGCCGCCTCTAATCGCGGTGACGTCGACCCACGCAAACCGGAGCTTTGCCGCCTGTGCATGGAATGCCGCTGATCACCACGCTCGTTGCCGGCCTCGGCATCGCCTTCATTCTCGGAGCGCTGGCGCAGCGGCTACGGGTTTCGCCGATCGTTGGCTATCTGCTCGCAGGCGTGGTCATCGGCCCCGCCACGCCAGGGATCTTCGCCGATCCCGAACTGGCCGGTGAACTGGCCGAACTCGGCGTCATCCTGCTGATGTTCGGGGTGGGGCTGCATTTCTCGATCGCCGACCTGCTGTCCGTGCGCCGCATCGCGCTTCCCGGCGCGGTCGTCCAGATCCTCATCGCCACACTGCTCGGCCTCGGCCTTGCACTGCTGCTTGGCTGGAGCATCGCGGCGGGCCTCGTATTCGGATTGGCGCTGTCGGTGGCGAGCACGGTGGTGCTGCTCCGCGCCCTTCAGGAACGGCGGCTGCTCGATACGGACCAGGGACGCATCGCCATCGGCTGGCTGATCGTCGAGGACCTCGCCATGGTGCTGGCGCTGGTGCTTATCCCGGCGCTGGCGGGCTTCGAGAGCGCTCCACATGGGATCACCGAGGCCGATCCCGAGATGCCGGCGCGCGCCGCCGATGTCAGCCTTACCGCCATCCTTTCAGCCGTCGGCATCACGATCCTGAAGGTGGCCGCGTTCGTGGCGCTCATGCTGGTGGTCGGGCGCCGTCTCGTGCCGTGGATACTCCATTCGGTCGCCCATTCCGGCTCGCGGGAGCTTTTCCGCCTGTCGGTGCTCGCCATCGCGCTCGGCATCGCCTACGGCGCGGCCGAACTGTTCGACGTGTCGTTTGCACTCGGCGCGTTCTTCGCGGGCATGGTCCTGGCGGAATCGGCGCTCAGCCAGCAGGCGGCGCAGGAATCGCTGCCGTTCCGCGATGCCTTCGCCGTGCTGTTCTTCGTCGCGGTCGGCATGCTGTTCGATCCGCACGTGCTGATCGAGCAGCCGCTCGCGGTCATCGCCACCGTGGCGATCATCCTGTTCGGCAAGTCGGTGGCGGCCTACGCGATCGTGCGCGCCTTCGGGCGATCGTCGCGAACCGGCCTCGTCATCTCCGCCAGCCTAGCGCAGGTGGGCGAATTCTCGTTCATCCTCGCCGGCCTCGGCGTCGGCCTTGGCCTGCTGCCAGAGGAGGGCCGCGACCTCATCCTCGCCGGGGCGATCATCTCCATCCTGCTCAACCCGGTGGCTTTCGACGTACTCGAGCGGTGGAAGGGGATCGGCTCGCCGCGTCCGAAGCCGGGCGCACCACTCCCTCCGGAATTGGCCGCCGAGATCGAGGGGGAGCCCGAGCCGCTCGTCCCGACGACGCTGTCGAACCACGCTGTCATCGTCGGCTACGGGCGGGTAGGGGGCATGGCCGGCGAGCAACTGATCGCGGCGGGCGTGCCGGTGCTCGTCATCGAGGAGAACCTCGACCGCGTGAAAGAGCTGCGCAGCCGCGGCATCGAGGCGATACCGGGCAACGGGGTGCGCGACGAATATCTCGCCGCCGCCAACGTGGCTGGCGCCCGGTGGCTCCTGGTCGCGATCCCGGAGGCGTTCGAGGCGAGCTCGATCGTCAGCCACTCGCGCAAGCTGAACCCGGGCCTGACGATCATCGCCCGGGCCCACTTCGATGCCGAGGTCGACAGCCTCCGCGAAGACGGCGCGACGGTCGTCATCATGGGCGAGCGCGAGATCGCCCGCGGCATGGTGGAGCAGGTGCTGGGAAGCGCTCCGTCTGTGTGAAGGCGCCTAGTCGGCCCTGACCCAGCCGCGCGGGCCGAGGTGCTCCTGCGGCCTGAAGCGCCGCTTGTAGCCCATCTTGCGCGAACCCTCGACCCAGTAGCCGAGGTAGACGTATGGCAGGCCCATCCGCCGCGCGCGCTGGACATGGTCGAGGATCATGAACGTGCCGAGCGAGCGGTCGTGGTAATCGGGATCAAAGAACGAGTAGACCATCGACAGCCCGTCGTTGAGCACATCCGTCAGCGCGGTGGCGATCAACGGGCCGTCGCCCCGTCCGGTGATGCCGGAATCGATGCCGCGGAAGCGATACTCGATCACCAGCGTGTCGACGTGGCTGTCGCCCACCATCATGGCGTAGTCGAGCACGCTCATATCGGCCATGCCCCCTTCCGCGTGGCGGGCGTCGAGGTAGGCACGAAACAGCGAATACTGGTCCGATGTGGGACTTGCGGACGTCTCGTTGCCGATGATGTCGCGGTTGCGCCTCTGGATCCGCTTGAAGCTCGGCGTCATCTGGAAGGCGTCGACGACCGTCCGCACGGAGACGCAGGAGCGGCAGCCTTCGCAGGCCGGCCGGTAGGCGATGTTCTGGCTGCGCCGGAAGCCGCCCTGGGTCAGGATATCGTTAAGCGCCGCCGCGCGGTCGCCGACCAGATGGGTGAAGACCTTACGTTCGGCGCGGCCGGGGAGGTAGGGGCAGGGCGCGGGCGCGGTCAGGTAGAACTGCGGGGTCTCTGTGGTGTGTCGTGTCATCGTGCGGCCGCCCGGCCGAGCTTTCCGAAGCCCCCGCGTCGACCATAGCCCCAATCCGGGCCGGTCGTGAAGCGCCTCGCGCCGGTCAGCCGCCCGCGCCCTCCCTTCGCCGCAGCGCGTCGCTGTTCAGCGCCATCACGCCGAGGATGAGGTCGTGCAGCATCTGCTTCCGCTCGGTGAACAGGCCGACGAGCAGGATGAGCGGTGTCAGCAGGCCGACCGAGAACCAGAAGATGAGCGCGTGCATCCCGGCAAGAAGCGGGAACATCTTCTGCCCGCTCCACGTCCGCATCTGGACGCCGGTGAGCCTCATGCCGAGCGTGGCGGAGGCGGGACCGCCGAGGGTCAACGCCACGTAGCCGAGTGCCACGATCGCAAAGAGCACCGGAAACAGGAACCAGGCGAGACCCAGCGTGATGACCCCGAGGATGAGTACGATCAGCGCCGCCGGGATCATCAGGGCCACGATGATGACGGCGTCGACCAGGAAGGCGACGATCCGCTTCGACAGGATGCCGTCGAAGAGGTCTGGCTGCGCATGCGGGTCGTAGACCGACTGCATGGCAGACGGAGTTTCCGTCGAGGAGGCAGGACGACCGTCGCTCATGGGACTTATCCCTTTTTGCACTGCACTCCAGAATGGGGATGGCCGGCCCGCAGGACAAGCCCGTTTCGTAGGCCGTCTACCGGGTAGGCACCTGAGCGGACGCCGGCTCCTCCGTCACCGGCGGATAGAGCCGGTCGACGCGGTATCCTTTGGCCGACAGGGCGGCCACGATGTCGGTGGCGTGCTTGTGGCCGTGGGTTTCCATCGTCACGTCGACGTTCGCGCCCTTGGCCGGGACATTCAGCATCGTCCGATGGTGCGATACGTCGATGATGTTGCCGCCGTGGTCGCCGATCGTGCGCGCAATATCGCCGAGCACGCCGGGCCGGTCACTGATGAGGACGCGGACTGCGACCACCCGCTCGTCACGGGCGAGTTCCCGGCCCATGATCGAGGCGGCGAGGCGCGGGTCGATGTTGCCGCCCGCGAGGATGAGACCTACGCGGCGGCCACGGAAGCGATCCGGGTCCGACATGACGGTCGCCAGCGGCACAGCGCCCGCGCCCTCTGCCATCGTCTTCTGGAGCATGAGGAACTCGGCAACGGCGCGCTCGATGGCGGGTTCGCCGACGAGCACCACGTCGTCGACAAAGCGGCGCGCAATCTCAAGCGGCAGCGCACCGGTATTCTTGACCGCGATGCCCTCGGCAAGCGTCTCGCCTCCGATCCGTGCCGCTTCGCCGCGAAGCGCCGCCCGCATGGCGGGATACATCTCCGTCTCGACGCCGATCACCTCTACGGCCGGCTTGAGGCCCTTCACAGCGATGGCAATGCCACCGATGAGCCCGCCGCCACCGACGGGGACGACGACAGCATCGAGATCGGGGCAGTCGTCGAGAATCTCGATGCCGATCGTGCCTTGGCCACGGATGATGAGCGGGTCGTCGTAGGGATGCACGAGAACGGCGCCGGTTTCCCTGACGATACGTTCTGCTGCGACCTGGGAGTCGGCGAGCGTCTCGCCTTCCAGAACGACATGGGCCCCGAAACTTCGGGTCGCCGCGATCTTCACGAACGGGGTCGGGCGCGGCATCACGATCGTGGCCGGAACGCCCAGCCGCTGTGCGTGATATGCCACCGCCTGCGCGTGGTTGCCGGCCGACATGGTCGCGACGCCACAGCGGCGCTCGTCGGCGCCGAGCGAGAGCAGCTTGACCAGCGCACCGCGCTCCTTGAACGAGGAGGTCGCCTGCAGGTTCTCGTACTTGACGAGAATGTCCGCGCCGGTTAGCCGCGACAGCCGCGGGGCCGGCAGGAACGGCGTGCGCATGACGACGCCGGCGATCAGGTCGGCAGCGCCGCGAATGTCAGCGAGGGTAGGGATCATCGCGTTCAAGCGCGCAGCAGCTCAGCCACGACCGGCGCGAAGTAGGTGAGGATCCCGTCGGCCCCGGCGCGCTTGAACGCGATCAGCGATTCCAGCATCGCCTTCTCGCCATCGATCCAGCCGTTCGCCGCCGCGCCCATGATCATCGAATATTCGCCGGAGACCTGGTAGGCGTAGGTCGGCACGCCGAACGCCTCCTTCACGCGCCAGACGATGTCGAGGTAGGGAAGGCCAGGCTTCACCATCACCATGTCGGCGCCCTCGTCGATGTCGAGCGCGACCTCGCGGAGCGCCTCGTCGCCGTTGGCGGGGTCCATCTGGTAGGTGCGCTTGTCGCCGGTGAGGGTCTTGGACGAGCCGACGGCATCGCGGAAAGGACCGTAGAAGGCCGAGGCATACTTCGCCGCGTAGGCCATGATCTGCACGTGGTCGAAGCCCTTGGCGTCGAGGGCCTGGCGGATCGCGCCGACGCGCCCGTCCATCATGTCCGACGGCGCAATGATATCGGCGCCGGCCTCTGCCTGGATCAGACTCTGCAGAACGAGTTGCTCGACGGTGGCGTCGTTGACGATCTCGCCATCGACAAGAATGCCGTCGTGTCCGTGGCTGGTATAGGGGTCGAGCGCGACATCAATGATGACGCCGACGTTGACCTGGGCGGCCCTGATCGCGCGCGCCGCCGTGCAGACGAGATTGTCTGGGTTGAGTGCCTCGGAGCCGACTTCGTCGCGCCGGGCGGGGTCGGTGAAGGGGAACAGCGCGATGGCCGGAATGCCCAGCGCCTCGGCGCGTCTCGCGGCGGCAACTGCCTCGTCGACCGACAGGTGCTGGACACCAGGCATGGAGGGAACGTCCTGGCGGACGCCGTCGCCATCGATGAGAAAGACCGGCCAGATGAGGTCGTCCACCGTGAGTGCGGCTTCGCGGGTCAGCCTGCGCGACCAGTCGGTGCGCCGGTTCCGGCGCATGCGGCGGCCCTTCAGGATGCCGGCGAGGTCCGGCTTTGTGCCCGGGTCCACGATGAGGGGGCTGCGTTCGCGTGCCATTGAGTGCGCTTGCCTTCGGGATGATCCTCGGACCATACCATCTTTCCGGTGCCCAAGGAGTGAATCGGCGCCGCAGGCAGGGTGACAGATGGCCAAACCGGTCGCTTCCGTGGTCCAGGATCGGACGGTCAACCGCTACGAGGCGCTCCTCGGCTACTACATGATCGCGCTCTCGGTCGTGATGATGCTTTTCGGCCTCGGCCAATGGGCCATCATCATCGGCATCATTCCCGGCGCCGGCGGAACGTTCGAGGCGATGACGGTCGAATGGAAGATCCTCACCATGCACATGGCCGTGGTCGACCTCATTGCGGCCGTGGGCCTGTGGATGCGCGTGCCGTGGGGCGCGGTCGTCTGGATCTATGCGGCGGTGTCCGAGATCGTGTTCCACACCCTGTTCATCGGCAAGTTCGGCGCCGACTGGCCGAAGGTCGGTTTCCACCTCCTCGCCCTGCTCGTTTTCGTTGTGCTTACCATTCTGGCTCGCCGGCAGGCGCACGCCTGAAGCTAAAAGCCTAGTATTTCCAGTGAATTGCGCCTGATCAGGTAAGTCGGCATTAAGCCTAGAGCTTAAGCCGATTTTTAGCGGCATCGCGTAAGGTTCGCTTCACAAAAAGCAGGGACGCACCTGCCAACAGTGAGGCGATCATGGCAATTCCAAAGAGGGCGCCGGAGGCTGTCGCTCAGCCGCCGGGAAATGCGGAACTAAAGCCGCTTTACATGGAGACGCTGACGCTCGTCGAGCGTCTGCATCGGCGGCTGCTCGATGTGATCAAGGACGAGTTCGACCGGGCGGGGCGATCCGACGTGAACAGCGTGCAGGCGCTGCTCCTGTTCAACATCGGCGACTCGGAGCTGACAGCCGGCGAGCTGCGCACGCGCGACTACTACCTCGGCTCCAACGTCTCGTACAATCTCAAGAAGCTGGTCGAGATGGGCTACATCCATCACCAGCGGTCCCGCATGGACCGGCGTTCGGTACGCGTCAGCCTGACCGAGAAGGGCCAGGAGATCGCCGACGTGGTCAACCGTCTCTACGAGCGCCACATCCGCTCCATCGACCAGGTGGGAGGCATCGCCGCGCGCGACTTTGCCGACCTCAACCGCTCGCTTCAGCGGCTGGAGCGCTTCTGGACCGACCAGATTCTGTATCGGCTCTGATCCCGCCGGGCGAGGAGGCCTCTTCCCGGTAACTGCGAAGGCCCGGCCATCGGCCGGGCCTTTCCTTTTGGCGCCTGTGGCTGCCATGCCACATGGCCGTGGACTGCTGGTTTTGCGCCGCAGAACCGCCATATAGGCGCTGCACTAGGGTTCGTGTCCGGCTTGGCAGATCAGGTCAAATCTCCGCGAGTTTGCGCCGTTTTGCGACCGGTCCAGTTGTTCCACGACGAGCGTTCTGTTAGCCCGCATTCAAGCGGGAAAGCGTGATTTGACCCCGGTTCCGCATCGGATTAGGCAGGCCATGACGATGTCTTCGAGACACCCAACGCGCCGTTCGTTCCTGGCTTCGGCCGCGACCGCGCTCACCGTGTTCGGCCTGGGTCCGGCGTGGGCGCAGGATCCCATCATGGAAGTCCTGCAGGGCGGCGGGGCCGAATGGTCGGACGGTTTCGACGCCGCCTCCGTCAGCGCCGCCGACGTCATCACGTCGACCCCCACCATGTCGCCCCAGATCATCGGCGCGCTCGAGATGGCGATCGCACAGTACAGCGACATCGTCAGCCGCGGCGGCTGGCCGATGGTGCCGGCCACCCAGAAGCTCCGCATCGGCATGCGCGACCCGGCAGTCGCCATCCTGCGCCAGCGCCTTGCTGTCTCCGGCGATCTCCCTGCCGCCGCCATGAACAATTCCGACGCGTTCGATTCCTATGTCGAGGCGGCGGTGCGGCGTTTCCAGGCGCGCCACGGCATCCAGCCCGACGGCATCATCGGCGAGGCCACCTATGCCGCGCTGAACATCCCGGCCCACATGCGTCTCACGCAACTGTCGACCAATCTTGCCCGGCTCAAGGTGCTGACGGCGAAGCCGTTGCCCGGCCGGTTCGTGATGGTCAACATCCCGGCGGCGCAGATCGAGGCGGTGGAGGACGGCGTGGTCGTCTCGCGTCATACCGCGGTCGTCGGCAAGGTCGACCGACCATCGCCGATCGTCAACTCGAAGATCTCCGAGATCAACTTCCATCCCTTCTGGACCGTGCCGGCGAGCATCATCAAGAAGGACCTGATCCCTCTGATGCAGAAGGATCCGCAGTACCTCACCAACTACAACATCCGCGTCTACGACCGCTCCGGCAACGAACTCCAGCCGCAACAGATCAACTGGCAGACGGACGAGGCCGTGAACTACATGTTCCGGCAGGATCCGGGCGACAACAACTCGCTCGGCCGCGTCAAGATCAACTTCCCGAGCCCGGACGGCGTGTACATGCACGACACGCCGCACAAGAGCCTGTTCAACGAGGACTATCGTTTCGACTCCTCGGGCTGCGTCCGCATCCAGAACATCCGCGAGCTCATCGTCTGGATTCTCCGTGACACGCCTGGCTGGGATCGCGGGGCGATCGAGAACGAGTTCCGCTCCGGTAACCGGATCGACGTCAAGGTCGTCAATCCGATCCAGCTCCACTGGACCTACATCACCGCGTGGTCGACGACGGACGGTGTCGTCCAGTTCCGCGAGGACATCTACAAGCTCGACGGCCTCGACCAGTTCGGTGACACGCTGGCCTCCCAGGGGCAACCGCTCTAGTTTTACCGCAGCATGTGCTGTTTGATGTGACCGGGACTTGAGCCTGTCCCGGCGGGGGCTTGGGCCGTGGCCGAGAAATTTGATCGCATTCAGCCGAAGCATCGGGCGTTCATCGAGCGCCAGCACATGTTCTTCACGGCCTCCGCCGCCTCGGAAGGCCATGTGAACCTGTCGCCGAAGGGCCTCGAAGCGCTGCGCGTGCTGGGCGAGAACTCGGTCGTCTACCTCGATCACACCGGCAGCGGAAACGAGACGGCGGCCCACATCAATGTCGACGGCCGGCTGACCATCATGTTCTGCGCCTTCGAAGGCCCGCCGCTGATTCTCCGGCTCTATGGCCGTGGACGGGTGCTGCCGCGTGGGGAGCCGGAATATGCCGCGCTTCTGGCCTCCCGGTACGACGGCAACGAGCCCGTCGGAGCGCGACAGATGGTCCTGCTCGATGTCGAGATGGTGCTCACCTCCTGCGGCTACGCGGTCCCCCACTACAAGTACGTCGCGCAGCGGCCCTCGCTCCCCAACTGGGCCGAGGCCCACAAGGAGACTCTGGAGGAATACCGGCAGGCCCACAACGAGGTGAGCCTCGACGGCTTTCCGACGGGATACCGGCCGGCGGCTTCGGTCAGGGAAGACGCCTGATCGCACCCCTCGTTTCTTGGCGTTCCTGCGCTTCCGTGTTAATCGGCTCGCCGTCCGGACGACCCTACCCGAACAGCCATTTTCGCAGCTGATCGGGCACCCGCAGGAAGCAACCTCGATGTCGCTGATGGAACGTGCCCAGGGCGCTGTGCCTGCGGGCTTCTTCACCGCCACGCTTTCCGAAACAGACCCCGAGATCGCCGACGCGATCGGCAAGGAACTCGGTCGCCAGCAGCATGAAATCGAGCTGATCGCTTCGGAAAACATCGTCTCGCGGGCTGTGCTGGAAGCGCAGGGCTCCGTGCTCACCAACAAGTATGCCGAGGGCTATCCGGGCAGGCGCTACTACGG
>CAZXKZ010000028.1:11577-20198 GCA_964641825.1 uncultured Bauldia sp.
CGTCGACATCGTCGAGACGCTCGCCATCGAGCGCGCGAAGAAGCTGTTCGGTGCCGGCTTTGCCAACGTGCAACCGAACTCGGGCAGTCAGATGAACCAGGCGGTGTTCCTGGCGCTCCTCCAGCCGGGCGACACCTTCATGGGGCTCGATCTTGCTGCCGGTGGGCATCTGACCCACGGCTCGCCCGTCAACATGTCGGGCAAGTGGTTCAAGGTCGTGCCTTACGGCGTGCGCCGCGAGGACCAGCTCCTCGACTACGATGAGATTGCGCGGATCGCGCAGGAGGCAAAGCCGAAGCTCATCATCGCCGGCGGCACCGCCTATTCGCGCATCTGGGATTTCGGCCGCTTCCGAGAGATCGCCGATTCCGTGGGCGCGTATCTCATGGTCGACATGGCGCATTTCTCCGGCCTGGTCGCCGGCGGCGTGCATCCGTCGCCGCTGCCCCATGCCCATGTCGTCACGACGACCACGCACAAGTCGTTGCGCGGTCCGCGCGGCGGCATCATCCTCACCAATGACGAGGCCATTGCCAAGAAGATCAACTCGGCCGTGTTCCCCGGCCTGCAGGGCGGTCCGCTCATGCACGTCATCGCGGCGAAGGCTGTCGCCTTCGCGGAGGCGCTGCGGCCCGACTTCAAGGTCTATGCGCGGAATGTCGTCGAGAACGCCCGCGCGCTCGCCGAGCAGTTGAGGAGCCTCGGCTTCGACATTGTCTCGGGCGGCACCGACAATCACCTGATGCTGGTCGATCTGCGTCCCAAGCGCGTGAAGGGGAACGTCTCCGAGAAGGCGCTCGTCCGCGCCGGCCTCACCTGCAACAAGAACGGCATTCCCTTTGATCCTGAGAAGCCTGCCGTTACTTCGGGCATCCGCCTCGGCACGCCGGCATGCACGACGCGTGGCTTCGGCGTTGCCGAGTTCCAGCAGGTCGGTCAGCTCATTGCGGAGGTGCTCGACGCTGTAGCTCAGTCGGAGGATGGCGCGGCGCCGCTGGTCGAAGCATCGGTCAAGCAGAAGGTGAGGGCGCTGACCGACCGTTTCCCGATCTATCGGTAGTCCGCCAATGCGCTGTCCCTATTGCGGCAACCCGGACACGCAGGTGAAGGACTCCCGTCCCTCGGAGGACAACACCGCGATCCGCCGCCGGCGCGTGTGTCCCGATTGCGGTGGCCGCTTCACCACTTTTGAGCGCGTGCAGCTCCGCGAACTGACGGTGGTCAAGAAGAACGGCCGGCGCGTTCCGTTCGACCGCGACAAGCTGATGCGATCCGTGCAGGTCGCGCTCCGCAAGCGCTCCGTCGATCCGGAGCGGGTCGAGCGCATGGTCAACGGCATCGTGCGGCAGCTCGAATCGAGCGGCGATCCTGAGGTTCCATCCGAAACGATCGGCATGTTGGCGATGGAAGGATTGCGCGGGCTGGACGAGGTTGCGTACGTGCGTTTTGCGTCGGTGTACCGCAACTTCAACAATACCGAGGATTTCAAGTCGGTGCTGGGCGAACTCAGCGGCGAGACGGGCTAGGCCGATGGCGCGGCGAAAACCCAAGATAGATCAAGAACTTGACCGCCGGATGATGGCGGCGGCGCTGCGTCTTGGCCGCCGCAACCTCGGCCAGACCGGCAAAAATCCGGCCGTTGGCTGCATCATCGTGCGCACGGATGGCCCGACCGCGACCGTGGTGGGACGCGGTTGGACGGCGGTGGGTGGCCGACCGCATGCCGAGCGCGAGGCGCTTGCGATGGCCGGGGAGGCGGCCGCGAGCGCGACTGCGTACGTCTCGCTGGAACCGTGTGCTCATCGGCGGAAGGGGGGCTCGTGCACCACCGCGCTCATCGAGGCGGGGGTGGCTCGCGTTGTCACAGCCATGCCCGATCCCGACCCGAGGACGAGCGGCAAGGGCCACGCCGCACTCGAGGCGGCGGGCATCGCCGTCACCACCGGCGTGCTGGCCGCCGAGGCGGCGCTCGCCCACTCCGGCCACATCGCGCGGGTCACGAAGGGACGGCCGCACGTCACACTGAAGCTGGCGGTGTCCGCTGACGGCATGATCGGCCGCCGGGAGGGCGAGCGCATGATCATCACCGGCAAGTACACCTTCGACGCCGTGCAGCGGATGCGGACCGAGTTTGACGCGGTAATGGTCGGTGTCGGCACCGTGCTGGTCGACGACCCGCGGCTGACGGTCAGGCTTCCGGGCCTCGCCGGACGCTCGCCGGCGCGGGTGATCCTGGACGCCGGCGCGCGCACCTCCCCGACATCGCGCCTCTTCGAGGCGCTGGACGAGGCCGCGCTCACGATCGTCACCGCGCCCGAAGCGCCGGCCGAGCGCGTCGAGGCGCTGCGCGCCGCCGGCGCGGAAGTGGTCGCCGTCGAGGCGGCCGCAGGCAAGCTCGATCTTGCTGCCGTGCTGAAGATGCTCGCGGACAAGGGGCATCAGAGGGTTCTCGTGGAAGGCGGGGCGGAAGTCGCCTCGTCGCTGGTGGCGGGCGACCTCCTCGACGAGGTCATCATCTACCGCGCGCCGGTGGTGGTTGGCGCCGATGGCGTGCGCGCGCTCGGCGGGACCGCATTGTCGGCGGTCGAGCGCAGCCCACGCTACCGCATGATCGACACCGCCGAGGTGGGCGAGGACGTCATGCGGCGCTACGTCAGGGCCGCCTGATGTTCACCGGCATCGTCACGGACGTTGGCACGGTCATGCGGGTCGTCGAAGGCAACGACGTCCGCCGTATCACCATCGACTCCGCCTACGATACGGCGACCATCCCACTGGGCGCTTCGATCTCGTGCGCGGGAGTCTGCCTCACGGTGGTGGCGGTGGAGCCTGGCGGCCGCGGCGCGTCGTTCGACGTGGAGGCAGCGCCTGAGACGCTGGCGCTGACCAACGCGCGGGACTGGCAGGCCGGCACACGGCTCAACCTGGAGCGCGCGCTGCGTGTCGGTGACGGGCTCGGCGGCCACCTGGTCGCTGGCCACGTTGACGGGCTCGCGTGGATCGTCGGCCGCGAGGATCTCGGCGATGCAACGCGCTTCACGTTCGAGGTGCCGCACGACCTCGCGCGGTTCATCGCGCCCAAGGGATCGGTCTCGCTCGACGGAACCTCGCTCACGGTCAATGGCGTCCACGGCGAGCGCTTCGACTGCCTTCTCATCCCGCATACCCTGAAGGTGACGACCTGGGGAGAGCGGCAGACCGGCGACCGGGTCCACCTCGAGGTCGACACCATCGCCCGCTACGTTGCGCGGCTCCTCCAGCCGGTCTAGAGGTCCGGCAAAGGCGTTCCTCCCTCCGCGGGAATGAGCGGGGGTGTGTGCGAATATCGTTGGTGAAAGTGACTGAATGGCCGACCGCAACCTTAGCCTCCTCATCGTCGAGGCGCGCTTCTACGACGACATTGCCGATGCGCTGCTGGACGGCGCCAAGGCCGCGCTGGCGCGCGCCGGCGCGACATTCGACGTGGTGACGGTCCCCGGCGCGCTGGAGATCCCTGCCGCGATCGCCATGGCGCTAAGAGCCAACGCCGCCTACGACGGCTATGTCGCGCTCGGCTGCGTCATCCGCGGCGAAACCAAGCATTTCGACATCGTGGCCGAAGAATCGGCGCGCGGGCTAATGGACATCTCGGTCGCCTATGCCGTGCCCATCGGCAACGGCATCATCACCACCGAGGACGAGGCGCAGGCGTGGGCTCGCGCCCGCGCGTCGGAGCAGAACAAGGGTGGTGCCGCGGCTGACGCGGCGCTTGCGATGATCGCGCTGAAGTCGCGGCTGGGCGCAAAGTGACGCCGGCAAACCAGAAACAGCAGCTGCGCGCGGCCAACCAGCGCGGAGCGGCGCGCCTTGCCGCCGTGCAGGCGCTCTACCAGATGGACCTCGGCGGCGCGACGCTGCCGGAGATCATCGCCGAATACGAGACCCACCGCCTCGGGAAGGAACTGGACGGCGAGCAGTACCGCGATGCCGATGCCGCGTTCTTCCGCGAGATTGTGGGCGGCGTCGTCGCCGGGCAGCGGGAGCTGGACCCTGCGATCGACGGAGCGCTCACCGGCGACTGGCCGCTGCCGCGTGTCGACGCAACGCTGCGCGCGATCCTGCGCGCCGGGGCCTTCGAACTGTCGCGCCGTCCGGACGTGCCGGCGCGCGTCGTCATCAGCGAGTATGTCGAGGTCGCCAAGGCGTTCTTCGAGGACGACGTGCCGGCGATGGTGAACGCGGTGCTCGACACGCTGGCGCGCACCGTGAGGCCGGCGGAGTTCGCGTGAATGGCAGTTCGGCGCGGCAGGGCAAGGCGTCCCGGCGAGTTCGAGCTGATCGACCGCTATTTCCGCCCGCTGGCGACCGATCCGGGCGCCTTTGCGCTCACCGACGATGCCGCCGTTTTCAGCGCGCGGCCGGGCGAGGAGATCGTCACGACTGCCGACATGCTCGTCGCCGGGGTCCATTTCCTGCCCGACGATCCGCCCGAGTCGATCGCGCGGAAGGCGCTCCGCGTGAACCTGTCCGACCTTGCCGCCAAGGGTGCCGAACCCTTCGGCTATCTCCTGTCCGTCGCGCTGCCGCAAGGCTGGACCGAGCGGTGGATCAGGGATTTCGTCAAGGGCCTTGCCGGCGACCAGGCAGAGTACGGCGTCTCGCTCCTCGGCGGTGACACCACACGCTCCGACAAGGGCCTTTCCATCGGCATCACGGCCCTCGGCCGCGTCCCCGCCGGCGAGGCCGTCCTGCGGAGCGGCGCGAGAGCCGGCGACGCGATCTTCGTCACCGGAACCATTGGCGATGCGGCGCTGGCGCTGCGCCTCCGCCGCCGCAAGGTCGCGCCGCGCGCCGCGCGCCATCTCCGCGACCGCTACCTTCATCCCCGGCCACGGACGGCGCTCGCCCCGGTCCTGCGCGCCCATGCCGACGCCGCGATCGACATCTCCGACGGGCTGGTCGGCGACATCGCGCATATCTGCGACGCGTCCGGCGTCGGCGCCGAGATCGGCGCCTACGACGTGCCGCTGTCACCGTCGGCGGCCGGACTCCTGTCCGCGGATCCCAAGCTGCTTTCGGTGATCCTGAACGGGGGCGACGACTACGAGATCGCCGCCGCCATTCCAGAACGCTCGGCCGAAGCGTTCGCCGACGAGGCGGAGGACGCGGGCGTCGCCGTGACGCGGATCGGCCGCTTCGTGGAAGGCAGCGGCCCGCCGGTCGTGCGAAACGCGCTCGGCAGGACCGTCCGCCTGACGACCAAGAGCCATACGCATTTCTGACCACCCGGAGCCGCATTCGCGGTAGGGTGGGCCAGTCCCGGATTCGACCCCCCAAATGACCCACGCCGCCACCCTTGCCGACGAAGACGTTGAAGCACGCCGCAACGCGCTCATCCTCACGGCGGCGGGCGCGCTCGGCGGGTCGGCGCCGGCCATCGCCATCGCGCTCGGCGGGCTGACCGGCGCCTATCTTCTCGGTCCCGACAAGTCGCTGGCGACTCTGCCGGTGAGCTTCTTCGTCGTGGGCGGGGCGGTGGCGGCCATTCCGGCGGCGCTGCTCATGACACGGATTGGCCGTCGCGCCGGCTTCCTCGTCGGGTCGCTGTTCGGCATCGGCGGCGCCATCGGCGCGGGGTTCTCCGTTCTCGCCGGTTCGTTCGCGGCCTTCGCGATCACGCTCGGCATCACCGGCGTCGCAGGCGCCTTCATCCAGCAATACCGCTTTGCCGCCGCCGACTCGGGCAGCCCTGCGCTCCGCGCCCGCGCGATCTCGTGGGTGATGGTCGGCGGCATCGCCGCCGCGCTGCTCGGCCCGCAGTCGATCATCCTGACGCGCAACTGGTTCGCCCCGATCCCGTTTGCCGGCGGCTTCTTCGCGATGGCGGCGCTCGCCTTCCTCGGCATGGTGGCGCTGTGGTTCCTGCATGGCGCTGCGGCGGCCGTGCCCAAGAAGGAGGAGCGCAGCGGCGGGCGCCCGCTCGCCGAAATCGTCCGGCAGCCCAAGTTCATCGTCGCGCTCATCTGCGGCATCGGCTCGTTCGCGCTGATGAGCCTCGTGATGACCGCAGCGCCACTCGCCATGGTTGCCTGCGGCTTCGGCGAGGACACCGTCGCCCTCGGCATCTCGTGGCACATCGTGGCCATGTTCGCGCCGAGCTTCTTCACCGGCTCGCTGATCGCGCGCTTCGGCAAGGAGCCGGTCATCGCCACCGGCCTGCTGCTGCTCGCCGGCTGCGCCGCGCTGGCGCTGGCCGGCATCGACATCGTGCATTTCTGGGGCGCGCTGATCCTGCTCGGCCTCGGCTGGAACTTCGGTTTCATCGGCGCGACCGCGCTGCTCACCGAAACCTACCGCCCGGAGGAGCGCGGGCGCGTCCAGGGGCTCAACGACTTCATCCTCTTCGGGTTCGTCGCGGTGGCCTCGTTCTCGTCGGGCGCGCTGTTCTCGACCGTCGGCTGGAACGCGCTCAACGTGATCGTCTTCCCGGTAGTCGCGGTGTGCGCGCTGGCACTCGGCGCGCTCTACCTCGGCGGTCGCCGCCAGTCGGCGTGATCCGGCGGACCGCACGCTGAGCGAGCGCTTGACGACTGTTAGTTGACAGTACATACACCGCGCAGTCCCGCGCGGCCGCCTGTTTCGCGGCCGTTTTCTTAGCAAATTCGGGCCGATAGGACGTCACCGAGTCGTCACTCGGCGGGCTGACGGACGGAAGGGGAAAATCCGTGATCTATCTCATCATTCTCTGCGGGTTGCTGGCTATCGCCTATGCGGCGTGGGCCGCGCGCGAAGTGCTGGCCGCCGATCCGGGTAGCGCGCGAATGCAGGAGATATCCGCCGCCATCCAGGAAGGCGCCACCGCCTACCTCCGCCGCCAGTACACCACCATCGGCATCGTTGGCATCGTGGTCTTTGTCATCGTGGCGTGGCTCCTGTCGATCCCGGTCGCCATCGGCTTCCTCATCGGCGCGGTGCTCTCGGGCGCCGCCGGCTTTGCCGGAATGATGGTGTCCGTCCGCGCCAACGTGCGCACCGCCCAGGCCGCGACCCAGAGCCTCGGCGCCGGCCTCGCCATCGCCTTCCGCTCGGGCGCCATCACCGGCCTGCTCGTCGCCGGCCTCGCGCTCCTCGGCGTCGCCGTCTACTATTACATTCTCACCGGGCCGCTCGGCTACGCCTCCAGCGACCGCACCGTGATCGACGCGCTGGTGGCGCTCGGCTTCGGCGCCTCGCTCATCTCGATCTTCGCCCGTCTCGGCGGCGGCATCTTCACCAAGGGCGCCGACGTCGGCGCCGACCTGGTGGGCAAGGTCGAAGCCGGCATCCCCGAGGACGATCCGCGCAACCCGGCCGTGATCGCCGACAACGTCGGCGACAACGTCGGCGACTGCGCCGGCATGGCGGCCGACCTGTTCGAGACGTACGCGGTGACGGTGGTGGCGACCATGGTGCTCGCCTCGATCTTCTTCGTCGGCACCGACCTCGCGGTGTCGGCGATGATCTATCCGCTGGCGATCGGCGCGGCGTGCGTCGTGACCTCGATCATCGGCACGTTCTTCGTCACGCTCGGCGCCAACAACTCGATCATGGGCGCGCTCTACAAGGGCTTCATCGTCACGGCGGTGCTGTCGCTGATCGTGCTGTTCCCGGTGACGTGGCTGGTGTTCGGCTCGATGTTCGACCCGCTGGTCGACGGCGGCTTCCGCGCCATTGACCTCTACCTCTGCGGCGTGGCGGGCCTGGTCGTGACCGGGCTCATCATCTGGATCACCGAGTACTACACCGGCACCAACTTCCGGCCCGTGCAGTCGATCGCCAAGGCCTCGGTCACCGGCCACGGCACCAACGTCATCCAGGGCCTCGCCGTCTCGCTGGAATCGACGGCGCTGCCGGCCATCGTCATCATCGCCGGCATCCTCGTCACCTACGCGCTCGCCGGCCTGTTTGGCATCGCGATCGCCGTCACCACGATGCTGGCGCTCGCCGGCGTGGTCGTGGCGCTCGACGCCTTCGGCCCGGTCACCGACAACGCCGGCGGCATCGCCGAGATGGCGGGCCTGCCGAAGGAGGTGCGCAAGTCGACCGACGCCCTCGACGCGGTCGGCAACACCACCAAGGCGATCACCAAGGGCTACGCCATCGGCTCAGCCGGCCTCGGCGCGCTGGTGCTGTTCGCCGCCTATACGTCGGACCTGCAACATTTCACGGCGCAGGCGGTAGACTTCCCGTACTTCCAGGACGTGATCGTCGATTTCTCGCTGGCCAACCCGTACGTGGTCGTCGGCCTCCTGTTCGGCGGCCTGCTGCCGTACCTGTTCGGCGGCATCACCATGACGGCGGTCGGGCGCGCGGCCTCGGCGATCGTCGAGGAGGTGCGCCGCCAGTTCAAAGAGAAGCCCGGCATCATGCAGGGCACCGACAAGCCCGACTACGGCAAGGCGGTCGACCTGCTGACGCGCGCCGCCATCCGCGAGATGGTGGTGCCGTCGCTGCTGCCGGTGCTGTCGCCGATCGTCGTCTTCTTCGTCATCAACTGGATCGCCGGCAAGGGCGCCGCGTTCTCGGCGCTCGGCGCGATGCTGCTCGGCGTGATCGTGACGGGCCTGTTCGTCGCCATCTCGATGACGGCAGGCGGCGGCGCA
>CAZXKZ010000029.1:0-10646 GCA_964641825.1 uncultured Bauldia sp.
CTCGTTCGCGGCGGAGACTGTCACCGCAATCGCCGGGACGCAACCGGGCGTGATTAACGTCCGCCGGTGACGTCGAGGAGCGCGCCGTTGACGTAGGACGCCTCGTCGGAGAGCAGCCATACGATCGCTTCGGCGACCTCATCGGCCGTGCCGGAGCGGCCCATAGGTACCGCACTTTTCATCCGCTCCAGCCGGTCGGGCTGTCCGCCGCTGGCGTGGATCTCGGTTTCGATCAGGCCGGGACGGACGGCGACGACACGGATTCCGTCGAGTGCAACCTCCTTCGACAGGCCGAGCGTCAACGCATCGAGCGCGCCCTTGGTGCCGGCGTAGTCGACGTACTCGTTCGCGCCGCCGATGCGCGCCGCAGCCGACGACATGTTGACGATGACGCCGCCGTTCCCGCCACGCGACCTCGCCATGCGTCGTACGCCCTCGCGAGCGACGATATATGCGCCGACGAAGTTTACGGCGGCGACCCGATGCAGCCGCTTGATGCTCATGTCGGCGAGCTGTTGCGGCGGCGGCACGATGATGCCGGCGTTGTTGACCACGCCATCGATCGCGCCGAATGCGCCGGCCGCGGCATCGAACAGTGCCACCACGTCCCGCTCTTCGGCGACATCCCCACGGAAGACGATGCTCCTGCCACCGGCAGCATCGACGGCGGCGGCCGTTTCCCTGGCGGCGGCCTCGTTGCCGACGTAGCTGATGGCGACGGACCAGCCGCGCCTGCCTGCGATGCGGGCAGTCGCGGCGCCGATACCACGGCCGCCGCCGGTGATTACGATTGTCCTGGTCATGGAATCCAGAGCCGTTGTGGATCGAATGCGTGAACGTCGGCGCAGAGCTCGACGAACGCCTTCGCCTGATGATCGACGACCGCCTTACCCTTGTCGGCCGTGGCGGCGGCGGCGTTGCCGACGACGCCGTCCGGGTTGAGGTCCTGAGCCTTCCAGCCGAACTGGACGGGGCCGTGCCCGCGCAGATGCCGGAACTCGGCCATGAAATCGAGCTGCGCGGAGTGGAAGTCGCGGGCGAGATCCATGCGCACCAGATCGTGGCGCAGATGGAGCATGATCGAGGTTTCGACGTCGCCGCCGTGGATCCCATAGAAGGCTTCTTCGGCGGCGGAGATCCCCTCCGGCTGTCCGAAGCGCGACCACGATGTCGCCACCACCAGCATGTCGTGGCGCACGCGCAGCTCGCGGGCGACGATGTCGACCATCGGCACGTTGCCGCCATGGGAATTGACGACGATCAGCTTCCGAAGGCCGGCGCGGCGCACGCTCTCGCCGATGTCGAGCCAGAGCTTCGTGGTGGTCTCCCATGAGGACGTGAGCGTGCCGGGCGACGAGATGTGCTCGTTCGATTTGCCGATCGCCTGCACCGGCAGGAACGTCACGGGAAGGCTGTCGGGCAGAAGCTCGATGGAGCGGCGGACCATGCCTTCGGCGATGCAGGTGTCTGTGTAGACCGGCAGGTGCGGACCGTGCTGCTCGATGGCGGCGACCGGAAGGACGGCGATCCACGCGGATGTGTCGCTTTCCGCAAAATCGCGGGTGGTCATGTCCTGCCAGTAGCGACGTGGTAGGCTTATCATCCGTATCCGGTGTCCGGCGTCGGGCCGGCCGGGACTATGCCGGGACTATGCCGGATGAACAACACGATCTTCTACCTGATCGGTGCAACCGCCCCTCTCCGTTCGGCAATCGCGCACGCGGTTGGGAACGCGGCCGGCGCGAAGGTCGTCGACACGCCGGATATCTACGCGCCCGTCTTCAACGTGATCGAGCACGACAACCTCGCCAATCTGCCGGAGGCGGCATGGGCCGAGATCGATGCGGTGCGCGGCGCCGTATTGCGGTCCATCGAGACGCTGTCGCCGAAGGATTGGAGCTTTGTTTTCACCCACGCCGGGCTGGATATCCCAGCCGATACAAGGGTTTACCGGACGGTGCGGGCGACGGCGGAGAAGCGCGGAGCGCGCTTCGTGCCGGTGACGCTGATGGCCGGCGGAGCAAGGAAACTCCTGCGTTTCGACGAGGGGGATGCGCTCACCGTCGATATCGCGGCGCGCACGCCGGAAGCGGTGGCGGAGGAGATCGTTGCCGCGGCCAAGTGATTATAAAGCTTCAAGAAATTCCTTCGCGGCGTCGCCGTGATCGCGGCGCAGTTTCTCCACGTCAATGCCGACGGGGAGGCCATCGACAACCCGCCATCCGCCCTTGATCATCACGCGGTCAGCCGAGTGGGCGCCGCATAGAACCAGGGCGGCAAGCGGGTCGCCGGCGCCGGAGAAGCGCAGTTCGTCCAGCGTGAAGAAGGCGAGATCCGCCTGCCGTCCGGCCGCAATCTGCCCGATGTCATCCCGACCGAGACACAACGCGGACCCCTGGGTAGCCCACCGGAAGGCGTCGAAATGCGTTACCGACGCGGCATCGTAGGTGAGGCGGTTCAGCATGAGGGCGTGGCGGACGCTTTCCATGAGATTGGAGTTGTCGTTCGAGGCCGACCCGTCGACGCCGAGGCCGATCGGACTGCCGGCGGCCTCCAGCTCCTTCGTGCGGCACTGGCCCGACGCCAGCGTCATATTAGAGGTCGGGCAGTGGCAGATGCCGACCCGGTGGCGGCCGAGCCGGCGGACCTCGTCGTCGTTGAAATGGATGCCGTGGGCGAGCCAGACGCGCTCGGTCATCCAGCCGCATTCCTCGAGGTAGTCGACCGGCCGGCAGGCGAAATGCTCCAGGCAGTATTCGTTCTCGTCGCGCGTCTCGCCGAGATGGGTATGGAGGCGGCAATCGTAGCGCTCGGCGAGGCCGGCGCTGTCGACCATCAGCCGCTTGGTGACGGTGAACGGCGCGCACGGCGCGAGCGCCACGCGCAGCATCGCGCCCTCGCCGGCGTCGTGGTAGCGGCCGAGCACGCGCTCGCAATCGGCCAGGATCGTATCCTCGTCCTGCACGACCGTGTCGGGCGGCAAGCCGCCGTCCTTGACCGAAAGATTCATGGAGCCGCGGGTGAGCGTCATGCGGATGCCGACGCGCGCCGCCTCCTCCGCCTGGATGTCCATCGCCTCCTCCAGACCCGCCGGATAGAGGTAGTGATGATCGGAGGCGCAGGTGCAGCCGGACATGAGCAGCTCGGTGAGCGCCAGCCGGGTGGCATGACGGAACGTGTCGGGGTTCACGCTCCGCGCCCAGATCGGGTAGAGCGCCTTCAGCCAGGGAAACAGCTCCTTGTTGATCGCGGCGGGGTGGGCGCGGGTGAGCGTCTGGAAGAAATGATGGTGCGTGTTGATGAGGCCGGGAATGACGACGTGGCGCGAGGCGTCGAAGGTCTCGTCGACGATGCCGGAAGGCTTTCGTCCCGAGGGGACGACCTCGACGATCCTGCTATCCTCGACGACGAGGCCGCCGCCGCCATCCTCGGCGAGAATTGCCAGAGGGTCCTTTATCCACAGACGCATCGTGCCGACACCTATCGCTCGAACGCGAGCTTCGCACCGAAAAGGACGAACAGCCCGCCCGCAAGCCGGCCGATCCACAGCCGCCACGCCATCAGCCGCGCCGTCACGCGGTCCGTCGAGGCAGCCACGGCGACCAAAAGATACCAGGACGACGAGATGACGAGCAGGAGCGCGAAAGCCTCCGCAACCAGCCACCCGTCCGCGCCGGGGAGCGCCACCGCGAGCAGCGACGCGGCCACGGCCGCCGATTTCGGGTTGGCGAGCGTGGTGGCAAGCCCGACCCGGAACGCCGACCAGCCGGCGGCCGCACCGGTGACAGCCGACCCGACACCGCGCATCATCTGGATACCGGTCCACACAAGGTAGGCGCCGCCGGCGATCTTGATCGCCATCCCCGACCACGGCAGCAGCACGAACAGGACCTTCAGCCCGAGAAGGCCAGCGGACAGCCAGAAGGCGGTGCCGACAAGACAGCCGAGCGCGGTGAGCAGCGCGCGGCGACGCCCGCCGACCGCCGCGGCATAGGTGACGGCAAGAAAGTTCGGCCCGGGAAGGATGACGGCAAGCGCCCAGACGACCGCGAGCGCCGCGAGAGGATGGTTCATCACACCGGTCACTGGAGCTTGGCCGCCACGGCTTCGACCTCGACCAGAAACTCCGGCCGCGTGAAGCCCGACACGATCATCAGCGTCGAGGCGGGCGGAGGATCGGAAACGTAGCGGTCGCGGACCGCCATGTACTCGGCCATGTGCTCGCGCCGCGTGACGAACGCGTTGAGGCGGACGACGTGGCCGAGCGAAAAGCCGGCCTCGGCAAGAATCGCCTTGATGTTGCCGAAGCAAATCTCGGCCTGTTCCGCGACGCCCTCGGGGACGGTGCCATCGGCGGCGATGCCGAGCTGACCGGAGCAGAAGACCAGACGCGCGCCGGCAGGCAAGGCGACGCCGTGACTGTAGCGGCCGAACGGCGCGCGGATCGCAGCAGGATTGAGCGGTCGTTTCAACGGCGATGCCCCGGTTGGCCCTTACGCTACGATTGGCGGCCCTTGCCGCACAAGTCGAGCCCAGCGGGTGAGCATTCCTGCCGCTTTCTTAAGCGCGCCAGATGGCCTAGAGTGACCGCCTTCGCGTCGGACCCCAGAGTGCGGTCGGGCCCGGAGGCCGACCGGCATTATCCATGGCATGCGTCTTGCGACATCTCAGGGATTGAGTCGCGGGATCACCGGGCGATCCGCGAGAACGCGGGCGCTGGCGGCATTTGATGTTTTTTCAGCGGAACGTGTGGCAGGTGACGGCCACGTCAGGGAGAAAAGCATGAGCACTCGATACAGGTTGACACTGGCCGCAGCCGCCGCGCTTTCGATCGCGGTCGGATTGCCGGCGCAGGCGCAGGACGAGATCACGTTCGGCACCAACTGGGTGCCGGAAGCCGAGCACGGCGGCTTCTACCAGGCTGTCGCCGACGGCACTTACGAGAAGTACGGCCTGAAGGTGACAATCATCCCGCAGGCCGACCAGGCGCTCCTGCTCGGCGGCAGGATCCAGTTCTGGATGCAGGGCAACCTGCTCGGCACGTTCTCGGCCATCGAGCAGGGCGTGCCGGTGACCGAAGTGGCGGCGATCTTCCAGAAGGACCCGCAGATCTTCATGACCCACCCCGAAATGGGCATCGAGACGTTCGCCGATCTCGCCAAGGTGCCGACCATCTTCGTCGGCGACGACCTCTACGTCACCGGCTACCAGTGGATGAAGGCCGAGTACGGTTTCACCGACGAGCAGCGGAAGCCCTACCCCTACAACATCGCCGGCTTCCTCGCCGACAAGAACTCGGCGAACCAGGGCTACGCGACCTCGGAGCCCTATGCGGTGGAGCAGGAAGGCGGCTTCACGCCGGACGTCTTCCTGATGGCCGACGCCGGCTACACGACCGTCTCGACCATGATCGAGGGCATGACGGACTACATCGAGGCGAACCCGGACATCACCAAGCGCTTCGTCGAGGCTTCGATCATCGGCTGGTACAACTATCTCTACGGCGACAACAGCGCGGCCAATGCGCTGATCAAGGCCGAGAACCCCGACATGACCGACGGCCAGATCGAGTACACGATCAGCAAGATGAAGGAATACGGGCTGGTCGACTCGGGCGCGGCGCTCGAAGGCGGCATCGGCTGCTTCACCGAGGCGCAGGTGAAGGACTTCTACGACAAGATGGTGGCGGCCGGCGTCGTGAAGGCAGACCTCGACATCAGCAAGGGCTACACCACGGAGTACGTCTGCCAGAAGCTCGGCATGGAACTGAAGAAGTAGCCACACCGTTGCATCGCATCCGGGGCGGCGGCATGGTCCGCCGCCTCTTTGCTGAAAGGCCCGCCCGCTCGTGACCGCGATCGCGCCACACCGCACCGTCGAGACCCACGCCGGCCGCAGAAATGCCGGCGAGCGGCCGCTCGTCTCGCTCCGCTCGATCTCGAAGACATTCTCCAGCGGCACGGTGGCGCTCCGCGACCTGTCGCTCGACATCGGCGCGGGCGAGTTCCTGAGCCTGCTCGGACCATCGGGCTGCGGCAAATCGACGGCGCTCAGGATCATTGCGGGACTGGGCGAGCCGACGACGGGCACCGTCGAATGGCCCTCGGCCACCGCCTACGACGCGGAAGGCCGCCCGGAACGCGAAATCGGCTTCGTCTTCCAGGAGCCGACGCTGATGCCGTGGGCGACGGTGTTCAACAACGTCTGGATGCCGCTCCGCCTGAAAGGCATCTCGAAGGCGGCGGCGCGCGAGCGGGTGATGGACGCGCTGCAGATGGTGGGGCTGGAGCGCTTCGCAGGCTCCTACCCGCGCGAGCTTTCCGGCGGCATGAAGATGCGCGTCTCGATCGCGCGGGCGCTCATCACGCGGCCGCGGTTGCTGCTCATGGACGAGCCGTTCGCGGCGCTCGACGAGATCACGCGCTTCAAGCTGAACGACGACCTACTCGACCTCTGGCAGCGGTTCGGGTGGACCGTGGTCTTCGTCACGCACTCGGTGTTCGAATCCGTCTACCTCTCCAACCGGATTGTCGTGATGGCGGCTCGGCCGGGGCGCGTCTTCCGCGACATGGCCATCGACTGCCCCTACCCGCGCGGCGAGGAATTCCGCACCTCGCAGATCTACAACGAGAACTGCCGAAGGGTGTCGGAAGCGCTGCACGAGGCCATGGAGGCGAGCGGCCCATGACGAGCGCCGCCGAAGCCGAGGGCGCCGCGCCCGCCGGAGCCGAGGAGCAGCAGGACTCCGGGCCGCCTGGCGTCTCCGTGGCCGAGCGCATCCTCAAGATCGCGGTGCCGGTCGCCATGCTGGCGATCCTGCTCGTCGCCTGGCAGGCCTACGTCACGGCGGCGCAGGTGCCCCACTACATCCTGCCCAGCCCGACGCGCATCGCGGAAGCGCTGATAACCGACTGGCCGATGCTCGGCCGGGCGCTGCTGATAACGCTGCAGACCACGCTGCTGGCGCTGGCGCTGGCGCTCATCGGCGGTGTGCTGCTCGCCATCATCCTCGTGCAATCGCGCTGGTTCGAACTGGCGTTCTTTCCTTACGCGGTGATCCTGCAGGTGACGCCGATCGTCGCCATCGCGCCGCTCATTCTCATTTACACCTCGACCACGCAGCAGGCGCTGCTCATCTGCGCGTGGATCGTGGCGTTCTTCCCCGTCCTGTCGAACACGACGCAGGGCCTGAAATCGACCGATCACAACCTGCTCAACCTGTTCGAACTCTACGGCGCGACGCGCTGGCAGACGCTGATCTACCTGAAGCTGCCGAACGCTCTGCCCTTCTTCCTCGCCGGCCTGCGCATCGCGGGCGGACTGGCGCTGATCGCGGCGGTCGTCGCCGAGTTCGCGGCGGGCACGGCGGGCGGCAACTCGGGGCTCGCCTTCCGGCTCCTCGAAGCGCAGTTCCGCCTCAACATCCCGCGCCTGTTCGCGGCGCTGGTGCTGCTGTCGCTCACCGGCGTGGTCATCTACGCGATCACCAGCCTCGTCTCCTATCTCCTGCTGAGGAAGTGGCACGAAAGCGCCGTGCGCCGGGAGAATTGAGATGGCGACCGGCTTCGCGGCCATCCCGAAGGACTCGCGCTTCGCGCTCCTGAACGCAACGCTGCCGGCCGTGCTGACCGAGGGCTTCGACGCCGTGGCGGACGAGGACGGGCTGGTGCGCGCCGACATCGCGATCGCCGGCGGCAGCATCGCCGCGCTGCGCGCGCCCGGCGGCGCGGCGACCGAACCGGCGTGCGACCTCGACGGCGGCATAGCGTGGCCCTGCTTCGCCGACATGCACACCCACCTCGACAAGGGGCACACGCTGCCGCGGCAACCCAATCCCGACGGCACGTTCGATGGCGCGCTCCAGGCCGTGTGGACCGACCGTGCCCGCAACTGGACGGCAAGCGATGTGGCGGCGCGGATGGACTTCAGCCTGCGCACGGCCTACGCGCACGGCACCGCGCTCATCCGCACGCACATCGATTCCGACCCGCCGCAGAACCGGATCTCGCTCCCCGTCTTCGCCGAGATGCGCGAGCGCTGGGCGGGGCGATCTTCTCGATCGACGCCTTCCGCGACCGCGCCTTCGCCGACGAGATCGTCACCATGATCGCCGACATCGGCGGCGTGCTGGGGGCGTTCGTCTATCCGACCGCGGACCTGGAACGCCTGATCGAGACGATGATGCTGCGCGCGGCCAACCGCGGGCTCGACCTCGACTTCCACGTCGACGAGACCGGCGACCCGGCGGCGCACGGCCTCCGCATCATCGCCGACGCCGCGCTGCGCGTCGATTTTCCGGGTACAATCGTGGCCGGCCACTGCTGCTCGCTCGCCGTGCAGCCGGAAGCGGAGGCGGCGGCGACGATGGACCGGGTGGCGGAGGCGGAGATCGACGTGGTGGCGCTGCCGATGTGCAACATGCACCTGCAGGACCGCTCGCCGGCCGAGGAGCCAAAGCGGACGCCGCGCTGGCGCGGCGTTGCGCCGGTGCACGAACTCGCCCAGCGCGGCGTGCGGGTGGCGGTCGCCTCCGACAACACGCGCGATCCGTTCTACGACTGGGGCGACCTCGACATGGTGGAGGTGTTCCGCGAATCCGTGCGCATCCTGCAGCTCGACCATCCGATCGCGCCGTGGCCGGCGGCGGTGACGCGCACGCCGGCGGCGATCATGGGGCACGCGGACCGCGGCGTGATCGCGGTGGGCGCGCCGGCCGACCTCGTGCTGTTCCGCGCGCGGAGCTTCAGCGAACTCTGCGCGCGCCCGCAATCCGACCGGACGGTGCTCAGGGCGGGCAAGGCGATCGACACGACGCTGCCGGACTACCGGGAACTCGACGCACTGGTGGAGCGACGGGCATGAGCGGCTACGACATCGCGCGGCTGAAGCAGCGGCTCGCCGGGATGAAGATCGAGGACAACCCGGCGATCGTGAAGCAGAAGAGCCGCGACTTCTTCTGGTACTCGCCGGTGCTGAAGCGGCAGCTCGACCACGTCACCGGCGACATCGTCGTGTCGCCGCGGAACGAGGCGGAGGTGATCGAGACGCTGGCGGTGTGCTTCGAGGAGGGCGTGCCGGTGACGCCGCGCGGCTCGGGCACCGGCAACTACGGCCAGGCGATGCCGCTCGCCGGCGGCGTGGTGCTGAGCCTTGCCGACATGAACCGGGTGAAGCACATCGGGCGCGGGCGGCTGACGGCAGAGGCCGGCGCGATCCTCGCCGCGATCGACAAGGAGACGCGGCCGGGCGGACAGGAGATCCGGCTGCATCCCTCGACCTACAACACCGCATCGGTGGGCGGCTTCATCGCCGGCGGCTCGGGCGGCATCGGCTCGATCGCCTGGGGCGGCCTGCGCAACCTCGGCAACGTGCTGGGCCTGCGCGTGGTGACGATGGAGGCGAGCCCACGCGTGCTCGACCTCACCGGGCGCGACATGATGAAGGCGATGCACGCCTACGGCACCAACGGCATCATCACGGAAGTCGAAATCCCGCTCGACGCCGCCTACGACTGGGTCGACGTAATGCTGGGCTTCGACGACTATATGGATGCGGTCCGTTTCGCCGACCGCATCGCCAACGAGGACGGGCTCCTGTTCAAGGAGATCGCCACGGTGGCGGCGCCCGTACCCTACGACTACTTCCTGCGCCACCAGAAATTCCTGCGCCGCGAGCACTCGGTCGTGCTGCTGATGGTGGCGCCGCACGCGGTCGATCCGCTGATGACCATCGCGGGGGAGGACAAGGCGGAGATCCTGTTCCGCTCGGACACGGCGAGCGAGGCAGAGAAGAAGGGCCCGCCGCCGATCTTCGAGCTGACCTGGAACCACACGACGCTGCGTGGTCTCAGGGTCGATCCGACCATCACCTACCTGCAGGTGCTCTACCCCTTTCCCACCCATGTCGACAGCGTCGCCAGAATGACGGCGATCTTCGGCGACGAGGTGCCGGGGCATCTCGAGTTCCAGCGCTTCGACGGCAACGTCTGCTGCTCGGGCCTGCCGATCGTGCGCTTCACGAGCGAGGAGCGGCTCGACGAGATCGTGCGCATCCACGAGGACAACGGCTGCCCGATCTTCAACCCGCACCGCTACACGCTGGAGGAAGGCGGCATGAAGCGGACCGACGCCGTGCAGCTCGCGTTCAAGAAGGAGGCGGACCCCAAGGGCCTGCTCAATCCCGGCAAGATGATCGCCTGGGAGAACCCGGACTTCGACCTCGGCTCGGACAAGGTCTATCTTTTTCCCGGCATGCAGGCGGCGGAATAGATGCGGGTCCTGGTCCTCTACGCCCACCCCGTCGAGACGAGCTTCAGCGCAGCCCTCCACACCGCGACGGTGGAGGCGCTCGCCGCGGCGGGATACGAGGTCGACGATTGCGACCTCTACGCGGAAAACTTCAATCCGGTGATGTCGCGGCAGGAGCGGCTCGACTATCACGACGAATATATATGCACCCGACCGGTGCAGGGCTATGTCGACCGCCTGCGCGCCGCCGAGGCGCTGGTGATCTGCGCGCCGGTCTGGAACTACGGCTATCCGGCGATCCTCAAGGGTTTCTTCGACCGCGTCTTCCTGCCGGGAGTGTCGTTCAAGCTGGTCGACGGCAAGGTTGCGCCAAACCTCCAGCACCTCAAGAAGATCGCC
>CAZXKZ010000029.1:10656-20177 GCA_964641825.1 uncultured Bauldia sp.
ACGACCTACGGCGGCACGCGCTTCAGGACCCTCCTGATGGGCGACGCGCCGCGCAAGGCCTTCAAGCGCACGTTGAGACTCCTCGTCCATCCATTTGCACGGGCTAAGTATCTCGCGCTCTATGACATGAACCGCGCCGACGACGCCGCGCGCGCGGCATTCCTGCGCAAGGTCAGCGCGGCCATGCGCGCGTTCTGACAATGGCAACTGTCATACAGGCGACACGTTGGGTGCTTAGACTCCTAAGCGCATGGGGTTCGACCACCGCCGCACGGTGACACATCGTCTTGCGCAGGCCGCGCACGCCTATCGCGTGCGGGCCGGCGGACAGCTCGCGCGGGTGGGGCTGCACTCGGGACAGGAAAGCCTGCTCAAGGCGCTGGCCGCCGACGACGGCATGTCGATGAGCGACCTCGCCTCCGTCCTCGGCGTGCAGCCGCCGACCGTGACCAAGATGATCGGCCGGCTGGCGGCGCAGGACTACGTGGAGCGGCGCCCCTCCAAGGGCGACGGGCGGCAGGCCGAGGTGTTCCTGACCGAGCGCGGCCGGCGCGCGATCGACACGATCGACAAGGTGTGGAAGCGCATCGAAAAATCCGCGCTTGACGGCATCGACGACAAGGACCGGAAGCGCCTCCGCAAGCTGCTGCGGCAGATCGAGCGCAACCTTGGCGGCAAGCGCACGGACCAGCCGCACGTTGACGACGACGAACTGGAAGCCGGCGAAGAACTCGCCGCGACCTGACGCCCCCTCGCCTTCCCCGCACGACCCGATTACGATTGCGGCGCAGAAGCCGGGGAAATCCAATCGTGACAATTCAATACGACTACAAGGACCGTTTCGCGGTGGTGACGGGCGGTGCACAAGGCATTGGCCGCGCCGTCGCCGAGGTGCTTCTTTCGGGCGGGGGAACGGTGGCGATCTGGGACCGCGACCGCGCGCTTGCCGAGGAGACCGTGAAGGAGCTTTCCAGACGCGGCACCGTCGCCGCCTTCGAAGTCGACGTGGCCGACTCCGGCTCGGTCAACGCGGCCTTCGACGCCACGATGGACCGCTTCGGCAGGATCGACATCCTGGTGAACAACGCCGGGGTGGCGGGACAGAACGCCAAGGTCGCCGACTATCCAATCGAGGAATGGGACCGGGTGATCGCCATCAACCTGCGCAGCCAGTTCCTGTGCTGCCGGCGCGTGATACCGGGCATGATCGAGCGGAACTACGGCCGGATCTGCAACGTCGCCTCGATCGCCGGCAAGGAAGGCAACCCGACGGCATCGGCCTATTCAGCCTCGAAGGCGGGCGTGATCGCACTGACGAAATCGCTCGCCAAGGAAGTCGCCGAGCACAACATCTCGGTGAACGCCATCACGCCGGCAGCCGCCAAGACCAAGATCTTCGACCAGGTCTCCGAACAGCACATCGCCTACATGCTGTCAAAAATCCCGCGCGGACGCTTCCTCTATGTCGAGGAGGCGGCGGCCATGATCGGCTTCATCGTCTCCGACGAGTGCTCCTTCACCACCGGCTTCACCTTCGACATCTCGGGCGGCCGCGCCACCTACTGAGGGGTCCGGAGGGCCCTGCCGCTTGCAACACTTGCCGGTCACCGCAGAAGAGGCCGCGCGCCGGCTGCGCGGCATCGCCCTTATCTGCGGGGCCATGCTGCTGTTTTCGCTGCTCGACACCGCGGCCAAGTATGCGAGCCTGTTCGTGCCGACGTTCGAGGTAGTGTGGGCGCGCTACGCGTTCAGCCTGCTGTTCGCGATCCTGATACTGCGCTCGTGGACGCGGCCCTCCGACTACCTGACCAAGCGGCCGCTGATGCAGACGGTGCGCGCGCTCTTCCTGCTCGTATCGACGGGGCTCAATTTCCTGGCGCTGCGCTACCTGCAACTCGCCGAGGCATCGGCGATCACGTTCGCGGCGCCCCTCATCGTGACCGCGCTCGCCGGACCGCTGCTCGGCGAATGGCCGGGGCCGCGACGCTGGGCGGCCGTCGCCGTAGGGTTTATCGGCGTGCTCATCATCATCAGGCCGGAGCCGAGCAGCTTCCAGCCGGCGGCGCTGCTCTCGGTCGGGGCCGCGATCTGCTACGCCGGCTACGGACTGATGACGCGGCTGCTCACCGCCACCGAAACGCCAGCCGGGATGCTGGTCTATGGTTCGCTGGTCGCCGTGGTGATCATGACGCCGCCGCTTCCGGCGGTGGGCGTGTGGCCGCCGGACTGGACCGTAGCAGCGGCCATGATCGGCTCGGGGCTCGCCGGAGCGGTCGGCCACTACCTGCTGATCCTCGCCAACCGCGAGGCGCCCGCCACCGTGCTTGCGCCTTTCCAGTACACGCAGATCGTGTGGATGCCGATCCTCGGCTATCTCGTTTTCAGGGACGTGCCGGGCGCTTCCACCCTGATCGGCGCCCCCATAGTAATCGCGAGCGGGTTATACATTCTCTACCGCCAGCGGGTGCACCGGGACCGGTAGGGTGCGATCCTCGCTTTGGGATGACATTCGGGGGACGCGGGCACCGGGGTAGCACTACCGGCAGCGGCGGTTACTGGGTCCTCGCTTGCGAGGATGACAGTGGGGGGCCGGCAACGCCTCACTCGCCCAGCGGCGGACGATCCGCTAGAAAAGCCGCCCCACCTCATTTTTCCCGCGGAAACGGAGCAGCGTTCGAACAGTGGCCAAGGTCGACATCCTTTCAGCCGGCGGACTGCCGAAAAAGACGAAACAGACGCTCGCGGAGCACTTCACGGTCCACAGGCTCGACGACGGGGCGCCGCTTTCCTCGCTCGGGCCGGCCCTCGCATCGATCCGCGGCATGGCGCGCGGCGGCCACTTCGACGTGCCGAAACCGTTGCTGGAGCAACTGCCCAAGCTCGAGATCGTCGCCAACTTCGGCGTCGGGTACGACGGCATCGACCTCGCCTACGCGGCCGCGCACGGCATCGTGGTGACCAACACGCCGGACGTGCTGACCGAAGAGGTGGCCGACACCGCGCTCGGCCTCCTGCTGATGACGGTGCGCGAACTGTCGGCGGCGGAGCGCTATCTTCGCGACGGCAAGTGGACGAAGGCGGCCTACCCGCTGACGCCCGGAACGATGCGCGACCGCACGGTCGGCGTCGTCGGCCTCGGCCGGATCGGACTGGCCATCGCTCGGCGGCTCGACGCGATGGGCGTGCCCGTCGTCTACCACACGCGCAACAAGCGAGACGACGTATCCTACCGCTACTACGCCGACCTTCACGCCATGGCCACCGACGTGGACACGCTGATGGTGGTGCTGCCCGGCAGCGACTCCACGCGTAATCTGATCGACGCGCGCATCCTGAAGGCGCTAGGGCCGCGCGGCGTGGTGATCAACATCGGGCGCGGCGTGGCGATCGACGAGCCGGCGCTGGCCGCGGCACTCCGCGACCATGTCATCCAGGCCGCGGGGCTCGATGTCTTCGTGGACGAACCGAACGTGCCGCCGGAGCTGATCGCACTGCCGAACACAGTCCTTCTGCCGCACGTTGGCTCGGCATCCATCCACACGCGCGACGCCATGGGGCAGCTCGTGGTCGACAACCTCACCGGCTGGTTCGAGCAGCGCAAGCCGCTGACGCCCGTGCCGGAAACGCCGGTGCCCGCGTAGTCTCTGCAGGATCAATCCGCCAGCGCTGCAATCGCCGCCCGCGCGGCAGCGAGCCGGCTGTCGAAATCGGCCTCGGCCTCGGCGCGCGTATGCCGGCGAAGGCTCATGCGCTCGTTGACCATCATTCTGCGGTTGAACTGGCGGCGCTTCAGGGCAAACGCGCTGCCGAACGCGAGCTGGCGCAGCGGCGGCAGCGCGGCATCGGCCGGCGACAGGCTGCCGATCAGGCGGAGCAGCGCATCCTTCAGGTGCGGGTACTCCAGATAGAGCCGGCCAAGCTCGACCGCGACCGGATTGAACCGCGCCTTCTCCCAATCGATGATCCAGAGGCGCCCGTCGTCGCCGCGGATGAGATTGTGCGCGCCGAGGTCGCCGTGACAGAACGCGACCGGCCAGACCGCTTCGCCCGGAGGGACCGCGAGCGCGGGCGCCAGCCGCGACAGCATTCCGCAGAGCTGCTCGAACAGCCAGCGGCTGTGCGGCGAACCGACCAGACGGCGGAAGCGGACCGTCGGCGCGTAGAGCGGGCGCAGGGAGCCGACGAGACGCGCGACATCATCATCACCCGCAGGCTGCCCCGGGACGAACTCCTCGACCAGCCAGCCGCGCGCCGGATCGGCCCGCACGACCGCGGGAACCGCCAGGCCGGTGCCGGCGAGCGCGCGGGCGACGAGCCTGCGCGCGCGGCCCTCGCGGAAGAAGGACTCGCCGGGTGACGCTTGGCGGAGCGCCACCTTGACCGTGATGGACTCGTCGCCGTTCAGCCCGAACAGCCGGGCGTGCGAGCGGATGGCGACGCGGCGGGCAGAGAAGGGAAGCTCCACCGAAACGCCGGGCGCGCCGTTGCGGGCAACAGCAGGCTCGGCGACGAGCGACTGGCCATCGAGGACGTACGCGCGCGGCGGGCCGGCGAGCGCCGTGCCCGGGTCGAACCGGCGCAGGACCTTCACCACATGCTGCAGATCGTGGCGGACGAACTCGGGCATATCTTAGACTACTAAGATATGCCGCCGTCCGCGATACTGTGGCGCGGCTCGCCTTTCCTACGAAGCCGGCTCAGCCGAGCAGCGACCGCATCAGGCCGAGAAGGTGGCCCTCCCGCCAATCGTCGGGACGAGGCCTGCCGCCCGCCCGATCCCGCCGTCTTTGCAGGAGGAGCACCATGCCGAGCACGAGACAATCCTCCGCGGTGGGGCCGATGCCGCCGGGATCGAGCTGCCGGAGGATGGCGAGCGCCGCATCGCGCATGGGCGGCTGCCACATCACGGTCGCGGCGAGATCGAGCGCGACCGGCTGGACGGCGGCGCGCTCCCAATCGGCCAGCCAGAAGCGGCGGTCGGCGGTGCGCAGGATGTTGCCGACCATCACGTCGCCGTGGCAGAGGGCCACCGGCCAGAGCGTATCGTCGGGGAGCGCGGCGAGGCGGCGAAGGCGCGGTTCGCTCGCCGCAAGCTCGGCCAGAAGCGGGCGGGCGCGGGCGAGCGCGCGCGCGATCGGACGCGGGCGCGCTGTGCGGCGGTAGAAGCCCGCCGCAGGCCCGGCGAGGTAGGCCGCGAGGTCTGACAACTCGCCCGGCCGGCCGTTGACGAAATCCTCGACGAGCCAGAGGCCGGCGGTGCGGTCATAGGCGCGGAGCGCGGGGACCGCGACCTCGGCGTCGCCGGCAAGCAGGCGCGCGACAGCGCGGCGCGCCCTCACCTCGCGGAACAGGCTGCCCTTCGTGCCGCGCATGCGGACCTGCGCGGTGAGCCGGCCATCATCGCCGAGGCCGATGATGCGGAGGTTCCAGTTGGCGACGATCGCCTGCGCGCTGAGCGGGAGCTCGACCTTCAGCAGCGGGCCGTTGCCGAGCGCCTTCATGAAGCGGCCGGGCTGCGCCAGAATCCGCTCCTCGCGGACGAGCGTGCCCTCGACCAGGACATAGCGCCGGGCGCGTCCCACCTTCCGGTAAGTCTTTGCGAACGCCTCGATGCGCGCGACGGCCGCAGCCAGCGCGAAACTACCGAGCCGAGCTGGCGTCATTCCACGAAGCGTCCGCCGAGCTCGTCCTCGATATGGATGCGGATGATTTCCTCGAAATCGTGCTCGGCACGGAAGCCCAGCGCAAGCGCCCGCTCGGGCGCGAGGTTGCGCGGCCAGCCCTCAACGATGCGGATGATGACGGGATCGGGCTCGCGGCGGATGCGGGCGGCGACGCGATCGCCGGCAACCTTGCGCAGCGCCGAGATCTGCTCGCCGACCGTGACCGAGACGCCGGGCATGCTGAGATTGCGCCGCGCGCCAAGCTGCCCGGTATCGAGGGCTGCGGCGTGGAGCAGGAAGCCGACGGCGGAGCGCGGGCTGGCATGCCAGTGGCGGACGGATTCATCCACCGGCAGGACCGCCTCCTGTCCGGCGAGCGGCTCGCGGATGATGCCGGAGAAGAAGCCGGATGCGGCCTTGTTGGGCTTGCCGGGACGCACGCAGATGGTGGGCAGGCGAATGCCGACGCCATCCATGAAGCCGCGGCGCGAGTAATCGGACAGCAGCAGTTCGCCGACCGCCTTCTGCGTGCCGTAGGAGGTGAGCGGCGTCTCGAAGAACTCGTCGCCAATGGCTTCCGGGAACGGCGCGCCGAAGACCGCGATGGACGACGTGAACACGACGCGCGGGCGGTAGCCTTCACCGACCTTGCGGATGGCCTCGAAGAGGAAGCGCGTGCCGTCGAGATTGATGCGATAGCCCTTCTCGAAATCGGCCTCGGCCTCGCCCGAGACGATCGCGGCGAGATGGAAGATGACGTCAGGGCGGCCGGCGACCAGCTTCTCGGCGGCGCCGGGCGCGGCGAGGTCGATGGCCTCGGTGACCACCGGAAACGGCGCATCCGCAAGCGCGATTGGCGCGACCCAATCGGCGAGCGTGAGATGGCTGATGGATTTTCCGCCGACCGTGCCATCGGCGACCAGCCGGCGGACCAGCTTGACGCCGACCATGCCGGCGGCGCCGATGACGAGAACCTTCGTCACAGGGCAAACCCGCCGTCGGCGAGGAAAATCTGGCCGGTGGTGTAGCTCGACTCATCCGCCGCGAGATAGACGGCGAGCGCCGCGATCTCCTCAGCGGTGCCGAGGCGCCCGATCGGCTGGCGGTCGATGAATGCTTGCCTGATCTCCTCGACAGGCTTGTTCTGCGCCTTCGCTTGCTCGGCGATGCGCGCATCGAGCGACGGCGACTGGATGGTGCCGGGGCAGATGGCGTTGCAGCGGATGCCGCGCCGGATGAAATCGGCGGCGACCGACTTGGTAAGGCCGATGACGGCCGCCTTGGAAGCGCCGTAGGCGTAGCGGTTGGGGATGCCGCGTACCGACGAAGCACCGGAGGCGACGTTGACGATCGAGCCGCCGCCATGCTCGAGCATCGCCGGCAGGAAGGCGGCGATCGTGCGGTGCATGGCCTTGACGTTGACGTCGAATGAGAAATCCCAATCGGCCTCGCTCGTCGTCAGCACTGTGCCGTGGTGGACGAAGCCGGCGCAGTTGAACAGGATATCGATGGTTCCGACCTGGGCGGCAAGCGCATTCACCGCCGCCGTGTCGAGGACGTTGAGGGCATGGGTCTCGGCAACGCCGGCGTCCTTGAGATCGGCGATCAACTCGGGCTTGAGATCGGTAGCGATGACGTGGGCACCCTCCTCCGCGAACGCCAGCGCGGTCGCCCGGCCGATGCCGGCGCCTGCCGCCGTCAGGAACGCACGCTTGCCCTTCAATCGATTCATGTCTGGTTCCCTGTTCTGAACCCGGCAAGGCCGGTCTTCTGCTTTCCATCCGCGGTGAAGTTCGCGGGATCGAGCCAGCGCTCGAACGCGCGCCGGATCGCCGGCCAGTCGGCATCTATCATGGCAAACCACGCGGTGTCGCGGTTCCGCCCCTTGACGATCATGTGCTGACGGAAGGTGCCCTCATAGCTGAAGCCGAGACGGAGCGCGGCGCGCTTCGACGGCTCGTTCAGCGCGTTGCACTTCCACTCGTAGCGGCGGTAGCCGAGATCATCGAAGACGTAGCGCGCCATCAGGTACTGCACCTCGGTGGCGGCCGGCGTGCGCTGGAGACGCGGTGCGTAGACGATATTGCCGATCTCGATGACGCGCGCGGCGGGGCGTATCTCCATCAACGTGACGATGCCGACGGCAAGTCCGGTGTCCGCCGCGACCACTGCATAGGAGAATGGATCGAGCAGCTCCGCGCGCTCCTCCAGCCAGCGCATGAAGGCCGCCTCGCCGGCGAACGGGCCATAGGCCATGTAATCCCAGAGCGAGTCGTCGCCCTTCACGGCATCCCAGAGCGCGGCGCCGTGGCGAGCGGGATCGAGCTTCTCGATGCGCACGTGACCGCCTTCCAGGCTGACCGGACCGGGACGGACGGACGGCGTGGCATCGACGACGGGGCCGATCGGCCCCCGCGCAGCGGTCATGGCCGCCTTTGCTCGGCATCGGCGGAGAAAAAAGCATCCAGCGTGGCGCCGGGCAGAGCATCGGCCCAGGTGTCGAAGCGGCCGGCTTCGGCAAGATCACGGGCGGCGCGCTCGAAGCCGCCCCACGCGGCGCGCCCAAGCCAGCCTCCGGTGCTGATCCTGCGGACGCCGATCCCGGCGAGGTCCGCGACCGTCATCGCGTTTCCCCGGACCACGACGTTGACGGGCACGGGAGCGACGGCCGCTACCAGCGCGGCGATGTCTTCGCGTGTGCTGATGCCGGGCGCAAACAGGCAGTTGGCTCCGGCCTCGGCAAACGCGGTCAGCCGGCGGATCGCCTCGCGAAGCGGATCGGCGTGGCCGACGATGTAGACTTCGGAGCGGGCGACGAGAACGGCATCGTCGATGGCGGCGCGCGCTGCCTTGATGCGCTCGACCGCATGATCGAACTCATAGAGCTGCGCGCTCCCGGCAACCTGATCCTCGATCGACAGGCCGGCAACGCCGGTCGCAAGGCAACGCCGGACGTTTTCCGCGACCGCATCGGGCGCATCGGCAAAGCCGTTGGTGAAATCGGCGTTGACCGGCAAATCGGTGGCGGCCGCGATCGCCGCGATGTGCTCCAGCATCGGTTCGAGCGGCAACCGGCCATCGGCATAGCCGAGGCTCCAGGCCGCAGCAGCGCTCGAGGTGGCCAGCGCCTTGAAGCCGAGCGACTGGAGATAGCGCGCCGTACCGACATCCCAGGGATTGGGAATGGCAAAGCATCCCGACTTGTGAAGCTCCCGAAAGACCTGGCGCTTTTCGGCGGTGCTGGGCATTTTCACGACCCGTTAAACGCGGTTTGATTTCGGGCCGGTTTATGCGCCTAATCCGGCCGCAAAATCAAACTGACATGAATCCTCGTTGCCGGGGATTTTCGGGAGGGATGACACGTGTTCCATACAACGCCGGGGTTCGGCCGCATCGGCGAGGAGAACGCCTTCGCAGTCCTGGCGCGGGCGACGGAGCTCGCCGCAGAAGGCCGGGACGTCATCAACCTCGGCATCGGACAGCCCGACTTCCGCACGCCGGACCATATCGTCGAGGCAGCGGTGAAGGCGCTCCGCGACGGGCACCACGGCTACACGCCGGCGACCGGCATCCTGCCGCTGCGCGAGGCGGTGGCCGCCGACATCCATCGCAGGCTCGGCGTCGAGGTCTCGCCCGGCAGCGTGATGATCATGCCCGGCGGCAAGGTGACGATGTTCGCCGCCATCCTGATGTTCGGCGAGCCCGGCGCGGACATCCTCTATCCCGACCCCGGCTTCCCGATCTATCGCTCGATGATCGAGTACACCGGTGCGCGGCCAGTGCCGATCCCCATCCGGGAAGCCAACGGCTTCGCCTTCTCGGCGGAGGAGACGCTGGCGCTGATCACGCCCAAGACGC
>CAZXKZ010000030.1:0-16654 GCA_964641825.1 uncultured Bauldia sp.
AGATCTCGGCTGCATTCTGCAGCCAGAGAGGACTGGCGGCGACGCCCGCCTGCGTCAGCACCTGCGGTGCGCCGAGGAGCGTGCCTGCGAGCGCGAAGCCGATGATCCACGGCGTCACGAACTGGACGACGCTCACGCCGAAATTGCCGACGCCGGCCTGGATGGCGAGCGCGGTGCCCTGCAGGCGCTTCGGAAAGAACAGGCTGGTCGATGGCATGAAGGACGAGAAGTTCCCGCCCCCGAGGCCGGCGAGGAACGCGAGCGTCAGGAGCACCCAGTATGGCGTCGCGGGATCCTGCACGGCGAAGAACCAGCCGACCGCCGGGATGAGCAGCGACAGGGTCGAGATCGAAACGACATGCCGCGTGCCGTAGAGCGGCACGAGGAAAGTGTGGACGATGCGCAGCGTCCCGCCGGCAAGGCCGGGCATCGCCGCCAGCCAGAAGAGCTGCGTGGTGGAAAGCTGAAAGCCGATCGCCGGCAGGCGGACGACGAGCGCCGAAACCACGAACCAGACGATGAACGCCATCATCAGGTTGGCGGTGGTGATGGTCAGCGTGCGCCAGGCGAGCTGCTTGCCGTCTCGCTCCCAGAACGACGGCTCCTCGGGAGTCCATTGATCGAGCCATGTGCCGCCTGCCGGGCTCCAGCGGGTTTTGTCGATCTCTTTCTCAGCCATGCTCGTTTCGCTCCCCATCACGATCCGGCATGCGCGGCCGCTCGCGCCTTCGCTCCGGGAGGCTGCGGCAGGACGGGGCCGAGGATGTCGGCCTCCGGCAGGTACTGCGGCCCGGCAAGTGCGGGTATGCGCCGCTTCTCCATGTAGAGAATGGCGAAGTGCATCCAGACCAGCGACACGGCGGCGACGAGGAGGAGCAGCATGAAGCAGCTCGTCCATACGCCCACGAGATCGTTCATCGCGCCGAAGGCGATGGGCAGGATGAAGCCACCGAGCCCGCCGATCAGGCCGACCACCCCGCCGACGGCGCCGACGCGGCCGGGGTAGTAGACGGGGATGTGCTTGTAGACCGCCGCCTTGCCGAGGCTCATGAAGAACCCGAGGACGAAGGTGACGACCGTGAACGGAATGAAGCCCAGCGCGATGGAGAACTCGATCGGCCCGCGGATGCCGTCGACCACATAGGTCGTGGCCGGATACGACAGGAGGAAGGTGCAGACGACCGACCCGGTGAATGTCCAGTACATCACCCGGCGCGCGCCATACCGGTCTGACAGCGTGCCGCCGAAGACGCGGAACAGCGAGCCGGGGATCGAGTAGGCAGCACCGAGCATCCCGGCCGTGATGATGTCGAGACCGTAGACGCCGACATAATAGCGTGGCAGCCACAGCGCGAGTGCCACGAAGCCGCCGAACACGAAGAAGTAGTAGAGCGAGAAGCGCCAGACCTGGAGCTTCTTCAGCGGCGCCAGCATCGTCGACATGGGCTCAGGCTTGAGCCCGGCCTCGCGGCGCTTGCGCAGCTCCGGATCGTCGGTGGTGCCGAACCAGAAGATGATCGCCATCGCGACCAGACCGAGCGCCCAGATCTGCGCGACCGCCTGCCAGCCGAAGGCGACCATCACCATCGGCGCGAGGAACTTCGTCACCGCGGCGCCGACGTTGCCCGCGCCGAAGATGCCGAGCGCAGTTCCCTGTTTCTCCACCGGGTACCAGCGCGAGACGTAGGCGATGCCGACCGCGAAGGAGCCGCCGGCGATGCCGACACCCAGCGCGGCGAGAAGGAAGGTCGGATAGTCATAGGCGAAGGTCAGAAGCCAGGTTGCCAGTGCTGCCGACAGCATCACTGCGACATAGACGATGCGGCCGCCGTACTGGTCGGCCCAGACGCCGAGCACCAGCCGGATCAGGCTGCCGGTCAGGATCGGGGTGCCGACCAGTAGGCCGAACTCGGTGTCGTTGAGGCCGAGGTCTTCCTTTATCTGCACACCGATGATCGCGAAGATCGTCCAGACGGCGAAGCAGACGGTGAACGCGATGGTCGAAAGCCAGAGCGCACGTTTTTGCGCTGGGTCCGAATGAGCCGCCGGCATGCTTTCTCCCGTAAGAATTCCAGGCGCGCATTCTTCCTAGCCGAACCGGCGGCGGCGGGTTTTGACCGGCGTCAATACCGCGGCGGGCAAACCGCGGGATGTTCATTTTTGGCCGGAATGCGAGGATCGAGCCGTGGATGACGTCACGGTGGCGCGGGCACTTCATGTGCTCGCCGTGGTTCACTGGATCGGCGGCGTCGCCATGGTGACGGCCGTCATCCTTCCGGCGATCGTTCGCCTGGGCGAGCCTTCCCGACGCCTTTCCCTCTTCGAGGCGGTCGAAGGCCGTTTCGCCCGTCAGGCACGCGTCTCCGTGACGGTCGTCGGCCTCACCGGCTTCTACATGACCTGGCGCCTCGATATCTGGGACCGCTTCGCCGATCCCGCCTTCTGGTGGATGCACGCGATGGTCTTCGTCTGGGCTCTCTTCACCTTCATCCTGTTCGTGGCCGAGCCCTTGTTCCTGCACGACTGGTTCCGCCGCCGCGCAGAGCGTGATCCGGTCGGCACGTTCGCATTCGTGCAGCGCGCCCACTGGCTGCTGCTCGTCCTTGCCAGCGTCACCATTGTGGGCGCCGTGCTCGGCGCCCACGGGATGATCTGGTGATGGCCACCCTCACCAGACCCAGAACAGGAGGATCCAAGCTGCATCCGCAGCCGAGAGCGCTCCGGCGACCGCGAGGGCCACAACGCTCCGCCGGACCGCGGATCGTGAATAGCGGCCAGTGATCGCCACTGCGAGGCGAAGCGACCAGAATCCCGCCGCAACTAGCAGGAGCGCGCGTGCCGTCAGTACCCAGCCGAGCGCATATCCCTCGGCACGCAGCATGGTCACGGTAAGCGCCGACAGTCCGAGGAACACCCCCGTGGCTGCTACCGGGATCAGCGATTGAGCGAGATGGTGAAACCGCGACCACGACCACGGCCCGAGGCTCCGCGTGGCCAGCGCAAGGCAGATCGCCACTGCCGTTCCGAGGACAAGTGCCGTGGCGGCGATGTAGGCAAGGAGCAGCGCGCCGTCGAGCACCGTCAGGACATCGTGCCGGTCCGGATAGTGGGTCAGGAGCCACCACGGCGCGCCCGTCTCCATCGGCCAGATCGCATAGTGGTCCACCAGCCACGCGGCGGCGGCCTGTTTCACCGCGACGAACCAGGGGCTCACCGGCCAGTGGAATGCACCGGCGGCAACCCCGATGAGGCCAAAGATCAGGAGCGCGCTTTCCCACGGGTTCGGCAGCTCTCCGGCGACGGTGACGATCTCGTGACTAGGCGCGCGGGCCGCCAGCCTGATCGCACCGCGGAAGCCGCTGCAGCGGCCGCACATGTGACATTGGCTCGCGCCGCGCATGGTGCGCAGCGGCACGAGCGGTGCGCAGTTGACCGGAGCGAATCTCTGCCTCGGCGTAGCCTGGGAGCGCCGCCAGGCGTCTTCATCGACCGAGAAATGAAGCGGCGAGAGCTTGGCGAGCAGGCCGAAGACTCCACTCACCGGGCAGAGGTAGCGGCACCAGACGCGCTTGCCGCGTCCGAAACGCACACCGACCAGCACGGCAGCGAGTGTCGAGCCACCGAGGACGAGAAGGGCCGGCTGCGGATACTGATAGACGCTGACCAATTGACCATAAACCGTTGTCACCACGAAGGCAGCGAACGGCCAGCCGCTCCATATGATCCAGCGGGGGATCGCGCGGCCACTGCCATGACGGCTGGCGAATTCGCTGAGCATGCCCTCTGGACAGAAAAGGCCACACCAGATCCGGCCAAAGAGCACTGTCGTCACGAGCACTGCCGGCCACCAGATTCCCCAGAACACGAACTGCGCAAAGACAGCCATGCCATCAAGGATTCCGGCGGCCGACGGAGGCAGCGGAAGAAAGGCGGGCGGAACGAGCAGCCCCGCATAGATCGAAACGACGCACCACTGGGTGTTGCGGATCGCCCGCTGGTGGCAGCGGAGCCATTCACCGATCCGCTCCAGGCGATCGGGCTGCATGTGTCCCGCCGCGATCGGTTGTCCCTGGTGGGCAAGCGGTCGTTCGCTGCGGTTAGTAAGCACCCTTCTTTCCGATGCCGGCGAAGACGAAGTCGTATTCCACCGTGAACGGCTCGAACCACGGGCCGACGCCGGTCTCGCGATCGACATGGCGGCCGAAATGGGAGTCGTGTGTGGGCGGCCGGATCGTGAAGCTGAGATGATAGCGACCGGGGCCGAAGAGCTTCACGTTGTCGCCATAGTGCGGTCCGTCGTCGGCGACCATCGGCATGAACGTGCCGGCGGCCGTCTCGCCACCGGGGCCGGTGAGTTCGTACCCGATCTCGAGGTAGGGAACCCACTCACCCTCAGCGAAGCCGTTGACGTTGCCGGCAGCAGCATGGATGTCGGCCTCCAGGTGGACGTCGGACTCCTCCGCCGGGCGCATCATGTCCGGCGGGTCCATCTCAATGGGCTGGAGGTAGACTGCGGCGATCTCCATGCCCGCAACGCTCTGCGGTTCGCCGGCGGGATACTCTGCTGCCGAAGCTGCTCCCGATGCGGCGAGGGCCGCCGCGGTGAACGCGAGAATACTCACGGAAGAACGGATCATTTTTTGCTCCTGTCATGCAGCGGATCTGAGTCACGCTATGACAGGTCAGTATCGTAATATTACATGCATCTCAACAGTATTATTGAAAACTATACTTGGACAAGTTCCATAATATATTTGCCTAAGGGGAAAATCAGCTTCATACTCTCGTGTAGTATCCTATTTCTTTCTGTATTTTCCGTGGGGGAAACAGGCAATCAATCGGATGGCTTTGGCCGCCTCGTTGGCGGCGGAGCCGATCTCGTCGAACAGCACGGCGACTTCCGCGAACACGGTGCGGTCGGATTCCTGTTCGGTGAGCTCGTCGATTTCCGCGAGGAAGGCGAGGCGGGCGATGATCTGGTCGCGCTGTTCGCGGGCCTCCGACAGCGCCTTGCGCGTCTGCCGCCGGTATTCCAGCGCGGTGAACCGGTCGAGTGCGCCCTCGAGCCGCACCCGGCACCCGCAGTCGAGGTCGACTGCGGACAGGATGCGCCGGAGACGCGTTACAAGATCGTCGGTTTCGGACGAATAGGCGAGCGCCGGCATGAGCATGCTCCCTGTTCCTGACATGCGCCTTTGTCGCACGGACGCCGCACGGCGGCTTTGCCCTGCGGCAATTCGGGCGCTTGTCCGGCCCGCCGGATGCGCCCAGATGTCATATCCAGAATGTCGATGCTGACGCAGGTCGAAATCCGTTCGCCCCACTTGCCGGCGAAACCCAGGTCTGTACCTCTGTCGCTGGCGAATTGTCCGGAATGTCCGGTCCGGCTGGTCAGCATCTGCTCCGCGCTCGATTGTCACGAGTTGACCGCGTTCAGGAGCATTGGCCGCCAGGTAACGTTCCGCCCGCGATCGACGCTGTTCATGGAGGGCGCGCCGAACGGGGTCGTCTACAACGTCACCGCCGGGCTCCTCCGTCTCTATCGCCTCCTGCCGAACGGCCAGCGTCAGATTGTCGGTTTCGCCCTTCCCGGCGATTTCCTGGGCTTGCCGCCAGGCGAGCGGTACGGCTTCTCCGCCGAGGCGGTGGTCGCCACCACCACCTGCAGCTTTCCACGGCCGGCGTTCCAGACATTCGCCGAAAACCATCCGCATCTTTTCCGGAAGCTCCACGACGCCGCGGCAAGAGCACTCGATCTTGCCCACGACCAGATGATGCAGCTCGGTCCGCGCCGCGCCGAGACCAAGGTCGCCGCGTTCCTCCTCGGCATGCGGGCGCGCTGGTCGCGCATCCAGGGCATGTCGGTTCTGGTCCCCCTGCCGATGGGCCGGCAGGACATCGGCGACTACCTTGGCCTGAGCATCGCCACCGTCAGCCGTACGCTGCGCCGCCTCGATCGCGAGCGGTCCATACTGATCGTGCCGAAGGGCGTGCGCATCCTCGATCTGCCGCGCGTCGAACGGCTCGCGGCCGCCTGATCCTTCACGACGCAACGATCCACTCCACGCCCGGTCGTCCATGCAGGAAGCCGTTCGAGAACGGCGCGCGGGGAAAGGTCGCACCGAGTGCCCCGGCCCCGGCCCCGGCGTCGCACCGCCCGCCGAGCACATCGCGGAAAGTCCGCGCCACCGATGCCATGTCGCAGGCCTGTGGCGACAGACGCAGGGCACCCACCCCCATCTCGATGAGCGCGGGGATGTCGTCGATGAGGTTCAGGCAGGCATGCGATAGCGTTTGCACGCCGTTCACCGCCACGAACGGTTCGCCGTCGAGTGTCTCGACCGCTAGCCCGTCCGGATCCTTCTCGCAAACGAATCGGCAGGAGTCCTTGGAGAGGCCTTCCGCGCGGGCGTGATAGCAGCGTGCCGAAATGGCCAGCGGCGCGCGGCCGAAAGCGAAGACTTCGACGACGATGCCGGGCACACCCGCTGCAATCGCACCGATCGACGCCGCCGGCAGTTCCGGTGGCAGGCAGATGCGTGTCGCACCGCGGCTGGCAAGGTATGCTGCCGTCGCTTCGTTGTAGACCTGGATGAAGGGGCCAATCGCATGCGGCCGGCCAGCGACTCCTGCGAGGCAGGAGACGTCGTTCGCTTCCACCATGAAGCCTTCGTCAGCGGCGAGTTCCGCCGTGGCGCGGCGCTCCCGTTCCAGCGTGACGAGGGCGAGCGAGCCGAGCAGCACGGTCTTGCCGGAGCGCTGAAGGCGGTCGACCGCGGCAGGCATGACATCGGCGAGAAACGGCATCCGCTTTGAGCAGACCACCTCGCCAATCACCACCGTATCGATGGGCGCCTCATCTGCGATGTGGAAGTAGAAATCGCGCCACGCCGCAGCGGGCCAGTTGAAGAACAGCGGCCCCAGCGTCAATTGCATCGCCGCCTCGCTACCGCCACGCCTTGCGGTAGGCGCCCGTGGTCATTGCCTGCCCTTCGCTGAGGGCGGCGAGATCGGCCGCCGGCACCGCTGCGTCGTTGTCGAGCGCGTCGATGGCTGCGCGAAAGCGGCGCACGACCTGTTCGACATAGGCGCGGCCGCGCTGGCGGCCCTCGATCTTGAGCGCGCACACGCCGGCCCTGCGCAGAGCGGGCAGGATACCGACAGTGTCGAGGCTCACCGGCTCCTCGAAGAGGTATCCCTCCGAGCGCGCCGTCCGGAAGCGGCCCTTGCAGAGCGTCGGATAGGCGGCAGGCTCATACGGCCCAAAACGGTTGATGGTGAAGTTGCCGAGGCGTGAGACGATCTCGCCCTTGCGGTGGATGTATGTGACGTGGCTTGCCGGCGAGCAGACGCCGTTCATGTTGGGCGAGAGGCCGGTGGCATAGGACGACAGCGAGCAGCGGCCTTCTGCCATGACGCAGAGCCCGCCGAAGGCGAAGACCTCGATTTCGCATGCGATCCGCGGAGCAATCGCGGCGATCTCGTCGACGGTCAGGACCCTTGGCAGGACCACCCGGCGCACGCCGAACGACTCAACGAAATAGCGGATCGAGTCGATGTTCGATGCTGCTGCCTGCACTGAAAGATGCAGCCGCTGGCCGGGGTGGGTGCGCGCGGCATGGTCGAGGAGGCCGATGTCGGCCAGGATGAGCGCATCGGCGCCGAGCCGGACCGCATCATCGACTGCGTCGTGCCAGAGGCGGATTTCTCCGGCACGCGGAAAGGTGTTGATCGCCACGAACGTCATCGCGCCCCGCCCACGGGCGTAGGCGATGGCCTCGGCAAGCTCCGCGCGGCTGAAGTTGAGGCCCGGGAAGTTGCGCGCATTGGTCTCGTCGCGGAAGCCGCAATAGACTGCGTCGGCGCCGGCATCCACCGCCGCCTTGAACGCCGCCGGCGTCCCGGCCGGGCAGATCAGTTCCATTCCCGTATTCGCGCCAGCGGCGCCAGGGCGCCGCCGAGGAGGCGCGCCGCATGTTCGAAGGGCCGGCCGAACGGGCCAAGGCAGCTTGCCGCTGCCGAAAGAAGGTCGACGCCGGCGTCGTCGACAGCGTTGCGGAGCGCGACGATTGCCGCCACGTCGCCTTCGACCGCGAGGTCGCGGGAGAAGAAGAGGGCATCGCCATCGAGCGTACCGTTGGCAAGGCCGACGAGGGCGGCAAGCGGCCCCGCGATCCGCGCATCGATGGAAGTTCCCGGCAGGCGCCTTACGGCGACGATGCGCGGCGCTTCAAGGGGAGTATCGAGGACGATCGCGAACGGCATGTCCGTCGGGATGATGCCGAACCGTTTGCCGGCGTGTTCGCCGAGTCGCTCGAAGATGCCGGGATGCTGTCGGACGACAGCGCCCAGCAGCGTCGACAGCGGTGGCTGCAGCGGCGACAGCGGAAGAGGCCTCAGCGCCAGGGTTGCGAGCGCCGGTGCGGTGCGAATGGTGGTGCCCATGCGTCGGCTGGTACACCCGATCGCTGCACGGTGATTTGTCGCCGGGCAAAGAAGCACCAGGCGGTGGGCTGTAGACATCGCCGCAACCCCAGTGTCGCCGGTGAAAGGGGCAGGTGCTGTACAAGATGCCGGCGCAACGGCCCGGGCGTTCTCAGCAATCGTCCGGGCCGGTCCTTGTGCCTCCGGCGGAGCTGCCGTGCTGCGACGCGATCTCCCGTCTTTTCGCGATCTTCGGGATTTCGTCGCCTTCCTCGAATTGGCCGGCGAACTCGTCCGCATCCCGGAACCGGTCTCGGTGGTCCATGAGGTCACCGAAATCCACCGCCGCGTCCTTGGCTGCGACGGTCCGGCGCTGCTTTTCGAACGACCTTTGAAGGCAGACGGCTCGCCCTCTGCGATGCCGCTGCTCGTCAATCTCTTCGGCACTGTTCGGCGCGTGTCTTGGGGGCTGAGCGTGGAACCCCGCAACTTGCCGGCCCTCGGCGAAGCACTGGCCGCGCTTCGCCATCCCACGGCGCCGAAGGACATCGGCGACGCGTGGCGCAAACTGCCTCTCGCTCGCGCCGCGCTCACCATGCGGCCGAAAATGGTGGCTTCTCCCGTTGCGCAGGCCGAGATCCTGACGGGCGAGGCGATCGACCTGTCGCTGCTGCCCGCGCAGATTCCGTGGCCCGGTGAGCCGGCGCCGCTCGTCACTTGGCCGCTGGTCATCACGCGGCCGCCTGACGGCGCCGAGGGCGAGGAGAACGTCGGCGTCTATCGCATGCAGATCCTTTGCCGGGATCGCGCCATCGTCCGCTGGCTCGCCCATCGCGGCGGCGCGCATCATCATCGCCAGTGGCAGGAGAGGGGACTCGACATGCCGGTTGCCGTCGCCATTGGCGCCGATCCGGCGACCATGCTGGCTGCAGCGATGCCTCTGCCGGAGGATGTATCCGAGTTGCGGTTCTCCGGCCTTCTGCGTGGCGGGCGTCCACGGCTTGCGGCCGCCGTCAGCGTGCCGTTGCTGGTCCCCGCCGACGCGGAGATCGTGATCGAGGGCATGGTTTCGTCAACCGAGACGGCGCCCGAAGGCCCGTATGGCGATCACACTGGTTACTACAACGCGGTCGAACAGTTTCCGGTGATGCGGGTGACGGCGATGACCCTCCGCCGCGCCCCGATCTACGTATCGACCTTCACGGGGAGGCCTCCGGATGAGCCATCGCGCATCGGCGAGGCGTTCAACGCTCTTTTGCTCCCGGTCGTCCGCCAGCAATTCCCTGAGATCGTCGATCTCTGGCTGCCGCCGGAGGCATGTTCGTATCGCATCGCGGTCGCCGCCATCGACAAGCGCTATCCCGGCCAGGCGCGACGCATCGTGCTCGGCCTGTGGTCTCTCCTGCCGCAGTTCACATACACCAAGCTCCTCATCCTGGTTGACCGGGATATCGACGTTCGCGACTGGCGGGACGTGATGTGGGCGCTTGCGACCCGTTTCGACCCGTCGCGCGATCTCGTCGTGCTGGAGAACACGCCGATCGACTATCTCGACTTCGCCTCGCCGAAATCGGGACTCGGCGGGAAACTCGGCATCGATGCCACCAACAAGATCGGGACAGAGACGGAACGCCCATGGGGGCGCGTTCTGGCGATGGATAGCTCCGTCACGGAGCGGATCGACGCAATCTGGCAAGACCTTGGCCTCGGACCAACCTCACCCGCTGAGCGGTCTGTCGCATGAAGGATCGCATCGTCATCGGCATCAGCGGTGCCTCGGGCGCGGCGATCGGAGTCCGTCTGGTCGAGTTGCTGGCAGAAATCGCATCCTGCGAGACGCATCTCGTCGTAACCGCCGGTGCAGAGAGGACGCTCCGGCACGAAGTCGGCACCGATGCTTTGGGTCGCCTCGATGGCTTGGTCACGCGCCGTCACCCGGTCGACGATGTCGGCGCGAGCATCGCGAGCGGCTCTTTCCGCACGCTCGGGATGATCGTCGCCCCATGTTCCATGCACACGCTCTCGGCAATCGCTGCCGGAGTTGCTGACAACCTGCTCCTCCGGGCAGCAAACGTTCACCTGAAGGAGCGGCGCCGGCTTGTGCTTCTTGCCCGCGAAAGCCCGCTGCACCTCGGGCACATCAGGGCCATGGCCACGGTGACAGAATATGGCGCGATCGTCGCACCGCCCGTGCCGCCATTCTATCTGGCGCCAGGCAGCATAGAGGAGGTCATCGACCACCTCGCCCGTCGCACCCTGGAATTGGCCGGGATCGATACCGGCAGCCGGGTCGAATGGGCAGACCTCGCGGATGCTTGATTGCCACACGCGCCAGGCATCCGCGCTTTGCGCTATGGCGTGCGCGGAACCGAAGTATAGTCGGCGCCGCCTCCATCGTCCGGCCCGGGATCTTTCATGGCAGACAAGCGTGCGCCGCGCGGATTTGACCGCGGCCTGACCAACTACGGCGATCCGCAGTTCGCGCGGTATCTCCGCCGGTCGTTTGTGAAGTCCATGGGATACACCGACGAGATGCTGTCGCGCCCGATCGTCGGCATCTGCTACACGCCGTCCGGCTTCAACAACTGCCATCGCAATTTTCCCGATCTGCTGGAAGCCGTGAAGCGTGGCGTCCTCGCGGAGGGCGCGTTGCCGGTGCCGTTTCCGGTCGTGTCGCTCGGCGAGGTCTTTCTCAACCCGACGAGCATGAAGTTCCGCAACCTGATGTCGATGGACGTCGAGGAGATGATCCGCGCGCAGCCGATGGATGCCGTCGTGCTGATGGGCGGCTGCGACAAGACGGTCCCCGCCGAACTCATGGGCGCGGTTTCCGCGGACATTCCCTCCGTCATGCTTGTTGCGGGGCCGATGATGACCGGCCGCTATCGCGGCGAGCGCCTTGGCGCCTGCACCGATTGCCGGCGCTTCTGGGCCGCCTATCGCGGCGGGCGCGTCAGCGAGGAGGAGATCGGCGCGGTCGAGGGCAATCTCGCCGTCACCGCCGGCACCTGCGCGGTCATGGGTACGGCGAGCACCATGGCGTGCCTTGCCGAGGCGCTGGGCCTCGCCCTGCCTCAGTCGGCCACCGCGCCGGCTGTCCACGCCGACCGGCTCCGCATCGCGGAGGAGTCCGGCCGCACCGCCGCCATGCTCGTCGGGTCGTCCCTGACACCGACAGCGATCGTCACGCCGCAGGCCGTCGAGAACGCACTGCGCGTGTTGCTTGCGTTGTCGGGGTCCACCAACGCGCTCATCCATCTCACGGCGATCGCAGGCCGCGCCGGCATCGATGTGTCGCTGGATGATCTCAACCGCCTGTCCGAGGAAACGCCAGTACTAGTCGACCTGAAGCCGGTCGGCGAGAATTATATGGAAGACCTGCATGCGGCCGGGGGGATGGATCGTGTGCTGGTCGAGCTTGCGCCGCTGCTGCACCACGACGTGCTCACGGTGGGTGGCGAAACGCTCGGCGAGCGCATCGAGCGCGCTCGCGACGGGTATGTCGACCGCTCCGTGATCCGCTCGCGGGACGAGCCGCTGTCGCCCGAGGGCGGCCTGATCGGGTTGACCGGGTCGCTGGCGCCGGGCGGGGCCGTCCTGAAGCGCGCCGCCGCCACACCCGCGCTGCTCGAGCATAGCGGACGAGCGGTCGTGTTCTCGTCGCTCGACGATCTCGCCGCGCGCATCGACGATCCCGATCTCGACGTGACCGCCGACGATATCCTCGTGCTCCAGAACGCCGGGCCGAAAAGCGCCGCGGCGATGCCGGAGGCGGGCTACCTGCCGATCCCGAAAAAACTGTCGGCGCAGGGGGTGAAGGATATGGTGCGCATCTCCGACGCACGCATGAGCGGGACTGCCTTCGGCACGGTCGTCCTGCACGTCACCCCCGAGGCCAGTGTCGGCGGGCCGCTGGCTCTCGTCAGGACGGGCGATCGCATCGCGCTGTCGGCGGCGCGGAAGAGCATCGACCTTCTCATTCCTGCCGAAGAAATCGAGCGGCGTCGGAAGGCCTGGGCGCCACCGGCAGCGGACACCGCGCGCGGCTACGGCCGGCTCTATGAGCGGTCGGTCCTGTCAGCCGCCGAAGGTTGCGACTTCGACTTCCTGCGCGGACGCTGAGCGAGACCAGTCCGCCTCATGTTGCCCACTTGATCTAGGCTTCGCCAGCAGGGAACCGCGCCAGCGACGCCAGGACCTCCTCATCGCTGACTTGCCGGAAGTCGATATAGTACGCGCCGATCGCGTCGAAATCCCGGTCGCGCACGAGGCAGACGACCTCGTCCACCTGCTCGGCAAGTGTGTCGATGGTGTCCGCTGCGGCGACCGGCACAGCGAGCACCAGCTTCTTCGGCCCGAGGCTCCGCACCGCCTGGAGCGCGGCGCGCACCGTGGCGCCGGTGGCGATACCGTCGTCCACGACAATGGCGACGCGGTCCTTCACGGCTGCGGGGCGGCGCTGGCCGAGGTAGCGTGCCCTGCGTCGCTTGATCTCGTCCAGTTCCTTGTCGCGGACGCTGTCGAACGTCCTGTCGTCTACACCGGCCATGCGGATCACGTCTTCGTTCCGCACCGTGAGAGGCGCGGCACCATCGACCACGGCGCCCATGGCAAGCTCCGGCTGGTAGGGAACGCCGATCTTGCGGACGAGCACGAGATCGATCGGCGCCTTCAGCGCGGCAGCGATTTCCGCGGCGACCGGAACGCCGCCACGCGGCAACGCGAGCACGACGGCGGGCTGGCCCGTGTATTGGGTCAGCTCTGCCGCCAGCCGCCGGCCGGCATCGCTGCGGTCGGCGAAAGGCGCCGGGGCGCCCATCACGCAGCTTCGTTGGATGCCGGCCCTATGGTCGCCGTCCATCCGGCGTCGGCAACGACGGTCGCCCCGGTGAGCGCCGAGGCGCGGTTCGAGGCGAGGAACAGCGCCAGCTCCGCGATGTGCTGCGCTTCGCTCATGCCGCGATAGGGCGGCATCGCGAGGGCGTCGGGTGACACGATCGCATCCGATTGCGCCGCGCCCGCCATCGGTGTCGCCACGCCTCCGGGACAGATCGCGTTGACGCGGATGCCCTTTGCCGCAAACAGCGAGGCAACCGACCGGACGAGCCCGATCACGCCGTGCTTCGATGCCGCATAGGCCGGGTTCTCGGTCAGTCCCTGCAGGCCGGCGATGGATGAGGTCACGACGACCGCGCCGCCTGTCTCCATGCGCGGCAGCACGCTCGTCAGCCCGTGGAAGCAGCCGTAGAGGTTGGTCCGAATGATCCGGTCGAAGGCGGCGAAGTTGAGCGCTCCCGAGGCTCCGCCGAGATATCCCGCGTTGAGAAACGCCACGTCGAGCCGTCCGAAGGTCGATATCGTGTGGCTGACGATCGCCGCGTTGTCTTCTGCTGAAGAAACGTCAGCCTTCATCGTGAGCACGCGGCCGCCGGCGCGCTTGATGAGGCCGGCGACCCGCTCCAGTCCCTCGGCGTCGATGTCGGTAAGGCAGACCGCCGCGCCTTCCTGGGCGAAGCGCTGGGCAGCCGCAGCGCCGATCCCGGAAGCCGCCCCTGTTACGATGACCGACTTGCCTTCAAACCATTTTGCCATGCGAGCTCTCCTTTGTTGCCTCCTGCCTAAGGCCTCCTGCCAGCGAGGCTTTGATCTCGCGCAAGTTTGACGGCGTCGCGGCGTGTAGGCTGGAGCAAATCCCGTTCCTACAAGGACTACGACCGATGACCGAACGACGGCTTGTTCTGCGCCTTGACGACGTCACGCGGGACGATGTGCCCCTTGTCGGCGGCAAGAACGCCTCGCTCGGCGAAATGATCCGCGCTCTGGCCGCGGCCGGCATCAAGGTGCCTACCGGCTTCGCCACTACGTCCGACGCGTACTGGCGCTTCATCGACGAGAACGCGCTGCGACCCCGGATCGCGGCGCTGCTCGATGAGTATCACTCGGGCCACGCCAGCCTGCAGGAGACGGGGAGCGCGATCCGGTCGGCGATCCTGAAGGGTGACGTCCCGGAGGATCTCGCCGCGGCTATCCGCACCGCTTATGCCGAGTTGGGGCAGGCGGAGGGCCGCGAGCATCTGGATGTCGCCGTGCGGTCGAGCGCGACTGCTGAGGATCTGCCGCAGGCGAGCTTCGCCGGGCAGCAGGAAACCTTCCTCAACGTGCGCGGCGAAGCAGCGCTGCTCGATTCCTGCCGGCGCTGCTACGCATCGCTGTTCACCGACCGCGCCATTTCGTACCGCGACGCACAGGGCTTCGACCACATGCGGGTCGCTCTGTCGATTGGCGTCCAGCGGATGATCCGCTCCGATACCGGCGGCGCCGGCGTCATGTTCTCGATCGATACCGAAACCGGGTTCGACCGGATCGTCCTCATCAACGCCGCATGGGGCCTCGGTGAGAACGTCGTGCAGGGCGCGGTCGATCCTGACGAATACCACGTCTACAAGCCGCTGCTTGCAGACGGGAGCCTGAAGCCGATCGTCGAGAAGCGGCTCGGCGGCAAGGCGAAGAAGCTCGTCTACGGCTCGGCTTCCGAGCCCACGCGGAACGTCCCGACCTCCAGGGCCGAACGGGCCGCGTTCGTGCTGAACGATGATGAGGTGCTCGCGCTGGCGCGCTCCGCGGTCGCCATCGAGGCCCACTACGGCTGCCCGATGGACATGGAGTGGGCGAAGGACGGCGCGGACGGCGAGTTGTTCATCGTCCAGGCGCGGCCGGAGACCGTGCAATCGCGCCGCGATGCCGGAGTCCTGAAGACTTACGAGATCAAGGACAAGGGAAAGCTGCTCGTCTCCGGCCTCGCGATCGGCGACTCGATCGTCGCCGGGCGCGTGTGCCTCATCGAGACGCCGGCCGAGATGAACCGCTTCGTGGATGGCGCGATCCTCGTCACCACTACCACGGATCCCGACTGGGTACCGATCATGAAGCGGGCTGCGGCGATCGTGACCGACCATGGCGGCCGCACCTCGCACGCCGCCATCGTCAGCCGCGAGCTGGGTGTTCCTGCGATCGTTGGCGCGACCGATGCGACACGGCTCCTCCACGACGAGCAGAAGATCACAGTCTGCTGCGCCGAGGGCGACCAGGGGCACATCTACGAAGGGCGCGCCGAGTTCACCGAAACGACGGTGGATGTCGCCGGAATTGCTCCGACGGCGACCCAGGTGATGCTCAACCTCGGCAATCCGGCGGCCGCCTATCGCTGGTGGAAGCTGCCGGTCGACGGTGTCGGGCTCACGCGCATGGAGTTCGTCATCGGCAACCATATCCGCATCCATCCGATGGCGCTGGTCGGCTACGACGCGCTCTCCGATGAAGCAGTCAAGGCCGAGATCGCCACCCTCACGGCCGGCTATGCCGACCGGACGGAGTATTTCGTTGATCGGCTCGCGCGCGGGCTGGCGCGCATCGCGGCCACGTTCCATCCGCGGCCGGTCATCGTCCGGATGAGCGATTTCAAGACCAACGAGTACGCCAACCTGATCGGCGGCGCCGCGTTCGAGCCGGTCGAGGAGAACCCGATGATCGGGTTCCGCGGCGCCGCACGCTACTATTCACCAGCCTACCGTCCAGGCTTCGATCTCGAGTGCCGCGCGATCCGGCGCCTCAGAAACGAGATGGGTTTTCGCAACGTCATCGTCATGATTCCCTTCTGCCGCTCCGTCGCGGAGGCCGATCGCGTTCTGAAGGTCATGGCAGAGAACGGCCTGAAGCGGGGAGAGGATGAGCTCCAGGTCTATGTGATGGCGGAGATCCCGTCGAACGTGGTCATGGCGAAGGACTTTGCATCGCGCTTCGACGGCTTTTCGATCGGCTCGAACGATCTCACCCAGCTCACCCTCGGTGTCGACCGCGACTCGGCGACGCTGGCCGGCCTGTTCGATGAGCGTGATCCTGCGGTGAAGTGGATGATCGCGAGCGTGATCTCGGCGGCCCATGCCGCCGGCGCGAAGATCGGGCTGTGCGGACAGGCGCCCAGCGACCATCCGGAGTTTGCCGACTTCCTCGTGGAATGCGGGATCGACTCGATGTCCGTCAGTCCCGACAGCTTCGTCGCGGTCAAGCATCGGGTGTCGGCCGCCGAGGCAGAGCGGAAGTCCTAGCGGCGGATCAGCACCCGCCTTGCCCTAGTCGATCGGCCTGGCCGTCACGGCCACACTGTCCTTCACCTGGTCGCTCGGGTGGACGATGACCGTATCGGTTTCATCGAGGCCTTCGAGAACTTCGG
>CAZXKZ010000030.1:16664-20109 GCA_964641825.1 uncultured Bauldia sp.
CGACGTATATGACGCGGCGGGTTTGATGGCCGCCGTGGTCGCGGCGCGGCCGTCTACCACACGGAAGACGGCCCATTCCGAGCCGCGGCGGAACAGCGCGCTCAGCGGCACGCGGAGAACGTCAGCGCCCTCCCATACCGCGATCCGAACCTGGACCCTGAAGCCGTGGCCGAGCCGCGCCCGGTCCTTGTATGGCTCCACGATCCTCAGCGTGACGTCCACCCGCTGCTCCTCGATGCCCAGCGCCGACACCTTTGTGTAGGCGGCCGGCGCGACACGGGAGACGGTTGCATTGAGCGGCTTGCCGCCCCAGCCGTCGATGACTGCAAGAGTGCCCTCGTTCATTCCGGCGGCATCCTCGGAAAGCAGGGGAACGACGACCTCCATGTTGCGCGGGTCGCCGATCTCGAGCAGCGGCGTCCCGGCAGCGACCACCTGCTCGCTCTCGCTGATGACGTCGATCACGGTCCCGCCGACCGGCGCGTAGACGACCAGGCAACAGTCGTTCGGCTGCGGCGTCAGGATGCTCTGGTCCGGCTCGATCAGCCGCGCCTTGGCGCTGGCGAGCTCGCTTTGCCGCAGCGCCAGTTCCGCGCGCGCCTGGTCCACTCCGGCGTTGCTCGTATCCACGTCGGCCACCGCCTGCTCGTAGGCGCGAAGGGAGATCGTTCCCGCGCCGGAAAGCCGTTCCGCCCGGTCGAGGTTGGCCGCTGCCACCCGTTGCGCGGCGAGCGCGGCGCTGACGCGCGCCTCGGCCAGAGACACAGCCGCAACGGCCGCATCGACGGCAGCCTCGAGTTCCCGCCGTGTCCGGAGGTCGAGGAAGCCCGGATCGGTCGGGTGGATCGAAGCGACCACGGTGACGCGCGCGGCGACGGGGTCGCCGACCCGCACGGGTATCCGGTCGAGCCGGCCGGCGACCGGCGCCGACACCCTGAAGACGTCGACGATGCGCGCGATGCCGTCCTCATCGATCGTCACCGCCATCGCGCCGCGGTCGACGGTGGCCATCTCGACTTCCAGAGGCCGTGGCATCAGCGCGTAGGCAAGCGCCGCTGCGATCACGGCGAGCACCGCGAAGCCGGCGATCCACTTCCACCGTTTGGATTTCATGCTTACTCCCGTGTCTTCAACACGCGTATGAGGTCGAGCCTGTCGACGCGCCTGCGAACGATCAGCGCCGAGAGCACGGCAAAGCCGGCGACGGCGAGTGTCGAGATGGCAAACGTGCTCGGCTCGACGACGAAGGGGACGCGAAAGAGATCGCTGGCGAGGCCGCTAGTCACGAAATACCCGACCAGCCAGCCGAAGCCCCAGCCGATCGGCTGGGCAGCGGCGACCACGATCGCGATCTCGATGAGGAGCACGTTCGATACTTCCGCCCGGCCGAATCCAAGCACCCTGAGGATCGCAAGCTCACGTGCGCGTTCTGAGAGCTGGATGCGCGCGATGTTGTAGACGACGCCGAAAGCGATGACCGCGCTCAGCACCAGGTAGACCATCAGCACCAGGAGGATGTTCTGCTCCATGGTCGCGCGGAACCGCTCAAAGGCCAGCGCCTGCAGCGCGACGGCGCCGACGGCAGGCGCGTCCTTCACCGCCGCGTAGAGGTTGTCGAGGAGCGTGGGATCGATCGAGACGTGAACGCCCGAGAGCCGCGGTCCGGTGCGCGCTGCACGCGCGAGCGCGTCGATGTCCATGAACACCATCAGGCCGATGTAGCTGCGGATGATCTGCGTCACCGGCAGCTCCGTGACCAGGCGGCGGCCGTCCAGGAACTCGACGGTGACCATGTCGCCCAGCCGGACATCGAGCAGCTCGGCGACGCGATCGCCCACGGCCAGTCCCGATTCGGGCAACGTCACCGGGTCGAGCGCGAGATCGAGGACACGGCTCAGGTCGGCATTCGGCGGCTTGCCGACGATGGAAATCTGGCGCGCGCGGTGGCCGTGCCGCAGTTCCGCGGGAAGCGCCAGGAACGGCTCGGCGGTAAGCACGCCCGGCAGCCGTTGGATCGACTGGACAACCGCCTCGGGCTTCTGGCCCGCGAAAGCCAGCGACACGTCCTGCCGCTCCGTCCGGAAGAAGATCACGTCCATCATGAAGTTCATCGAATCGATCGTGCCGAGCGCCATCGTCATCAGGGAGACGGAGAAGGCGATGCCGAGCGCGGTGAGGGTCGAGCGCACGGGATGACGGACGATATGGCGGAACGCCATCACGTTGAGGGAGGAGAAAAAGCTCAGGCGGCCGAACGAGACCGGCAGCAGCCGGCGATAGGCCGGCGGCACTGGCGGCTGCATGGCAACCGCCGCCGGCAGCGTGAAGGCCGTCCGGATGGCCTGGACGGCACCGGCGACCGCCGCGCCCATGCTGATGGCCGCCGCGATGACGTAGGTTCCGGGGTCGGTATAAAAGAGCAGGAACGGAAACGCGTAGAACTCGGCGTACATCACCGTCATGCCGTGCCCGGCCCAGGTCCCGACGGCCCACCCGATTGCGACGCCCACCACGGATATGACCAGGACGAGCTTGACGTAGTGCCAGGCGACGGCGGTGCGGCTGTAGCCGATCGCCTTCAGCAGCCCGATCTGCTCGCGCTCCAGCGTGATCAACCGCGACAGCGTCATGTTGATGAGGAACGCCGAGACCAGCAGGAAGATCGGCGGCACCATCGCCGCCATGCCGCGGAGCTGCACCAGCTCGCCGTCGAGGAAAGCGTTCGATAGCTGATCCTTCCGGCCGTACGCCCCGATGCCGCCGTAGGGCGCGGTCAATGCGTCGATGCGTTCCAGCACCGCCACCTCATTGGCGCCAGGCAGCAGCCTGACGGCGACCGAGTTGAAGGCCCCGCGAAGGTCGAAGAGCGAGGCAAGCGTTGCCTGCGGCAGCCACAGCACGCCGAAACGCCTGTCGTCGGGCATCATGTCGCCCGGCCCGATGGCGTAGACGTACTCAGGCGACAGGACGATGCCGACGATGGTCAGGCGGATCTTCGAGCCGTTGATGATCGCGTCGAACGTCCCGCCAATCTCGAAGCCATGGGCGATCGCGAAGTTGGCATTGACGGCAACCTCGTTGGCCCGCGCCGGCTCCGGCAGCCGGCCCTCCCTGACAAACAGAGCGTTGACCGCGATATCGCCCGATGGCGGGATCGAAATTGCCATGCCGGTGGCCGGTTCGCGCATCCCTTCGATGTCGAGAAGCACCGGTTCGACGATGCGCGTTTCCACGGCGGCAACGCCGTCGATGGAGGCAATCTCGTGCGCAAGCGTGTTCGGGGCCCGCACGGCGGAGGCGAACACGTCGCCGAAGCGATAGCGCTCGTAGTAGGCCGTGCGCGTTTCCTCGATCGACCGGTAGGTGCCGACCGAAAGCACCAGGACCGCAACGCCGCACGCCATGACGAGCGCGCACCTGTCGTCGGAGGCACGTCCGGCATCCC
>CAZXKZ010000031.1:0-2776 GCA_964641825.1 uncultured Bauldia sp.
GCTGGCGCCCATCTTCTCGGGCCCGCGGCGATAGACGATGGTCACGTCTTCCGCCCCGAGGCGCTTGGTCTGCGAGGCGATGTCGATGGCGGTCATGCCGCCGCCGACGACCACCACGCGGCGGCCGACGGGCAGCGTGGCGAGGTCCGACACCTGGCGCAACTCGGCGATGTAGTCGACCGCGTCCTCGACGCCGGGAGCTTCCTCGTCGCGGATGCCGAGCGCATTGACACCGGCGAGGCCGATGGCGAGGAACACGGCGTCATGGTCGCGACGGAGGTCGGCGAGCGTGAACTCGCGCCCGAGGCTCTTGCCGTTGACGACAGTGATGCCGCCGATCGACAGCACGAAGTCGACCTCGGCCTGGGCGAAGTTGCCCGGCGCCTTGTAGGCAGCGATGCCGTACTCGTTGAGCCCGCCGGGCTTCGGCCGCGCGTCGAAGATCGTCACCTCGTGGCCGTGCATGGCGAGGCGATGCGCGCAACTGAGGCCAGCGGGTCCTGCGCCGACGACGGCGACACGCCTTCCGGTCGGCGCGGCGCGCTCGAACGGCTGGCGCCCCTCCTCCTTCATGTAGACATCGGTCGCGTAGCGCTGGAGCTCGCCGATCCTGACCGGTTTGCCCTCCGCCACTTCGCGCACGCAAGCTTCCTCGCAGAGCGTCTCGGTCGGGCAGACGCGTGCACACATGCCGCCGAGGATGTTGGCGGAGAGGATCGTCTCGGCGGCGCCCTTGGGATTCCCCGCCATGATCTCGCGGATGAACAGCGGGATGTCGATGCCGGTGGGGCATGCGGCCACGCACGGCGCGTCGTAGCAGAAGTAGCAGCGGTCCGATTCGACGATCGCCTCGTGGCGGCCGAGCGGCGGATGGAGGTCGCCGAAGTTGGCGGCGTAGGCCTCAGCCGGAAGGCGGCCGGTAGCAATATCCGGAGATCTGCGGGCGCCCATCCTGGGATCATCCCTCCTCGTCGGGCGGCGAACTTTTATCATTTGGACAAATTCCAGAGTGGAGGTCAAGCACAAGAAAGCGGCGGCGGGCATGCTATCCTTTCGGCAGAACGGAGAGATTTCCATGAGAACGCCCCTCGCCGCCGCCCTGCTGGTTGCCGGCATGGCCACCTCGACCCATGCCCAGCCGGCGCAGCCCACCCAAAGCACCGATCCCGATCATTGCCGCTGGAGCTGGTCTTCCGGTGCGCTGCCTGCGGGCGGCTCGATCGGCGCATGGACGGAACGCTGCACGTTCGCCACCGGCGTGTGGGAGCTTGCATACGACGACGCGCTGCCAGGTTTCTGGCTGACGGTCGATGGCGACAAACAGGAGGCGGTGCTCCAGGTATTCACCAAGCCTGCGGACGCCGATGTCAGCGCGATCCTGCCCGAGCTGCACGAGCGCGGCTACATCCCGGACGACGACGAGTGCACGTTTGCGGCGCCATCGCAGGCGACGCTGGAGATGATCGGGCCGACGATCACGACACGCGCCTTCTACGAGATCATGCCCTCGGGTGCGCGGCTCGCCGCCTTCGAGGCGACGCCGGACGACGAGGTGCCGGAGCCGCCGTGCGGCGAGTACGGCTGGTCGACCCACGGCGTGCGCTATTTCATGACCGACCTCATCCACCCGGGCACGGTGATCTACTTCAACCTCGGGCAGGACGGGACGATGTTCGATCCGCGCACCGTAACGCTGGAGTAGCCTCTATGGCGCGCCACAAACCGAAGCCGGGCGGCGCAACGAAGGCAGCACGTACCCGCGTCATCAGCAAGGCGGATTTCCCGGTCAGCGAGATCCGCCGCTTCCTCGAGCCCGGCCCCATCGTCCTGGTCAGCTCGGCGTGGAAGGGCGAGCGGAACATCATGACCATGGGCTGGCACACGGTGATGGAGTTCACGCCGTCGCTGGTCGGATGCATCATCTCGAGTGCGAACCACAGCTTCGACATGATCCGCAAGAGCAAGGAATGCGTGATCAACGTGCCGACCGCCGATATCGCGGAGACGGTGGTCGGGATCGGCAACACCACCGGCGGCGCGGTCGACAAGTTCGCCGAGTTCAAGCTGACCGCCGAGCCTGCCGAGAAGGTTTCCGCGCCGCTTATCGGCGAATGCTACGCGAGCTTTGAATGCAGGCTCGCGGATGCGGCGCTCGTCAGCCGCTACAACTTCTTCATCTTCGAGGTGGTCAAGGCACACGTGGCGCGGTCGCCGAAATATCCCAAGACCATCCACTATCGCGGCGACGGCATCTTCATGATCTCCGGCGAGAACACGGCCCGCTACCACCGTCTGTTCAGGCCCGGAATGCTGTGAGACGGGCGCCGCGAACGTGCGGTCCTCTCATTGTCACCCTCGCGTGCGCGAGGATGACATCGAGGCATCCCTAACTGCCCTCCACCTCCTCCCGCCGCATCTCGGCGGCGAGCCAGGCTTCCTCCGCCGCGGTGAGTGCGGCGCGGGCGTCGGAGAGCGCCATGGTCGTCGCTGTGAACTTCGCGGGATCGCGAGCGTAGAGATCGGGCGCGGCGAGCACCTGCTCCAGCCTGCGGAGCTCCGCGGTGAGTTCGTCGATGCGGGCGGGCAGCGTTTTCAGCGCGTGCTGGTCGGCGAAGGTCAGCTTGCGACGCGGGCGCACAGGCGATGGCGCAGGCTCCACTGCGGCTGCCCTGGCCTTCTGCCGAGCAGCCGGTTCAGCCGCGGGCGGCGCGCCACGCTGGGCGAGCATGTCGGAGTAGCCGCCGGCATATTCCTGCCAGCGCCCGCCGCCCTCGCT
>CAZXKZ010000031.1:2786-19600 GCA_964641825.1 uncultured Bauldia sp.
TTCACTGGCGATCACCGAGGTGACGATACGGTCGAGGAAGTCGCGGTCGTGGCTGACGAGGATCACCGTGCCGGGATAGGCGGCGAGCATCTCCTGCAGGAGATCGAGCGTCTCGAGGTCGAGGTCGTTGGTCGGCTCGTCGAGGATGAGGAGGTTGGACGGCGTCGCCAGCGCGCGCGCCAGCATCAGCCGGCCGCGCTCGCCACCGGACAACGCCTTCACCGGCGTGCGTGCCTGCTCCGGTGTGAACAGGAAGTCCTTCATGTAGCCGATGACGTGACGGCTCTCGCCGCCGACGATCACCGTGTCTCCGCGCCTGTCGGTAAGCACCTCGGCGATCGTCGCGTCAGGGTCGAGGCTGGCGCGACCCTGGTCGAGGCTGGCAATCTCGAGGTTGACGCCGAGGCGGACGGTGCCTGCGTCAGGCGCCAGCTTTCCGGTGAGAAGGTTGATGAGCGTCGTCTTGCCGGCGCCGTTCGGACCGACGATGCCGACGCGGTCGCCGCGCTCGATGCGGACCGAGAAGTCGCGCACGATCCTGCGGTCGCCGTAGCTTTTTGCGATGCCGACCGCCTCCACGACGAGCTTGCCGGAAAGGCGCGTGTCCTGGACAGCAAGCGACACGTTGCCCTGCGCGCGATTGGCGCGGGCGGCCTTGCGCGCGGCACGCATTCCCTGAAGCTCGGAAAGCCTGCGCTGGTTACGCCGCCGGCGGGCGGTGACGCCATAGCGCAGCCAATGCTCCTCGTTGACGATCCTGCGGTCGAGCTTGTGGCGCTCGCGCTCCTCTTCCTCCAGCACCTCGTCCCGCCACGCCTCGAAGGCGGCGAAGCCCTTGTCGAGACGGCGGGTCTCGCCGCGGTCGAGCCACACGGTGGCGTCGGACAGCGACTGGAGGAAGCGGCGGTCGTGGCTGATGGTGACGATGGCGGAGCGCATCCCGCGCAGCGCCACCTCCAGTCCCTCGATAGCGGCGATGTCGAGATGGTTGGTGGGCTCGTCGAGGAGCAGGATGTCGGGCTCCGGCGCCAGCACGCGGGCGAGTGCGGCACGGCGCGTTTCGCCGCCGGACAGGCGCTCCGGATGCTCCGCGCCCGTGAGTCCCAGCGTCTCCAGGAGGTAACGGGCGCGGTGGCGGTCGTCGCCTTCCGCCATCCCGGCTTCCACGAAGGCCAGCGTCGTGGCGAAACCGGAAAGGTCGGGCACCTGCGGCAGGTAGCGCACTGTCGCCGACGGCTGGAGAAAGCGCGTGCCACCGTCCGACTCGATCTCGCCAGCGGCGATCTTCAGCAGCGTCGACTTGCCCGAGCCGTTGCGGCCGACAAGGCAGATGCGTTCGCCGGCACCGACCGACAGGCTCGCAGCCGTCAACAAGGGCGTGCCACCGAAGGTCAGGCGGACATCGGTAAGAAGGAGAAGCGGCGGTGCCAATGCGGACTGCGGGTTGACGCGGGAACGAACGGACCCGCGCGTCCTACCGCAACGGCGCCGGAAGCGAAACCTTGAGTCGGCGACGCTTTACTGCGCGCAGTAGCACTTCGCGAACGACGCCGTATCGGAATAGCCGATGGCGCAGGTCCACGCCTTCAGATCGGTCGCCGTGAGCTCGTTGCGGCTGACGTTGTAGAGCCGGCGGAACGTGTCGTCCGTCGTCCCCTCCTCCACGAGCTGCTGCCACATGGCCTCGACGGCGGCCGGCGAGAAGTCCGCCTGTCCGTACGCCTCGGAGAAGACGTACTCCTTCTGCCAGTCGCCTGCTGCCGGATCGGCGGCGGCTTCCAGGTTGGTGAGGTAGATTGCGCGGAAGTCGTTGAGCGCGCCGGTGTTGCGCTCGTAGTCGAAAACGAGGAAGCCGGGATTCTGCCCGAAGATCGGGCTGATCGCCGGCGCGATCTTTTCGAAGCCGTTGACCTTGCCGGCGGCATCGCGGAGCAGCCGGTAGTCGTCGAAATGGGTATGGCCGGTGAAGCTTGCGGTGACGACATCGCCGTACTCGGCGAGCAGGCGCGTGTAGGTCGACGCGAAGGGTTCGTGGAGCATCGGCACGACCCTGGAGATGCACGTATCGGCCTTCGAACTGGCCGTGGCGAAGGCGTCGAGGCCCACCGGAATGTGGTGCATCAGCCAGACCTTGCCGCCGGCATCCTTGGCGGCGGCGAGCTTTTCCTCCAGCCAGGTCATCATGGCATTCGCAGCGTCGAGTCCTCCGGTGCCGCAGGCGTTGTCGTAGCGCTGCGACCACATCACGTCGTCTAGGACGATGATGGTGGTGTCCGGGCGAGTCGGGTGGCGTGCCGCGTAGTACCCGCCCAACAGGTAGGTTTCGTCGAAATCGTCCGCCACGAGCGCCGGGCCGGCGAGGTCGCGGACCATCTCGCGCGTGGCGGCGAGATAGCTGCCGCCCGGATCGATGCGATAGTCGCCGCAGCTCGAGTCGTTATTGCCGAGCGAGACGAAAACCGGCTTGCCGGGCAGCGCCTCGCGCAGCCGTTCGAGCACGAACAGGGTGGTGCGCACGGCGAAGGCGTCGTTGGCCGCGCTCCCCTGCGTGAAGCCGAGCACGCTCTCGGCGTTGTCCTGGAAGCGGTGCACGAGAAGATCGCCGGTCACGATGGCGAAATCGGCTCCCGCCCCTTCCCGCGCGATCGCGCCGAGCGCCGACGTATAGAGGGCGTGGTTGGTGTCCTCGCCGTATTTCGACAGGGTCTGGTCGCTGTCGGCGGCGTAGTGCCCGGCCCAGTCGTCGATGTTCGAGATTGCGAGCGCTTTCGCCCCGATCGCGGGGTCAAACGGGTTGAAGTGGATGTCGGAGATATGAAGGAACGTGCCGGGCTCGGCGGCGGCGGGAACGATAAGGCCCGGCGCGAGCAGCGCCAGTGCAAGGACGGCGGGGCGGATCATCGGACGGGTCTCCCTAGCACTCGAACAACTGCCGCTTAGTGACGGCAGACCGCAGCGCCTCGAAGCACCTCCGGTCGAACGCCGTGCCAACCTCGCCGGCCATGAGGGCGAGGGCCTTGGCGGACGGTACGGCATCGCGATACGGACGCTTGACGGTCAGCGCATCGTACACGTCCGCGACGGCGATGGCGCGGGTGTCGAGCGGGATCCGGTCGCCTTTCAGGCCGCGCGGATAGCCTTTGCCGTCGAGGCGCTCGTGATGGGCGCCGGCCACGCGCGCCAGCGTTCCGAAAACGGCGATCCGCGACAGGATTGTTTCCGACAGCGCGGCGTGCGAGCGCATCACCGCCCATTCCCGCGGCGTGTGCCTGCCAGGCTTGTCGAGGATGGTGTTGGGCACGCCGAGCTTGCCGAGATCGTGCAGCAGCGCGGCACGCCGCAGCCAACGCCTGCGGCCGGGCGGAAGGCCGAGTTCCACCGCGATGAGGTCGGCATAGTCCGCGACGCGGGTGGAATGGCCGGCGGTATGGGCGCTCTTGGCATCGACAATGCCGGCGAAGACCGCGGCAACCTCGTCGAGGTAATCGTCGTCGACCGCGCGGGCGATCTGCGCCGCAGCAAAGGCAAACACCGCCTCCTCGATCGCGGGCGACGATAGCATCTCCCAGAATCCGGATTCCGCGGCGATGCGTTCGAAGGCGAGCACGAGGTCCGGGTCGAACCATGTGCCGCAGCGCAGGCGAAGCTCGGCAATTGCGGCATCGCGGCCGCCGCTGGTGTGGAACACGTCGACGACCTGGGCGAGGAGTGCGATCCGCGCCGCCAGCGGAATGGCCGCGCCGGCGATGCCGTTCGGCTGGCCGCTGCCATCCCAGTGCTCATCGAGGTTGCGGATGCCTTCCGCCACCGCCTCGGAGAAGCGGAGCCTGCGGGCTATCTCGGCGCCGCGCTCGCACCGCATCTGGACGAGGTCGCGGGCGATCTCGCCGCCGTTGACGGCGACGTTGAGGACACCCTGCAGGCGCTCAACGATGCCCGCGTGCGTGCCGGTATGGCGAAGGACGAAGCGCAGCACCTGCGGAAGGCTGTCGCCGATCACCTTGTGATCGTGCTTGAAGGCGATGTCGTCGGTGCGATAGAGGGCCGCGATGTGCGCCGCGTTGGCTGAGCAGCCGAGGTCCTTGAGCAAGATCGTGTAGTAGAGATCGCGGAGGGCGTGCAGCGGGAGGCCTAGCGCCTCGCCGACTTGGATGCCGATCCAGGTGCTGCGCACGCAATGTCCTTCGGGCTGTCCTTCCGCGAGGTCGAGGGCGTGGCTGAGCCCGCCGAGGAGCTCGGAGACGCTGAGCGCCGGGGCCACGCGCCGCACCGGGCGCGGCAAAGGCAGCGCAACGGCGACCTCGGACTCGAACGCAACAGACAACGCGGGAACTCCCTACCCCCCCGCCTGTCCTTCTACTCGCCCCGGGTGAAGATTCCCTTGCCGGCCCGGGCGTCAGCGCCCGTAGTCGTCCTCGTAGCGGACAATATCGTCCTCGCCGAGGTAGTCGCCGCTCTGCACCTCGATCAGCGTCATGGGCGTTTCCCCCCGGTTGGCCATCCGGTGAATGTGACCGCGGGGGATATGGACGTGTTCGCCGGGCTTCACCGTCAGCACCTCGAGCTTGTCCATCTCCGGGCCGACCGTGATTTCGGCAATACCGTCAACCACGGTCCAGTGCTCGGCGCGGTGGGCATGCTTCTGCAGCGAAAGCCGCTGGCCGGGCTCCACCACGATCCGCTTCACCTGATGGCGCGGCCCTTGGTCGAGCGACTGGTAGTGGCCCCACGGACGATAGTGGCGCACGAAATCGCCAAACACCGCTTCCGGGCGCGCGGCGATGGCGGCTGCGAGTTCCTTGACCGCGCCGGAGCGCTCCCGGGTTGTGACCAGCACGGCGCCGTCAGCGGCGACCACCACCGCATTGTCGATGCCGATGACGCCGATCCGCTGTGTCTCGGTGCTCACGAACGCGTCCTTGGCGTCGATCAGGATGGCATCGCCCGAAACCGCGTTGCCGGATGCGTCCTTGTCGGCGGCGTCCCACACGGCCGACCATGCACCGAGGTCGGACCAGTCGAAGCGCGCCTCGACGACCGCGGCGCGGTCGGTCTTCTCCATGACGGCATAGTCGACGGATTTCTTGGGCGCCTGCGCGAACGCCTCCCGGTCGAGGACCGTTGCGCCGTGCTCCGCCTTGGCGCCCGACACCGCCGCCTTCGCCGCGCGCGCGATCTCGGACGCGTGGCGCTCCGTCTCGCTGGTCGCCACGTCGGCGCGCAGGAGAAACATCCCGGAGTTCCAGAGATAGCCGGCAGAGACGAACTCCGCGGCCCGCGCCGCGTCGGGCTTTTCGATGAATGCGGCGACGGCGCGCGCCTCGCCGTGTCCCGACGGCTCACCGGGCCGGATATAGCCGAATCCGGTGGCGGGATGATCGGGCCTGATGCCAAAGACGACGATGCGCCCTGCCTCGGCGGCAGGCAATGCCGCCGTAACGGTCGCGGCGAAGCCGCCGACATCACGGATGACGTGGTCGGCGGGCAGTACAAGCATGACCGCGTCCGGCGTCCTCCGCGCGATGTAGGCGGCCGCCGCAGCGATGGCGGCGGCGGTGTCGCGTGCCACCGGTTCGAGCAGCAGCGCGCCCTCGATGCCCGCCGCGGCAAGGCCCGCCTGCACGAGATTGCGGTGCGCAACCGCAGCGACGACCAGCGGCGGCGCAAACAGGGCCTGATCCGATACGCGCGCCAGCGTCATCGCGAAGGTCGACTTCCCGCCGACCAGCGGCAGAAACGGTTTCGGCAGATCCTGGCGGGAGGTGGGCCAGAGGCGCGTGCCGGCGCCGCCGCACAAGATGACAGGAACGATCACGTCGCCCTCGACTTCGCTCACAGGTTGGCGGGAGTTGGTACCCGATTAGCGGCAAACTTGGAAACGCGGAGAACGTTCCCGCATCAAGGATGCGGCTGCCCGCCGCGGACGAGTGCCTCGGCCTCGGCAAGCTCCGCCGGCGTCAGGCGCGCCGAGCGGCGCGGCAGCCACCACGCCGACATGGCATCGCCCGCGGCAGCCGCACGCGCCGTCCACACATAGGCCCGCAACGGATCCTTCGGCACGCCGATGCCCCATGCGTACATGGCCGCGATCTGCGCCTGCGACGGGACATGACCCTGCCCGGCCGCCAGTTCGTACCAGTGCGCCGCGGCAGCCGCGTCGCGCGGCTCCTGCCAGCCGTAAAGGAGCATCAGGCCCATCTTGGCCTGCGCCGGCGCATAGCCGCCCTCGGCCGAAAGGCGGAACCAGCGATAGCCCTCCGTGTAGTCGAAGGGCACGCCGCTGCCGGTGTCGTAGATGATGCCGAGCGCGTACTGGGCGCGCACGTCGCCGGCTTCCGCCGCGGCGCGCTGGCCGGGAAGCGGCTCGGCATGCGCCGCCGGCGCAATGCCTAGCACGGCCGCCAGGATTGCCGCGTGCCAGCCTCGCATCTAGTGGCGGCTCACGGCGCCGATGAGCGGCGGCTTCCAGGCGCGGCGCAGGCGCGGAACGTAGTCCCGGCGGAAATCGGACGGCGACTGGCCGGTGATCTTGCGGAACGACTTGTTGAAGGCGCTCAGCGAACCGAAGCCGCTCTCCATCGCCACCTCCAGCACATTGGCGTCGCCATCGTTGATGAGCATCGCCTGCGCGAAGCTCAGGCGGAGAAGGCTGACGTACTCGTTCAGCGTCATCCCCGTCGACTGGCGGAAGATGCTCATGGCGTACTTGGGATGGATGTTGGCGTAGACCGCGATGTCGGCGGCGCTGATGTCGTGACGGAAGTTCTCGTTGATGTAGTCGCAGATGCTCTTGACGCGGGCGAAGGCGCCGGGCGCGGCGCTCGCCTCGGCCCGGGCCTGCGCGCCGGCCGGGTCGATGAGGCTGAACGAATCGAGCGGGATGCGTTCAAGCCGAAGCAGCAGCTCGTCGATGGCATGGTCGATGCGCGCATCGTCGCCGGAGCGCATGTATCCGGACCAGCGGTCGAAGGCGAAGAAGTCGCCCTCGTCGGGAACGAGGCTGAGCAGCGATGCGCCGTGGATGATGCGGTGCTGGATGGCGAACGGCAGCCTGAGGCGGAAGAAATGGACAAGCGGCAGATGGAAGGCGATGTACTCGGGATCGGGCGAGGTATCGACGACCTGGTGCGGCAGACCGCCCCAGAACAGCGCGATCGTTCCGCGCTCGAGGCGGATCGAATGGCCGTGCATCCGGTAGTCCACCGTGCCGCGCGTGACGAAGTTGACCTCGAACTGCGCATGCCAGTGCGGGCGCTCCATGATGCCCGGCTGCTCGTGCGAAACCTGCAGGCGGTTCGGCGCTTTCTCGACGGTGCTTTTCGACGGCTCCCAGGTCCGCTTGGCCATCTTACTTTCCCGCTCAAAGTCCTTCCCGTTCGCAGCGAACAGGGCGGCGCCCCAGATAATCTACGGTCAGCTCTGGGAGAGAGCAAACAGGGAGGGAGAACGAGATGCGTAAGCACTTCTTACGCGCTGCAGCAATCATGGCTGCCGGCGTTGGACTCGGCCTTCACGGCGCTCAGGCGCAGCCGTCCGGCGAGATCACAATCTGGAGCTGGAACATCGCGGCTTCGTCGCTGAAGGCGACGGTCGAGGGCTTCAACAAGCTCTATCCTGACGTTACTGTCACGGTCGAGGATCTCGGCAACCAGCAGGTCTTCGACAAGTCGCTGGCCGGATGCGCCGCCGGCGGTGAAGGCCTGCCCGACATCGTCTCGATCGAGAACTTCGAGGCGGAGATCTACTGGAACCAGTTTCCGGACTGCTTCGTCGACCTGAAAACGCTGGGCTACACCGACGAGATCGCGTCAGGCTTCCCCGATTTCAAGCGCACGGAGCTTGAGGTCGGCGATGTCGCCTACGCCATGCCGTGGGATTCCGGGCCGGTGGCGATGTTCTACCGCCGCGACTTCTACGAAAATGCCGGCGTCGATCCCGAGAGCATCAAGACATGGGACGACTTCATCGCAGCCGGCAAGAAAATCCAGGAAGCCAATCCCGGCGTCGTGATGACCCAGGGCGACCTTGCCGGCGACAGCGAATGGTTCCGCATGCTCGCCAATGAACAGGGCTGCGGCTACTTCTCGCTCGACGGCGAGTCGATCACCATCAGCCAGCCTGCCTGCGTGGCGGCGATGGAGAAGGTCAAGGAGATGGTCGACGCCGGCATCATCGGCGCGGCCGACTGGGGCGGCAAGATCGCCGCCAACAACGCCGGCACCGTCGCCACCCAGATGTACGGCGGCTGGTACGAAGGCACGATCCGCTCGGAATCGCCTGACCTCGCCGGCAAATGGGGCGTCTACCAGATGCCGAGCCTCACCGCTGACGGGCCGCGCGCGGCCAACCTCGGCGGCTCGGCGCTCGCCATCACCAACGTTTCCGACAACAAGGAAGCGGCCTGGGCCTACGTGAACTACACGCTCGGAACCAACGAGGGCCAGGTCACCATGCTGAAGGAATACGGCCTGGTGCCGTCGCTCGTCTCCTCGCTGGAGGATCCTTACGTGCAGCAGCCGCAGCCCTACTGGGGCGGCCAGCCAGTCTGGGTCACGATCCTGTCCACCCTCGACAAGATCGAGCCGGCGCGTGGCACGCCGTTCCAGGGCGACGCGGAAGCAGTCTACCGCGCCACGCAAACCAAATATTTCAACGGCGAGTACCCGGACGCCAAGGCGGCGCTCGACGATGCCGCCAACCAGATCGCATCGGCGACCGGCCTGCCGATCGCGAACTGATCCTTCCTCCCACTGGAGCGGGCCGCTGCGCGGTCCGCTCCTCTCCATTCCGTTGCCTGTTCGAGGCGAATCCGAGCGAGGGGTTTTTGCCGATACCGGAATTGAGTCTATGGTGAGCGCGGGAGGGGACGCTCGCTAATGCGGCAGCGCAACACAGTAGCCTACGGGTTCCTGGCGCCTTACCTCCTGATCTTTGCCGTCTTCTGGATCTGGCCGATCATCAGTTCGTTCCTGATCTCGTTTCAGGCGACGCGGACCGTGCCGTGGCGCTTCGCGCCGACATTCAACTGGGGCCGCCTGATCGGCGACCCTGCGTTCTACAACGCGCTCAAGAATACCCTCCTGATCCTCGTCATCCAGGTGCCGGTGATGATCGCGCTGGCGACCGTCATGGCGGTGCTCCTGAACTCGCCGCTCCTCAAGGCGCGCGGGTTGTTTCGCTTCGCCTTCTTCGCGCCGGTGGTCGTCGGCGAGGTCGCCTACTCGGCGATCTTCCGGCTGATGTTCAACGCCGACTTCGGCATCATCAACAAGCTGATCGGCTTCATCGGCATCGCCCCGATCGACTGGGCGACCAACTCGACCGCCGCGATGGCGCTCCTCATCATGGCGGTGACCTGGCGCTGGGCCGGCTACAACGCCATCATCATCCTGGCCGGGCTGCAATCGATCCCGGAGGACGTCTACGAGGCGGCGACGCTGGACCGCGTCAGCAAGGTCCGGCAGTTCTTCTTCATCACGCTGCCGCTCCTCCGGCCGATCATCGTGTTCTGCGTCGTGCTGTCGATCATCGGCACCATGCAGCTCTTCACCGAGCCGTTCCTCATCACCAACCGCGGCGGGCCGGGACAGGCCACGGAGACCCTTGGGCTCCTCCTCTATCGCCAGGGCTTCGTCACCCTCAACTTCGGCTACGCCTCGGCCATCGCCTACACGATGGCGGGGCTCGCCATCGCCATCTCGCTGATCCAACTCTGGCTGGCGAGGGAACCGAAATGAGGAGCAAGTCCGGCGCCAAGCTTCTCCGCACCATCGTGCTCCATCTGGTGATGACGCCGCTTGCGATCGTCTGGCTGTTTCCGCTGTGGATGATGTTCGTGTTCTCCACCATGCCCGACCGGGCGATCTTCAGCCCACTAATCGAGGTGGTGCCGTCGACCCAGTTCTTCGACAATTTCCGCAACCTGCAGGCCGACACCGATTTCATCGGCGCGATCACGCGCTCGGTCGGCGTGGCGCTCATCTACACCTTCCTGTCGGTGACGCTCACCTCCATGGCCGGCTGGGCGCTGGTCCGCTACCGCTTCTTCGGCAAGGGCGCGGTGATCGCGATCATCCTCGGCACGCTGACGCTGCCCTACTTCGTCGTCGTCATCCCGCAGTTCATCATGGTCGCCCGCGACTTCAAGCTCGCCAACACCTGGATCGCGCTGATCGTGCCGCCGCTGTTCAACTCGCTCGGCGTCCTGTTCATGCGGCAATCGTTCTCGATGATGCCCGGCGAACTGTTCGACGCGGCGCGCGTCGAGGGCGTCAAGGAGTGGCGGATATTCCTGTTCGTCGCCATGCCGCTGGCGCGGCCGACACTGGCGGCCCTCTCGATCATCCTGTTCCTCGCCTCGTGGAACAACTACCTCTGGCCGCTGCTCATCAGCTCGCAGCCCGGCGCGATGACGGCACCGGTCGCGCTTGGCACGCTGATCGGTCTCACGAAGGTGTCGTGGGGCGGCATCATGGCGGGCGCGCTGGTGATGACAGCGCCGATGCTGGCCTTCTTCCTGCTGCTGCAACGCCATTTCATCGCCGGTATCGCTGCCGGCGCGATCAAGTAAGGGGTCTGGATGGCGGGGGTGTCGCTGCGCAACGTGGTCAAGCGCTTCGGAGCGGTGCCGGTCATCCACGGCGCCAGTCTCGAGGTGGCGGACGGCGAGTTCGTCGTGTTCGTCGGCCCGTCGGGATGCGGGAAATCCACCCTCCTCCGCATGATCGCCGGGCTGGAGGACACTACGGACGGCGAAATCTCGATCGGCGGCAAGGTCGTCAATGACGTGGAGCCGGCGGACCGCGGCATCGCCATGGTGTTCCAGTCCTACGCCCTCTACCCTCACCTGACCGTGGAGCAGAACCTCAGCTTCGGGCTGCGCCACACCGGCAATCCGAAGGAGGATACCCGCCGCCGGGTGCAGCGAGCGGCGGAGATCCTGCGCATCCCCGACCTGATGGCGCGGCGGCCACGCCAGCTTTCCGGCGGACAGCGTCAGCGCGTCGCCATCGGTCGGGCGATTGTGCGCGACCCGCAGGTGTTCCTGTTCGACGAGCCGCTCAGCAACCTCGACGCCGAGCTCCGTGTACAGATGCGCGTGGAGATTTCCCGCCTCCACAAGGAGCTGGGGACGACGATGATCTACGTCACCCACGACCAGACCGAGGCGATGACCCTCGCCGACAGGATCGTCGTCCTGCGAAGCGGCACCATCGAACAGATCGGCAGGCCGCTCGAACTGTACGAGGACCCCGACAACCAGTTCGTCGCCGGGTTCGTGGGCTCGCCGCGGATGAACTTCATGGCAGCGAAGGTCGTAGCGGCCGAGGGCAGCCATGTCGTGCTCGAACTGGTCAACCAGGGCGGTGCCCGGCTCACCAAGCCGATGAAGGGCACGCTGCCGGCGGTCGGAAGCACGCTCACCGTCGGCGTCCGGCCCGAGCATTTCCTCGAGGCCGGCCAGGGCGACTGCGACCTCCGCCTTGCCGTCGACGTCGCCGAGAACCTCGGCAGCACGAGCTTCTACTACGCCAACGTCGCCGGCGGCGAGGAACTGGTCGTGCAGCGGGAAACGGCACGCGCGGGACAAGTCGCTGACACAATGACCGTCTCCATCCCCGCCGCCCGCGCCTACCTGTTCGACACGTCCGGCAACCGCCTGCGGTAGATGCATTCCCGCAAGCCCACCGTTTCACTACAGTGGTGAACTCGGGAATCGACGCCATGCTCAACAACCTCCGAGCTGCCGCAGTGGTCGCGCTGGTGACCGGCGCGATCGCCGGCGTGGCCATCGGCTATTTCCTCTGGGCACGCGAACCCGATTGGTACACCGCGCGCGATGTGGCGAGCCTGCCGGACGATCCCCAGAGCGAGTTGATCCGGTACGGCCTGGAGCTGGTGGTGAACACGCCGCAGAATATCGGCCCTCTCGCCTCCGAGCCGGCCATGCACTTCGCAGGCAATCAACTGGCATGCACTAACTGCCATCTCAATGCCGGCCTCCAGGCTTTCTCCGCGCCATATGTTTCGACGTTTGCGACATACCCGCGCATGGAGATGGACACCGTCGAGACGCTGACCGAGCGCATCAACGGCTGCCTCACCAACAGCATGAATGGCAAGCCGCTCCCGCCGGGCAGCCGCGAAATGAACGCGCTCGTCGCCTACATCCAGTACCTCGGCGTCGGCACACCCGAAGGCGTCCGCGTCGCCGGCATGGGCCTCCTGCCGTTGCCCGTGGTTATGCGATCCCGCCGCTGTGGGGCGGTGAATCCTTTAACGCCGCGGCCGGGATGAACACCATCGAGACGGCATCAGCCTTCATCCGCGCCAACATGCCGCGCGGCATCACCTACCAATCGCCGATCCTCACGGTGCAGCAGGCATGGGACGTGGCCGCCTATGTGCTCGCCCAGCCGCGCCCGCCGGCACCGGGCGAGGCGCGGACTGATCCCGCGCTACGGTATCTCGTAAATCTTCACCCGCTCGGTGACGCCCTTGACCTGGAGATGCTGCGGCGTCCGCATGAGCCCGGCGGAGGCCCGCAGCTTCGCCGAGTCGGGGTTCTCGACCACCGGCTCAGTGGCGAAGATCGCGTAGGATTCGGCGAGGTTCTGGACGCGCGAGGCGATGTTGACTGTCTGCCCGAAGTAGTCCTGCCGGTCGTTCAGGTTGACCGCAAGGCACGGCCCCTCGTGGATGCCGATCTTGAGTAGGAGGTCGAGGTGGCCGCTCTCCTCGTTCAGCTTGCGCATGCCATCGCGCATGCGCAATGCGGCCGCCACGGCGCGGTCCGGCGTCGCAAAGGTCGCCATCACCGCGTCGCCGATCGTCTTGACGACAGCGCCCGATTCCGCGGCGACGATGTCGTGCAGCACCTGGAAGTGCGAGCGCACAAGATCGTAGGCGGACAGGTCGCCGACGCGCTCGTAGAGCGCCGTCGAGCCGCGGAGGTCGGTGAACAGGAACGTCAGGCTGAGGATCTTGAGCCGCTGGTCGATGTCGAGCGCCTCCGCGCGGAAGAGATCGCGGAACGTCTGGTTCGAGAGCAGGCGCTTGGCGGTGAGGAACGGCTTCCGGCGGCCGATGATGGCGGCCATCTTGTCGCTCAGTACCCACACCGAGGGAATGACGCGGACCTGCGTCTGGTTTTCGAGCGCGATCCTGAGCGGCCCCGGCCGCATCTGGTACTCGCCGCTCGGCGGGCTGATCTCGTTGTAGGTGATCGACAGCGCCTGGCGGTCCCGCGTTGGTTCACCCGACACGAGGATGAAATGCGCGGCGTGGGTCACCGGCTCGAAGACGACGATGTTGCCCTCCGGCAGGAGGATCGTCAGGAACGCCTTCTGCCCGCCCGGCAGCTCGAGAATATCGAGCGTCGCCTCCTCCATCTCGGCCTCGATGCCTTCGTCGGGGATGTCGAAGCCCGAACCCCAGAAGACCTGCCGGTAGTATTCATATGGCGGCAGCGTATTGGGATCGTGCGCGGCGATCCGGCGCACGCGTGGGCTGACGGTGAAGGCCACTTCCACCATCTCGTCGAGCGTCGGCTCATAGCCGGCGGCGCAGAGGCGGCAGGTGTAGACGTCGTCATGGACGCCCTTCAGGCTGGCATTGGCGCCCAGCACCCCGCCGCAGCCCGGACACAGCACGTTCCACGACATCTCGAAGATGCCGAGGCGCGAGGCATGCAGGAAGGCAGCGATGGCGTCGCCCTCGCTGAACCCGCGCCGGCGGGCGAAATCGAGCACGTTGATGCGGTTCAGTTGATGATCGGCGCCATTGAGGACGAGGTCCTCCATCGCGGCAACGACCGCCGGGTTCGCCGTACGGCGCAGCACGGAAAACAGGGGCTCGGCGTCCGACATGGGCGCCAGTATACACCTGTTGCGCGAAAGGTGCGTATCCTACCCCCCGCCGCACGGAAGCCTTGGGGCCGGGCAGCGCCTAGCCGGCGAGGTGCTTCTCGATCTGGTCGGTGGGCATCCCTGCGTAGTCCTTGGCGATCTCGGCCCGCAGCGCCTTGACGACATGCGGCGAAAGCTCGGCGCGGAGCACGCCCATGGCACGCGGCGGCGCCACCAGCACGATCGCCTTCATGTCGCCAGCCTGCACCGCGCGGTCGAGGCGGCCGGCAACGTCGCGGAGGAAGGCCTGCTCGGCGCGGTCGTGCCAATCGGTCTGCTCGACGCTGCTCCGGGCGGTGCCGACGCTCTGGTGGACGCGGCCGGGCCGGTCGGTACCCTGTTCGCTGGTCGCCGCGTTGTTGGCCGCGGCAAGCGTCTCGCGCGTCACCAGGTTGATGATATCGGCATCGCCTGTGTTCTCGAAGATCAGCGCCTTCTCGCCGTCGCAGACGACAACCCAGTCGCCGTTCCTGATGCTCGTCTTTGCCATTTCGTGGAAAACCCTCACTTTTCGTCAGAATAGAGCTCAGCCGCGCCCCGTCAGCCGGAGTTGGCCATCATGCCGCCCGCCAGCACCACGATCCAGATCAATGCAATAGTGGTGGCCGCGGTTCCGACGAAGCCGAGCATGACCAGCAGGCCGTCCCGCTGGATGAGGCCGAGCGCGATCAGCGCCATGGAGATCGCCGGGGGCGTGTTGAGAAACGGGATCGGCAGGAGAAGGATCAGCGACAGGTACGCGCACACGATCCCGATGACGCGGTCGTGGCGGGCGACGATCCGCCAGCGATTGCGCGACATGCGTTCGAACCATTCCAGCACCGGCGAGACGTAGCGCGCGGTCGCCGCCACTGCGGAGCGCTTGATCTGAACGGTGTTGAGACGTGCCGGCCAGCGGCTCCCCTCGCCGAAGATCGCCAGATGAAGCGAGATCAGGAAAAGCGGGATCGCCAGCACCAGCGACGCGCTCGGCAAGGGCAGCGGCACCGTTTCGGGCAACACGAGCAGCAGCAGTGCGAGTCCGTGAACGCGGGCCCCGGCCGCGTTCATCATGTCCAGGAAAGAGACCGTCTCGCCCTCGCCGGAGGCGAGCGACTTCAGCATTTGCGAGGACGCGTGGGTGTCTTCCCGCGTCGTCGGATCGGGCTCCTCTGCCATGGCGAGGGACTTTGACCCTTTCTGCCTCACGCGCAAGCGGCCTTGCGGCGGGCGCTTCGACGCGGCAGGGTTCAGCCGGCGATACCGGGTTCCATCAACAACGGCTGTTCGTGCTGCATCGCTGCCGGCCCAAGGCCCCTCTCCTTGCGTTTCTGCTGTTGCTTGCGCCGCTGCCGGCCGCGGCGGACGGCGGCTTCATCACGGCGACACAGGACCGTGGCCTCATAGACCGCGCCATTGCAGTGGAGCGGCCAGCATTCACGCCGCCGCCCGGCGTCACCGGCATCACGGTGCCGCACCATTTGCTCGCCGCCGACCTCATCGCGCGGGGCTTCTGGGCGGCATCGGGCAGCGGCTACGACCGCATCATCCTCATCTCGCCCGATCATTTCGACAAGGTCGCGCACGGCTTCGCGACCACGCGCCAGGATCTCGACACGGTCTACGGCGCAATCGCCACCGACGTGCCCGCCGTCGAGCGACTGCTCGGCGAACCGGGCGTTTTCGCACGGCTCGACGACGTGTCGCACGAGCATGGCCTGCATTCGGTGGTGCCGTTCGTGAAGCATTTCTTCCCGGAAGCGACGCTCGTCCCGATTCTGGCCTCGGTGAACGCGCGGCCCGAAGAATGGCGCGCCGCAGCCGAAGCGATCGCGCCGCTGGTGGACGACCGCACGCTCGTCGTGCAGTCCACCGACTATTCGCACTACCGGCCGCTGCCGGAGGCGATCGTGCGCGACCAGGAGACGCTGGGGATCATTGCCGCAGGCGATCCCGATGCAGTGCCGCCGCTCCTCCAGCCCTCGCACATGGATTCGAAGGCGGCGCAGTTCGTCCAGATGGCGCTCCAGAACGCGCTCGGCGCCCGCCCGGTCGTTCTCGCCAACCGCAATTCGGCCGAATATTCCGGCGGCCGCGACGTGACCACGAGCTATGTCGTCACCGCCTATCTCCGCGAACCGGACGCCGGCGCGGCGTTCCGCTATGATGACCAGCAGGTGACATACTTTGCTGGCGACACGCTGCTCGGGCGCTTCCTGACGCCCGCGCTCAGCGATCCCGGCGCGACCGCGGCGATCGCCTCTGCCGTCGCGCGCGTCACCCAGGGTGCGCCGCTCGTCGTCAACCTCGAGGGCGCGATTGTGGACGAACCGGTCGTCGGAGCGCCGGCTACCGCGCATGTGATGAGCGCCGACATCGCGCTACCCGTCCTCGCGCAGCTTGGCGCCGTCGCGGCGAGTCTCGCCAACAACCACAGCTACGATCTCGGCGCGCTCGGGTTGGCGGAGTCGCAGCGCATCCTTGCCGGAGCTGGCGTCGTGCCGGTCGTTCACGGCCAGGCCGCCGATCTCGGCGCGTTCCGCATGATCGCCCTCAACTTCGTCCAAAGCCTCGCCTACCTCGGCAGCGACCACTACACCGACGATGCGGCCATCGCCTGCGACATCGCGGCGGAACCGCCGATCGTGGCGGTCGTCCACTGGGGCCGCGAGTACACGAGCGAGCCGGACGCGAAGGTGCGCGCCACCGCCGAGGCGCTCCACGATTGCGGCGTCGCGCTGGTCGTTGGCGCGCACAGCCACCAGGCTTCGAAGGACATAGAGGCGTTGCGCGGCGGCGCCACCCAGTGGGTCTACTCCGTCGGCAACTTCCTGTTCGACCAGAGCATGCCGGAAACCTCCGGTGCGCTGGTCGAGGCGCGCTTCTTCCGGCAGGGCACGGTTGCCGCCCGCCTGATCCCGATGCCGA
>CAZXKZ010000032.1:0-8698 GCA_964641825.1 uncultured Bauldia sp.
CTCCCGCGTTCCGCGGCCTCGACCGCATAGGCGCCTATGTCGAAGGCTTCCGTGCGGTCGGTTTCGGCGATGGTCGCCGAGAAGGCACGGGGCAGGTAGCCGAAGGTATCGACGCGGGCGCGCACCTTCGGGAACGCCGAGGAGAGTGCGGCCTGGACGGCGACGCCGAGATCACCGGTCGAAAGCTGCACGTTGCCATGCGCGTCACGTTCGAGTGTGCCGACGAGGCTTTCGATCACCGGCTTGCCGTCCTCCGTCGTGATGCCCTCGGACATGGCGACGACGCAGCGGCCGTGCCGCTCGCGGATCGCGCGCACGTCGTCGATGAAACGCTCGGTCGAGAAGGGGCGCTCCGGCACGTACACGAGATGCGGCCCGTCGCTCTCGTCGCGCCGCCATGCGGCCGAAGCGGCGGTGAGGAAGCCGGCGTGACGGCCCATGACGATGCCGACATAGACGCCGGGCAGCGCGCGGAAATCGAGGTCCATCGACAGGAAGGCATGGGCGACGAAAAGCCCGGCCGAGATGAAGCCGGGCGTGTGGTCGTTCTCGACAAGGTCGTTGTCGATGGTCTTGGGCGCATGCACGAAAGCGATATCGCTGCCAGCGCTTGCGGACAGGATCTGGAGCGTGCCGGCGGTGTCGTTGCCGCCGATGTAGATGAACGCATCGGCGGAGACCTTGCGCAATCCTTCGAGGATCTGGCCGCAGTAGGCCTCGTCCGGCTTGTCGCGGGTCGAGCCCAGCGCCGCGTTCGGCGTGGCCGCGAAGCGATGGAGGTCGTCGTCGGAGAAAGCGCCGAGATCGAAGAACTTGCCGTTGCGGATGCCGCGGACGCCATGCCGTGCGCCCAGTACCTTCGCGCCCGGATGCCGTTTCCGCGCCGCAAGGGCAGCGCCGGCCACGGTCTGGTTAATGACGGCGGTCGGCCCGCCGCCCTGCGCGATGACGAATACCTTGCTCATGGACGGTTCCTGCTCCGCTCCCGAATTCGCGCCGGACATTCGCTTGGGAGGGCGCTGCTGACAAGGGCGTCATCTGACGCGGCCAGCGCAGTTGAAGGCGGCCTTCCGGGCGCGATAGTGTCCGCCTGCGCCCAACCGGACCGGCCATGCTCAACCGCGCCAGCAACCTCTATGTGATTGTCGTCATCGCGATCCTGGCGATCGCGACTGTCGTGCGCTTCGCCGATCCGTTCTTCGTGCAGGCCCTCCGCCTGATCGCGTTCGATTCCTACCAGCTTCTCAAGCCCGCCGAATACGATCCCAACCTGCCGGTGCGGGTGGTCGACATCGACGAGGCGTCGCTGGAGCGGGTCGGCCAGTGGCCCTGGTCGCGGCTCATCATGGCGGACCTACTGGAAAAGCTCGTCGATCAGGGCGCAGCGGTGGTCGCCTTCGATATCCTGTTCTCGGAGCCCGACCGGACCTCGCCGGAAGTCGCGCTCGCCCTGCTCGAAGATGCGGAAGCGGCCGAGATCGCGCCCGTCATCGAGCGCATGCCGCGCCACGACGCGGAGTTCGCCCAAGCGATTTCCGCGCGTCCCACGGTGCTGGCGACCATTCTCACGGAGCGGGAAGCGCCGCCGCCGCCTCAGAAGGCCGGCTTCGCAGTGGCCGGCGATGATCCCAAGCCCTTTATCCGCCCGTTCCTCGGCTCCACCTCCAACCTGCCTGAGCTCGACGCGGCCGCTTCCGGCATCGGTTCGGTCAACTGGGTGCCCGACCGCGATCAGGTCGTGCGCCGCCTGCCTCTGGTCTACCGCATCGGCGACCAGTACGTGCCGACGCTCCTGACCGAGGCGCTGCGCGTCGCCCAGAACGCGGGCACCTACGTGCTGAAGGCTTCCAACGCGAGCGGGCAGGAGGCCTTCGGCCAGGAGACGGGGCTCAACCACATCAAGGTCGGCGCCATCGAGATCCCGACGGATTCGGACGGCGCCATCTGGATGCAGTTCCGGCCCTCGAACTCCGCAGCCTACATCCCGGCGTGGAAGGTGCTTGCCGGCGAGAACGATCCCAACGAGATCGCCGGCAGCATCATCTTTGTCGGCACCGGCGCGCCGGGGCTGCTCGACCTCAGGGCGACACCGCTCGATCCGTCGATCGCCGGCGTCGAGGTGCATGCGCAGGCGGTCGAGCATATCCTGCGCGGCTCAACGATCACGCGCCTCGACGATGCGGTCGGCTTCGAGCTGGCGGCCATGATCCTGCTCGGGCTGCTGCTGGCGGCTTTGCTGCCGCGGCTGTCGGCGCTTGCTTCGGCCGCGATCGGCCTTGCCACGATCGGGCTGGTGCTCGGCGGCGGATACCTGGCGTACGCGGTTCACGGACTGCTGTTCGATCCGTCCTATACCGCGCTGGTCCTGTTCGTCCTGGTGATCGTCATCATCGTCTACGTCTACCGGCGCTCCGAGCAGCAGAAGAGCGAGGTGCGGAAGGCGTTCGGCTATTACGTCTCGCCGGAGGTAGTGAACGAGATCGTCAAGCACCCCGGCAAACTCGAGCTCGGCGGCGAGGTGCGTGAGCTGTCGCTGCTGTTCTGCGACGTGCGCAATTTCACGTCGATCTCGGAGAAACTCTCCGCTCACGAGCTGACGCGGTTCATCAACACGCTGCTCACGCCGCTTTCCGAGATCATCCTCGCCAACCGTGGCACCATCGACAAGTACATGGGCGACGCCATCATGGCGTTCTGGAACGCGCCGCTCGACGACAAAGACCATCCCGAAAATGCGTTGAAGTCGGCGCTCGCCATGATCCGGCGGATGGAAGACCTCAACGTGCAATGGCGGAAGGATGCAGAAGCTGCCGGCCGCACGCACACCGAGGTCGCCATCGGCATCGGCATCAATTCCGGCAACTGCTGTGTGGGCAACCTCGGTTCGTCGCAGCGCTTCGACTATTCGGCGATCGGTGACGATGTGAACGTCGCCTCGCGGCTGGAGGGCCTGTCCAAGGTCTACGGCGTGCCGATCGTGCTTGGCGAAACCACCGTCGGCCGCCTCAACGGCATCAAGGCGATCGAGCTCGACGTGATGCGCGTCAAGGGGCGGGCGCAACCGCTGCGGGTCTATACCGCCTACGAGGCGCTGGGCTCCGACGACAGCGCCTTCGCGACCCTCGCCCCGCGGCATACGGCTATGCTCGACCGCTACCGCGGCCGCGACTGGGACGGGGCCGAACAGGCGATCGCGGAGTGCGAGGCGCTGGGAATAACCGGACTCGGCGGCCTTTACGCCGTTTACCGGGGCCGCATCGCCGAGTGGCGGGAGAGCCCGCCGCCGCCCGACTGGGACGGCACGTTTACGGCGACAACCAAATAGGATACCGGGCAAGCGTAAAAGGCAGTCAAGCCGCGGGATTCAGCGGTGTGACCGAGGTCACACCAAATATCCACGTGCGATGCTTATCTAATGGACGGGCGCCGGGAAACGACGCAGCGGGGCAGTTGAGGTGTGGGGACGTGAGTGAGCCTGGCGCGGCGTTGATTGCCGTATTCCTGATCCTGATCGTAAAGCACTTCGTGTGCGACTATCCGCTGCAGACACGCTGGCAGCTTCTCAACAAAGGCACATACGGACACCCCGGTGGCATCGTCCATTCGGGGATACATGCGCTGGCGACCACGATCGCCTTCTTCGTGCTGACGCCGACGTTCATCGTCGGGCTCGCCATCGTCGCTGGCGAGTTCGTGGTCCACTATCACATCGACTGGACCAAGGAGAACGTCATCCGACGCTATGGCTGGACCGCGACGGACGCGAACTTCTGGCTGGCGCTCGGTCTCGACCAGCTCGCGCACCACCTCACCTACGTGGCGATCGCGGCGGTTCTCTACTGGACGGCGTTCGGCTGATCGGCGGTTTCTAGCGCCGGGCGGTAATGCCGATCTTCAGCAAATGGTTTTGCCAGTCGTGGTCGTCGTCGTTCGAGTCGTTCCACTCGTAGCGATAGTCGAGGCGCAGGTCGGTCTGGACGCCGAAGAGGCCCGAGAAGACCAGCCCGGCGCCGGGTGAAAGCAGCAGGTCCTGCCGCGCGCCCGATCCGATATCCTCGAACCAGCGCTGGTTGATGCGGAAGTTGACGGCGGCGCTCACCGCGTCGGTGATCACCTTTGCGTACTCGATGGTGCCGCCGGCCTCGGTGTAGAGGCCGGGCGCGAACTCGTCGCCGCCATCGTTCGGCAGGCCGTTGATCCCGCTCCACCTGAGGCGCGGCGCGATCGAGAAGACATCCTTGTCGTGGACGACGTTCTGGAACGAGAATTTGCCAGTCAGATCCGCGTAGAAGCCGTCGGTGGTGGTGAAGGACGGATCGAACTGCCGGTATCCGGCGCGTAGGCGCGCCCACTGATAGGCGCCCTGGAGGTAGCCTTCGAGGCCGGCACTGGCGTTCACGTCCCAATAGTAGAAGCGCCCGTCGAAGGCGGCGGTGCCAGCCCCGATCGCGGGGCGGAAAGCGGTCATCGTGCCCGGAAGGTCGATGAGCGGGCCGGTCTCCGCGGTGAGGACGCCGTAGTTGAGCTGGTCCTCGCGTGCATGGCCTTCGCCGTAGGCGCTGAAAAGCGTGCGCCAGCGGTATGCACCAAGCGCGCGCTCATCGCGCACGCTGAACCGGCCGTAGCCGTAGATATCCGCGGGACTTCCGTTGGCGTCGTGAAGCGGGTTCGACTCGACGACCGCGCCGAACTCTATCGTCTTCAGGTTGACGGGAGGCTCGATCAGGCGCCGCACGCGCTGCAGTCCGCGCTTCGCCGGCTCGTTGTCCGGATGGTTTATGAGGATACGCTCATACGCCGCCAGGGCCTTGCGGTATTCGCCGCGCCCCTCGGCGATCATCGCGTACTGAAGGTTGAGATCAGCGTCGACGGGATTGGTGATGATCCGGGCGTAGACGTCGGTGAGCTCGTCGGCGCGTACGTCGCCGGCGAAACCCGTCCACAGCGCGGCGACAAACGCCGCCACCGCAGTGACGCGCACCACCGATCTGACCTGCATAGCCGCACCTCGAGGGCCCGGTGAGTCGGACCCTTCGCCAAGGGTAAGCCAGCGCGCGAGTCCTTGGCTATGGCGACCCCGCAACACCATCGTCATTTGTTGCGGTCCGGAAATGGGGTGCTGGCGATATGCGGGGGCCGGGCGTAGACTCGAATCGAGGCCTGATGCGGACAATTCGGAGAAAATCGACATGATCGCGCGCGGATACGCGGCCGCAGTGCTGTCGGCACTTGCGATTGTCGTCGCCTTGTTCCCGACGGGTGCGGCTGCCGCCGACAGGATCGGCGTGGCTGCCGCTGCACAGAACCAGGTCGCCGGCAATCTCGGCGGCGCGCAGCGGTCGATCATTGCCGGCAGCGAGGTGTTCCAGAACGAGGTCATCAGCACGGGCCAGCAGTCGATGGCCCAGCTCCTCTTCCTCGACGAGACCAGCCTCTCCATCGGGCCGCTGTCGGACGTGACGCTCGACCGGTTCGTCTTCGATCCGGCGACTGGCGTCGGCAACGTGGTGCTCTCGACCACGCGCGGTGCGTTCCGCTTCATCACGGGTTCGCAGAATCCCGGCAACTACGAATTGCGCACCCCCTTCGCCAACATCGGCGTCAGGGGCACCATCGTCGACTGCTACTCCTCGGCGGCGGGCGACTACTGCACCGCGCAGGAGGGCACGGTCGTCATCATCGTGGGCGGCGTCGAGTACACGCTCCGCCCTGGTGAGGCTCTGTTTATCGCCCCTGGTGGCGCCATCACCGGGCCGTTCACGCCGGATGGCGAGTTCTTTGCCGTCGTCGGCATCCCGCCCTATCCGCTCTATGGCGCGTTCCTGCCCGGCGAGCACGAGGAGTTCGAGGTTCCCGACAGCTCGACCGTCAGGCTGGACGAGATTTTCCCGCAGGAGCCGTGCCCCTACTGGCAGTGCGAGTGCCCCTACGACGAGTGCGGTTACTAGGCTTCAGGCGGATGCGCCCGTCTCGCGCGCGGTGCGCTCCCGGCTGCGCGAAGCGCGGCGCGGCGGTGCGGTCGTGCTTTCCCGCACCAGTAGCGAGCACTTGAGGCGCGTCCGGAGCGGGCCGTCGTTGTTGCCGGCCATGCGCGCCAGAAGTGACTCGGCGGCCAGCCGGCCGAGCTCGGCGCGCGGCTGGTGCATCGTCGTCAGCGCGGGGTCGAAGTAGCGCGCGAACTCGATATCGTCGAAGCCCACGACCGAAACGTCCTGCGGCACGCGGAGCCCTGCGTCCTTCACGATGCGCAGGAAGCCCATCGCCATTTCGTCATTGGACGTGAACATGGCGGTCGGCGGATCGGGATGATCGAGGAACTGCTGCGCGACGCGCACGCCTGCCTCGAAGTTGAACGCGCCCTGCCAGATGATGCTCTCGTCGACCGGCAGCCCGGCATTGCGATGCGCTTCGCGATAGCCGGCCAGCCGATAGACGGCTTCGATGTTGTCGGTCGGCCCGATCGCGTGGCCGATGCGGCGGTGGCCGAGCTCGATGAGATGGGTAACCGCGACGCGTGCTGCGTCGTGGTTGTCGGTCTCGATGACCGGGAGGCCGTCGATGCCGGGGATGTCGTTGCAGATGAGCGTGATCGGCGTGAAGGCGTTGAGCTCGGCGAAGGCAGGGTTGGGGAGGCGTCCCGTCAGCAGCATGACGCCGTCGACCTGTCCGGCGCGCACGAGAAGATCGTAGTGGGCCTCGCGCGCCTGATCCATGCTCGTGTTGCCCATGATCATGCCGTAACCGGCCAGTGACAGAACTTCCTCCACCGCATTCAGGATCGGGGTGTAGAATGAGTTGCCGAGGCCAGGGAGGAGCGCCAGCACCATCTTCGTCGAGCGGGCGCGGAGGCTTCGCGCCGAAGCGTTCGGCGTGAAGCCGGTTTCCTCGATGGCTGCGATCACTGCTTCGCGCGTGGCGGTGGCGACGCGGTCGGGATTGGCGAGCGCGCGGCTGACGGTGGCGGTCGAGACGCCGGCGCGCCGCGCAACGTCGCGGATGGTCACGGTGGCGCGGCCGCCTCTGGCTCGGGAAGACTGGGGCATATTGGCGTTAGCTAGTTTGGAAGCGCTTCCACAATCGCCATTGACTTCGCAGCCGCTTCGAATAAGGATTGAATGTAATCGTTTACAAAGGTATTGGCGAGTCGGTTTACCCGCGATGCTTTAGCAGGATTGACCGGAACGGTCCCTCCTCGTGAACGGACAAAGCATGAAGATGTGCCAATAAGGCGCACAGCAACTGGCGAGGATCGGCAGCGAAGCTGCCCCGAAAATCAAAGGTTGCACCGTCGGTGTACTGCCCGCCGGGAGAGCGGGTGGATCATGCGACAGCTCCGTGAAAGCGGCGCGCGCGACACAGGGAGGAGACTACCGGCGCTTTGCGCGCCGCTCGCGGTTTTGGACTGCGAACAGGGGTCCGCCCGGACCGTCCTGACTGAAACTTCCGGAACTCGAGACTTTTTCATGTCCGGCTCGCGTGGCGAGCCGAAAGAAGGGAGGAATGGAATGACTCACTACACCAAGACGCTGCTCGGCATGGCCGGTGCGGTCGTCCTGTTCGGTGGCCAGGCGATGGCTGCCGACTGCGAGGTCACGCACTGGTGGACGTCCGGCGGCGAAGCCGCAGCCGTGGCGGAATTTGCGAAGGCGCTGAACGATTCCGGCAAGGGCAACTGGGTTGACGGCGCCATCGGCGGCTCCGGCGACACCGCCCGTCCGATCATCATCAGCCGTATCCAGGGCGGAAATCCGCCGTGCGCAACGCAGTTCAACCCTGGCACGGATGCCGATGCGCTCATCGACGCCGGGCTGCTCCTCGACCTCACGGACCTCGCCACCAAGGAAGGCTGGGCTGATTTTGTCTATCCGAAGACGCAGCTCGATCCGACCTGTATCCGCAACGGCAAGGTGTGGTGCGTTCCGGTGAACATCCACTCCGGCTTCTGGATGTGGACCAACCGCCATGTCTATGAGGACGCCGGCCTGACGCCGCCGACGACCTGGGACGAGGTCGTCGCCGCTGGGCCGACGCTCCGCGAGAAGGGCATCATCCCGATCTCGGCCGCGCAGGGCTGGCCGATCAGCACGCTCTCCGACAACATCGAAGTTGGCGTGCTCGGCATCGAGAACTTCATCAAGATCTACAAGGATCGCGATCTCGACGTCGCCAAGGGCGACCTCAGCCTTGCCGTCTGGCAGAAGCTTGATGAGGCCCGCAAGCTCATCGACCCGGCGGAAATCGTCCCGCAGTGGAACGACGCCGTCAGCCTCGTGATCACCGGCAAGGCCGGCGCCAACGTCATGGGCGACTGGGCCCAGGGCGAGTTCGCGGTGGCCAACCAGGTCGCCGGCACCGACTACGATTGTATCGCCGGCGTTGGAACGTATCCCATCGTCAACACCGGTGGTGACGTGTTCTACTTCCCGAAGAACAGCGATCCGGCCGTGACTGAGACGCAGCTCGCGCTGGCGTCACTGATGATCTCGGCCCCGGTGCAGGTTGCCTTCAACCTGAAGAAGGGCTCCATGCCGATCCGTCAGGACGTAGATCTGAATGCAGCCAATGCCTGCATGAAGAAGGGATTGGAGATCATGGCCGATTCCGCCAACATCGTCCCGAACAACGCCCAGATGATGCTGCGCGAAGACATCTACCGCATCCGCGACCTGCGCAACGAGTTCTTCACGGACACGTCCAT
>CAZXKZ010000032.1:8708-19264 GCA_964641825.1 uncultured Bauldia sp.
GTCGAAGACGCTCACCAGCAGTTCGTTGACATCATCGAGCAGGCGGCGCCCATCAACTAGGGCCGTCTATCTAAAAGCGAGCACGGTCGGCTATGCTGACCGTGCTCAACTCTTAGCCTTCACCACGAGGGACGCGTGGGGCAAGCATGACGGTCAGCGCTCAAGACGCGCGTATTGTTCCGGCCGATGCGGTCGTAGTCCGGCCGCCGCTGAAAATCTTCCGCAACATGAGCGCGAAGATCGCCGCCATTCCGATGGTGTGGACGGTGCTGTTCGTCTTCATCGGCTGCACGATCTGGACGATCTACTATTCGCTGACGAATTCCCGCGTGCTGGCCAACGGCGATTTCGTCGGCTTCGCCAATTACAATCGCCTGTTCAGCGACCGCCGCTGGAACATCTCCGTCGCCAACATGTTCAAGTACGGCGTGTTCGGGCTGACGTTCTCGTTCGTCATCGGCTTCCTTCTCGCGGTTCTGATGGATCAGAAGATCCGCTTCGAGAACACCTTTCGCACCATCTTCCTTTATCCCTTCGCGCTGTCGTTCGTGATTACCGGCATCGTCTGGGCGTGGATCCTGAACCCGGCCTTCGGCCTGCAGCAGACGGTGCGCGGCCTCGGCTGGGAGAGCTTCACGTTCGACTGGATCGCCAACCGGCAGATGGTGGTCTACACGCTGGTCATCGCCGGCCTGTGGCAGGGCACCGGGCTCGTCATGGCGCTGATGCTTGCCGGCCTCAGGGGCATTGACGACGAAATCTGGAAGGCCTCGCGGGTCGACGGCATCCCGAAATGGCGAACCTACCTCTTCGTCGTCATACCCATGATGCGGCCGGTCTTCGTGACGGCGCTGGTCATCGTCGCGTCGGGCATCGTGCGCATCTACGACCTGGTGGTCGCCATGACCGGCGGCGGGCCGGGCCTCTCGTCCCAGTTCCCCGCTGTCTACGTCTACGAATTCATGTTCGCCTCCAACCTTGCGCTCGGCCTGGCGGCTTCGTCGGTCATGCTCCTGGCGGTGGCGATCATCGTCGTGCCCTGGGCATTCTATGAATTCGGCTACAAGCGGACCTGAGGAGGGGGCATGAGCGCAGTCGCGATGGACTCGCCGCGGACCGCGATCGAACCGCGAGGCCCGAAACCGGTGCGCCGGTTGGCGCCATCCAGGGTGATGGTCTACGGCGGACTGATCATTGCGGCGATCTACTACCTGATCCCCCTCTACGTGATGATCGTCACGTCGCTCAAGGGACTGCCGGAGGTGCGCCTCGGCAACATCTTCTCCCCGCCGCTGGAGGTCACCTTCGAGCCTTGGGTCAAGGCGTGGGACCATGCCTGCACCGGTCTTTATTGCGAGGGGCTCAAGGTCGGCTTCTGGAACTCGGTCAAGATCACCGTGCCGAGCGTGATTGTGTCGATCGCGGTCGCCTCGGTGAACGGCTACGCGCTCTCCTACTGGCGGTTCAAGGGTTCGGAGTTCTTCTTCACCGTGCTCCTGGTCGGCTCGTTCATCCCCTACCAGGTGTTCCTCTACCCGCTGGTGCTGTTGACGTCGCGCATGGGCATCTACTCGACTCTGTGGGCGGTGATCCTTGTCCACACTATCTTCGGCATGCCCATCCTGACGCTGCTCTTCCGCAATTATTTCGCGTCGTTGCCCATCGAGCTGTTCAAGGCGGCGCGCATCGACGGGGCGGGATTCTGGGGTGTTTTCTTCAAGATCATGCTGCCGATGTCGGCGCCGATCTTCGTGGTCGCCATCATCCTTCAGGTGACCGGCATCTGGAACGATTACCTGTTCGGCCTGGTCTTCGCCGGTCAGCCCAACTATCCGATGACGGTCCAGCTCAACAACATCGTCAACTCGATCCAGGGCGTGCGCGAGTACAACGTCAACATGGCGGCGACCATCCTGACGGCGGCTGTGCCGCTGATCGTCTACTTCGTCTCCGGCAAACTCTTCGTGCGCGGCATCGCGGCCGGCGCGGTCAAGGGCTGATAAGCGATGGCGCACGTTTCCGTCCGCAACCTCGACGTCACGTTCGGCAACCTCAAGGTTCTGCAGAACCTGAACATCGACGTGGAGGAAGGCGAGTTCCTCGTGCTCCTCGGGCCGTCGGGGTGCGGCAAGTCCACGCTGCTCAACTCGATCGCGGGACTGCTCGACATTGCCGACGGGCAGATCTGGATCGCCGGCGACAACGTCACCTGGAAGGAGCCGAAGGACCGGCACATCGGCATGGTGTTCCAGTCCTACGCGCTCTACCCGCGCATGACGGTGGAGGGCAATCTCTCCTTCGGGCTGAAGACGGCGCGGGTGCCGCGCGACGAGATCCAGCGGCGGATCAAGGGCGCCGCCGATCTCCTCCAGATCCAGCCGCTGATGAAGCGCCGACCATCAGAGCTTTCCGGCGGCCAGAGGCAGCGTGTCGCCATCGGCCGCGCGCTCGTCCGCGACGTGGACGTGTTCCTGTTCGACGAGCCGCTATCCAACCTCGACGCGAAGCTCCGGACCGAGCTGCGCGTGGAGTTGAAGAAGCTCCACATCCGCCTCGGCTCGACGATGATCTACGTCACCCACGACCAGATCGAAGCGCTGACGCTTGCCGATCGCGTCGCCGTCATGCACGGCGGGCTGATCCAGCAACTCGCCACGCCAAGGGAAATCTACCGGAAGCCGGTCAACCTGTTCGTGGCGGGCTTCGTCGGCTCGCCGGCCATGAACTTCCTCGAGGGTTCGATCGCCAAGGCCAACGGCAGCGTGGCCATCCGACTCAAGGACGGCACCGACGTTCCGCTCGCCGGCTACGAGTTCGCGACGCCGCCCGAGGAAGGCCAGCGCGCCGTGCTCGGCGTCCGGCCCGAGCAGATCGAGATCAAGGGCGGTGGCCCTTCCAGCCTGCCGGTCACGGTCTCGCTCGTCGATCCCATGGGGGCCGACAGCCTGCTGTGGGGCACGGTCGGCAGCGACACAGTTTCGGTTCGCATTGGCGCCGATGAGACCTACGACCTCGGCCAGGCGGTCAACGCGAGCTTCCAGCCGGCGCTGGCGTCGCTGTTTGACGCAGAGAGCGGCAACCGGCTCTAGTCACTCGTTTCCACTCCAGAAAGAAGTCACGCAATGGCGAACTATCGTATCTCGTACCAGCTCTACAGCGCGCGCAATTTTCCGCCGGTCGATGCCGTCCTCGAGGGCCTTGCCGCGATCGGCTACGACGCGGTCGAGCCCTACGCCGGCAACTACATCGACGATCCCAAGGGATTCCGCGCCAAGACCGATGCGCTCGGCCTCGCCGTGCCCACCGCCCACGTCCAGTTGCAGTTGTTGGACGACGACCGGGCGAAGGCGATCGACGTCGCCAAGACACTGGGTCTCGAGACGGTCGTCCTGCCCCATGTCGGTGGCGATGCCCGGCCGAAGGATGCGGCCGGTTGGGCGGCGTTCGGCGAGCGGCTCGCCGGCCATGCCGCAGCGCTCACGGCCGCTGGCCTCAAGCTGGCCTGGCACAACCACGACTTCGAGTATGCCAAGCTCGCTGACGGCTTGCGGCCGATCGACCATATCCTGGCGGGCGAGGGCGTGCTGTTCGAGCCGGACGTGGCGTGGATCGCGCGCGCCAACGCCGACATCCCGACGGAGGTGTCGAAGTATGCCTCGAAGGTCGCCGCGTTCCACATCAAGGATACTGCGCCGGCCGGCGTGACCAAGGACGACGGCTGGACGGATGTCGGGGCAGGCACGATCGACTGGAACGCGATCTGGCCGGCGCTTGCCGGCACGGGGGCGACGCTGCTCGTCATGGAAAACGACAATCCGTCCGACTGGCGCTCCTTTGCCGCCAATTCCTACAAGTACGTCAGTGGTCTGATCGGAAGGGGTTGAGGGCGATGGCCAGGCGGGCGGCAGTAGGCATCATCGGCTGCGGAAATATCTCGGAGGCGTACCTGCGCCTCGCGCCGATCTTCAACAACGTCGAGATCGTGGCGGTGGCGGACATCGTGCCCGCGGCTGCGAAGGCGCGCGCCGAGCAATTCTCGGTGCGGGCTCTGACGGTCGATGGATTGCTCAAGGACGACGGGATCGAGGCGGTCATCAACCTGACGATCCCGGACGTCCACTACGACGTCACCAAATCCATCCTGTCGGCGGGCAAGCACGCCTATACCGAGAAGCCGCTGGCGCTCAACGCCAGGGACGCGGCGAAGCTCGTGAGCGAGGCCGACAGGCGCAAGCTCAAGCTCGGCAGCGCGCCGGACACCTTCATGGGTGCCGGATACCAGACCGTCCGCCGGATGATCGACAAGGGCGCCATTGGGAAAGTCGTCGGCGGCACGGCCTACGTGATGAGCCACGGCATGGAGCATTGGCACCCCAACCCCGGCTTCTTCTTCCGGCCGGGCGCCGGGCCGATCTTCGATGTCGGCGTCTATTACATCACCGCGCTGGTCAGCCTGCTCGGCGCAGTCAGCAGCGTCACGGCGATGGCCTCGATGGCCACGAAGGACCGGCTGGTGACCGCCGAGGGCCCCATGAAAGGCAAGAAGATCAAGGTCACCACGCCCACCAACATCAACGCCATCCTGGCGTTCGCCAACGGCGCGCAGATCACGCTTGGTGCGAGTTGGGACGTGTGGAAGCACGGCCACTCCAACCCCATCGAGCTCTATGGGCTCAATGGTTCTATGCTCGTGCCGGACCCCAATTTCTTCGCCGGAACCATCGCCACCTCCGAGCGCGGCGGCGACTTCGTCGAGATCGACACTGCGGATGCCCCCTTCGGCAAGGCCAATTGGCCGTGGAGCGGACCGTTCACGCGTGCCAACTACCGGACGCTGGGGGTCGCCGACCTTATCGACGCGGCGCACAGGAATCGCGAACCGCGCTGCTCCGGGCGCATGGGCGCCCACGTCGTCGAGGTCATGGAGGCGATCCTCACATCGGCCGAAAAGCGTGCGGTGCGGGCGATCAAGTCGACCGTGGACCGGCCGAAGCCCTTCACGGAGGCCGATGCCCGGCGGCTCACCGCATAGCGGTGATCCATCCCGCCACGAGTCGGGCGGAGCGGATTCCAAAGGAATCTTGCAAAGCGCCGCGGCGAATATAGAATCTTCAGTGCGTTGATTCGCGGGGCTCGTTTGGAGCCGCCGCGGTCACCGCTGAAAGAGAGTTCGGTAAGACTGAGCGTTCAATTGATATTCTGTTTAGCGTCTATCGGACTGACCTAGATTCTTTCGATCAGGTTTCTTGATTTAGCTTATTAGCTCGGCTTTTTCGCTCCGGGCAGCCGTTGTGGGACAAAGCAGATTTGGAATACGCGCTAACCAGAACCGCCGGCGTGCCGGCGGTTTTCTTTTTGCGCGGTTCGCCGCGGACGGCCCGGGTTCCGCTTCCGGAACGATCCCACTAAACTCCGGGCGACAAGACGCTTCGTGCCGGAGTCCCTCCTGTGCTTGCCGCCATCCGACGCTTCCTCACCGATTTCTCGGCGGGCGACGACCATGCCGAGGTCGGGCAGGACGAGGTGCAGCTCGCGGCTGCGGCGCTCCTGTTCCATGTCATGGCCGTGGACGGCCTTGTATCGGAGCGTGAGCGGACCGAGCTCACGGCGCTCCTCCAGCGCAGGTTCGGTCTGACTGACGGCGAGGCGCAGTCGCTGGTCGTGGCCGCCGCGGATGCCGATGCCGAGGCGGTCGATCTCTACAGCTTCACCAGCGTGCTCAAGCGCCGGCTCGACGAGGCCGACCGCGTGCGCATCGTCGAGATGATGTGGAAGCTCGTCTACTCCGACGGCTCCGTGCACGAGTTCGAGGACAACGTGGTGTGGCGCGTGGCCGAGCTTCTCGCGGTTCCGTCGCAAACGCGCATCCGGCTGAAGAAGGCGGCGAGGGATGAAGCCGGCTGAGGCCAAGCGCCCGGTCCTCGTCGTCCTGCACCAGGAGCATTCGACGCCCGGTCGCGTCGGCCTCAGGCTTGCGGCGCGCGGCTACCGGCTTGATGTCCGCAGGCCGCGCTTCGGCGACCCGCTGCCCGAGAGCCTCGGCGAGCATGCCGGGGCGATTGTCTTCGGCGGCCCGATGAGCATCAACGATCCCGACGACTACCTGAAACGCGAAACCGACTGGATGGCCGTGGCGCTCAACGAGAAGGCGCCGCTGCTGGGCTTGTGCCTCGGAGCGCAGATGCTCGCCCGTCACCTCGGCGCCTCCGTCGACGCACATGCGGACGGCCACATCGAGGTGGGCTGGTTCGGGCTCAGTGCCACAGAGGCTGGCCGCGCGCTGTTGCCGTGGCCGGACCGTGTCCACCAGTTCCATCGCGAAGGCTTCGCGCTGCCCGCTGGTGCCACCCTTCTCGCCGAAGGCGCTGCGGAGACGTTCCCCAACCAGGCCTTCTCGTTCGGGCCGGCCGCTTTCGGGATCCAGTTCCACATCGAGTTGACGGCGGCGATGGTGAACCGGTGGACGGCGCGGATCGGTGACCACGCACGGATACCGGGCGGCCAGGCGGCGCCCATGCATTTCGAGGGGCGGGCCCTCCACGACTGGAAGACTGCTGCGTTCCTAGATCACTTCCTCGATCTGTGGCTTGCCAGCGACGGCCGTGGAGCTACCGGGATTGCAGACTGACGCTCGCAATTTGCGAGAGCACTTGCAGATTGCGAGGCGTGTGCGGTTAACAATTCCTGAACAAAATCAATAAATTGCGAAGCAATGGCAGCGCGCCGCTAGGGCTGGTGGCGGCTCGGCTGGCACCGGCCTTGCGTCTGTCAGGCCAAGCTGGCGTGTCTTGTATTGCGTAGTCAGCGAAAAAGACTGGGCGGGGGAGGGCTCCTGAGCCGTCGACCCCCGGCAGCGTCCTTCCTCGTCCGGTCCTTTATCCCGAACGTCCGCACCAAAAACCCGGAGCGGTCATTCCGCCCCGGGTTTTGCCTTGCTGCCCGCGCGTACTAGTTCCAGACCGGCTCGCCGAGAATGGCCTTCTCGAGATCCTGATACTGCTCGCAGTGAGTGCCGCCGCAGAGGCGGGCGAGCGTGTCGAGCTGGGCTTCCGCCAGATCGATCCGTCCTGCCGCAAGATAGCCCTCGCCGAGATACTCGTGGGTGTTGAGGTTGTCGGGGTCGATAGCGAGCGCCTGATGGTAGATGGCAATGCCTTCGTCTGTCCTGCCGAGCTTGCGTGTGGCGTAGCCCATCATGGTCAGAACCATCGCGTCGTTCTTGTCGGCGATGGCGTCGAAGATGTCGAGCGCGTCCTGGTACCGTCCGTCGAGCGCCAGCTCGCGGCCATGCAGATAGAGGTCACGGTCGTCGATCAGGCTCGAGCTCCGCGCGACGCAGGTTTTGCTCGATGCATCGTAGACGGTGCCGTCACCGCAGGGGATGCACATCTGGCCGCTCGGGTCTGGCACGCGCCCTTCGCCGCAAACGAGCGCCGCACCGCCGCTGCTGCCTCCGCCGCCCGCACCTCCGCCGCCGCCTCCACCCCCTCCGCCACCGCCATCGTCGGCCGCGAACGCAGGTGCGCCAGCGAGCGCCAGGATGAAGGCAACTGCTGCAGCGTTGAAATATGATTGACGAGACATGAACGAGCCTCCTGTTCAGAACCGCTCGCAACTCGGATAGAGTCGCGTGCGAGGTGAACACGGGGCAGGCGGAGCCAATTCGTTCAGGGCATGGGCGATCGCATTCACGATCCCGCGACGGAAGGCCTGCCCGCGCACCTGGCGCGGCTCTGGCGCTATGGGCTGGTGATCTCGGGCAATCGTGACACTGCGGAGGAGCTCGTGCAGGCGACCTGCGTCAGGGCGCTGGAGCGCTCCCACCAGTTCGCCGCCGGTACGCGCCTTGACCGCTGGCTGATGTCGATCCTGCACTCGATCTGGCTGAACGAGATCAGGTCGCGGAAAGTGAGGCAGGGCCAGGGGTTGGTCGATGCCGACGCAGTGCTGGTCTTCGACGGCCTCAGGGAAACCGAGACGAATATTCTGGCGCGTCAGGTGTTAAGGGAGGTGCAGGGGCTACCCGAAGCCCAGCGGGAAACCGTATATCTCGTCTATGTCGAGGGTCTGACGTATCGCGAGGCGGCGGAGACGCTTGCGGTGCCGATCGGCACCGTCATGTCCCGCCTCGCTGCGGCGCGGGGGCGCCTAGCCGATCTGAATGCCGGGGCTGCGGAAGCCCCGCAAGAGAGCAGTGGAAGACATGACAAGTCCGGCTGACATCACCGGCGGCATGAACGCGGACGATGACGTCCTGCTGACGGCGTGGCTCGACGGCGAGCTGCCGGCGGACGAGCGCGCCCGCGTAGACCGGCGGCTTGCGGCGGAGCCGGCGCTTGCTGCAAGGCTGGAGCATCTCCGCGGGGGCGTTCGGCCGCTCGCGGCGGCGTACGATGCGTTGCTCGGTGCCGCGCCGACCGACAGACTCAACGGATCACTGGCAGCAGCGCTCGCGCGGCGGCAGGATGCCCGTCCGGCGCCCCGGGTGATGTCGCGCTGGTGGCTCGCGGCCGCTGCGGCGATCGTCCTGTTCGCTGTGGGCGCAACTGCCGGCTATGTCGCCCACATGCTGACACCGCCGCCCTACAAGGGCTGGCGCCAGGTGGTGGCCGAATACCACGCGCTCATCTCGCCGGAGACGCTCGCCGTGATGCGGGAGGATCCCGCGGCGCTGACCGCCGAATTGTCGGCCGTAGGCGAGCGGCTGTCGCTCGACCTCACGCCGGAACGTCTGGCGCTGCCGGACGCGGATCTACGGCGCGTGCAGCTCTACGACTACAGCGGCCGCCCGCTGGCACAGTTCGTCTACCTGTCGGCGGCAAGCGGCCCGGTGGCGCTCTGCATCATCGCCAACGGGCGCGAGGACGAGCCGCCGGAGTATGAGGAGCGGGAAGGCTCGCGCATCGTCTACTGGTCGAACGGCGGCCTCGGCTACCTGCTCATCGCCAAGGACGCCACGCGCGAAGAACTTGAGCAGTATGCCAGCGACGTGGCCAGGCAGGTGTCGTAAGTTAGGCGCGGACTGTCGCCCGCTCGCTTTGCGGCATTCCCTATGGGTCTTGTCCAGAGACCAAAGATTGGCGGCGGACCGAAACTTCCTTCTGGGCTATTCCAACGCGCGGGATGTCGCCGACAAGATGCACTGAGACTTCGCAAACGATATCCAGGCCGTCGAGTGTATGAAGGAGCTTGTCTCGCACCCGCTGGCATGCAGTCTCGGCATCGTAGTCAGGGAACACGCTGATCGTGGCCATCAGCGTGCCGGACTCCTGAACTAGCTGAAACTGGCGCACGCCGGGAATGGCCATCACCGGGGCCCGCAGCCATAGCGAAGATGTCTCGGTCTGTCCGCCGCCTTTGCGTGTGAAGCGAAGATGATCCTCCAGTCGGCCGCCGATCGCCGCGATACGGGCAAACGGCGAGCCGCACGCACACCTGCCGTTCGCTAGGGTGATCGCGTCAGTCAGTTCGTAGCGAACCAGGGGAATGAGCGAATTGGCGAATGTCGTCACCAGAACCTTGGCTCCCTGTACGCCCGGTTCCACGCGCTGGTTGTCAGCGTCGACCACTTCGTAGAAGGAGAGATCCTCCGCCAGGTGCTTGCCAGTAAAATGAACGCAATCCCTCGCCATCATTCCGACTTCGGTACAAACGTAGGTGTCGACAACGGGTACACCCCACACCTCGTTGACCAGGTCCCGGATGTCCTGAGTCAGTGCTTCCGCGCCTGACCGCACCACTATGGGCGCGATGCGCAGGCGACCCATGCGCTGCTCGTGTGCAAGCATGCGGAGGAACGACGGGTACGTCGAGATCGACTCGGGCTGGTAGTCATTGAGTTTCGCTACGGCCACTTCGATGGGCGTGGTGACGCTCACCTCCGGCATCGTGGGCGACCGATCACGGGCGGCCTTCACAAGCTGGGTGGAGAAATGGATAGGCGACGTGCCTGCGATGGATACGGAACGCAGCGACATCCAGTCCGGCGAGTCGAACGTCATTCGGAGCCGGAACGCATTCAGGGTGAGCGCCTGCCAAGCCGGCTCGTCATAGGCGAACGCCAATACTTCACCCGATGTCCCGCCGGTGGCCGCCACATGGAACTCGTCGAAGAGCAGCTTGCCCGCTTGAGGTCCAAACAGGTGGTCCCGCAGCACCGCTTGGCTCAGCCGTGGATCGGTGACGATGCGGTCGAAGTTGGCGACGAGATCGCTCTTGGTCAGGACCGGCATCGCTTCCAATGGGGCGTCCCGTTCCACCAGCGCGCCAATCGTCTCGCGGTAGTACGCCGACGCTGCGGCCGCGTGGCGGAGCGCTTTCTTCAGTTTGTCCTGCTGGAAGGCCCGTATCTGCTCCGGCGTCCAACTGGCCCGCTCCATCAGCCGACGAAAGCTCGTGAAGTCCATGTCAGACATGGATAGCCAGCTCGCGTAAAAGGCCCTAGGCCCGGAAAGCTCGCCACAGCTATTGGAAAAGCTACAACTTTCGATGGAACCTGCAAGATCGGGGTTCCGATAGGAACTGCCTACCCCCGGCTCCGGACGGGTGCCGGTATC
>CAZXKZ010000033.1:0-19210 GCA_964641825.1 uncultured Bauldia sp.
AGGTCGTAGCGCGGACCGGAGGCCTGCATGAGCCCCTCCACGGCGCAGCAGGCGAGCCCGAACGTCATCCACATCAGCGAGCCGGTACGCGCCCACTGGATGAGGTCGTCGGTGGCCGTGACCAGGAAGCCCTTGTCGGCGAGCTCGTTGTTGACTTCGAGGAAAAACGGATCGGCGGCGCGCTTCACGGGCTGGCCGGACGCGTCAAGCAGCGGTTTCTCGGCGGGAGCGACTAATCCCATTCGAGCGCTCCCTTCCGCCACTCATAGATGAAGCCGATGGTCAGCACGCCCAGGAACACCATCATCGACCAGAAGCCGAACCAGCCGAGATCGCCAAACGCGACCGCCCACGGAAACAGGAAGGCGACCTCAAGATCGAAGATGATGAAGAGAATCGACACCAGGTAGAAGCGGATATCGAACTTCATGCGCGCGTCGTCGAACGCATCGAAGCCGCACTCGTAGGCGGACAGCTTCTCCGGATCGGGATTCTTGTAGGCGACGATGAACGGGGCTACGAGGAGCGCCAGGCCGATCAGGCCGGCGACGCCCATGAAAATGACTACCGGAAGATAGGCGCTCAGAAGGGCTTCCATTTCGTCCTCGAAGCGCCGCCCGAATGCCCGCTTCATCCTATTTGTTGCATTGCAACCGTGAAGACAAGTGCTTCACTTCGCACGCACCGGAGGACGCCGCGTTGTGCCGCGACTTTCTGGGAATCCGACGGCGGAAAACCGCGCCGGAGGCTTAGCCGAGCCTCACGGACCGTGCAAGCCTTGAAGACGTTCTAAACGAGGCAAACGGTCCCTGTTGCATGCGCGCCGCCGGTTCAGGCTAAAGGCCTTAGCGAATCTCCCGATACAGCGAGGAGCAGCGCTCGTGAGAAACCCGGTGACACACCACCCTGCGTCGTAACCGGGTCTCCGCTTTTCGCCGGGTGACAACGGAGAGCTGCCGCCACAAATTCACGAATCCGTAAGGCGGATTGGTGACAACGGTGATGTACGGAAGGGCAACAGCACCCCGCGCTTCAGGAGCCTGACATGAATCGTCTTCTCGCGGCCGGACTGTTCGTCACTGCAGCCGGGGCGACCGGGCCAGCCTTCGCAGCCACCACCACGACCTTCCAGTGCGGCGACACGCTCGTGTCGGGGGTTTTCGGCCTGGACGAGCTCACCCTCACCATCGAGGACGTCGAATATATCGTGCCGCAGGTGCCCGCCGCGTCGGGCGCGAAGTACGAGGCAAACGGCGGCGCCGCGCCGGTGCTGTTTTGGAACTCGGGCGACACCGCGGTCCTCAAGGTGGGCGATACCGCCTATCCTCCGTGCGTGCGGGTCAAAGCCGCTCCCCAGTAGGCCGGAGCCCGCGCCGGCGGGTAGCGCCCCACTCGGCTGAAACGGCGCCCTACCGCCGGCTGATGCCATCCGCTACACCGGCACGCGCGTATTCCAGAAGCCTTCCGGATCTGTCTCCTCCCATGCTGAACACGACGCTCGCCCGCGGCGGCATGGTGACCGCGCCCCATCATCTTGCGGCACAGGCTGGCGCCGGCATCCTGCGCGAGGGCGGCAACGCCATCGAGGCCATGCTCGCCATGGCCGCGACCATCGCGGTCGTCTATCCGCACATGAACGGCCTCGGCGGCGACGGCTTCTGGTTGATCGCGGAACCGGGCAAGGCGCCGTTCGGCATCGCGGCGTGCGGACAGGCCGCGGCGGGAGCGACGCGTGACTTCTACGCGGGCCACGGCGCGGCGGCACTGCCGACGCGCGGCGGCCTCGCGGCCCTCACCACGGCGGGGACAGTGGCGGGGTGGGAGAAGGCGCACGAGGCCGCGCGCAGGCTGGGCGGCAGGTTCACGCTCGCAGACCTCGTCGCCGATGCGATCCGACACGCGAGGGAGGGCATATCCGCCTCCGGGAGCCAGGCGCGGCTGACCGCCGAGAAACTCGCGGAACTCCGGAATGTGCCCGGCTTCGCCGACCTCTATCTTGCCGACGGTGGGCCGCCGGGCCGTGGCGCGCGCATGGCAAACCCGGCGCTCGCGGCGACGCTGGAGCGGCTGGCGCAGGCGGGCCTCCGCGATTTCTACGAGGGCGACATCGCGGCGAGCCTCGCCAACGATCTTGCCGCGGCGGGGAGCCCGGTGACCCGCGCGGACCTCGTGGCGACTGCCGCGCGGATCGTCGAGCCGCTCACGGTAGCCCTCGACGGCGTGCGCCTGTTCAACATGCCGCCGCCGACGCAGGGCGTGGCCTCGCTGCTGATCCTTGCGGTGTTCGCGCGGCTCGGCATGGACGCGCGGGACGACTTCGAGCTGGTGCATGGGCTCGTGGAGGCGACCAAGCAGGCGTTCCTCGTGCGCGATGCCCATGTCCGCGATCCGGCGACCATGACAGGGCCGGCGGCGGACTTGCTCGAGGACTCCCGCATCAACGCCATGGCGGCGCGGGTCGACCGCAACCGCGCGCTCCCCTGGCCGCAGCCGGCGGCACCTGGCGACACGATCTGGATGGGCGCGATCGACCGGGCCGGCGTGGCCGTCTCCTTCATCCAGAGCCTCTACTGGGAGTTCGGGTCGGGCGTCGTCAGCCCGAGCACCGGGATCGTGTGGCAGAACCGCGGGATCAGTTTCTCGCTCGACCCCAGCCATCCGAATCGGCTGGAGCCGGGACGGCTGCCCTTCCACACGCTGAACCCGGCGCTCGCCCGCTTCGACGACGGGCGCACGATGGTCTACGGCACGATGGGTGGCGAAGGTCAGCCGCAGACGCAGGCCGCGATCTTCTCGCGCTATCGCTGGGCGGGCGCGGAGCTGCAGGCGGCGGTCACCGCGCCGCGTTGGCTGCTCGGCCGGACGTGGGGCGACGCCAGCACCAACCTCAAGCTGGAGGACCGCTTCCCGGCGGCGGTGGTGAACCGGCTGCGGGCCGCAGGGCATGACGTGGAGGTGATCGCGCCGTTCAGCGACCTCGCCGGCCACGCCGGGGCGATGGTGCGCCACGCGGATGGCCTGTTCGAGGGCGCCTCGGACCCGCGCAGCGACGGCGCGGCGATGGGGCTCTGACGCCGGACCCGTTCACCGAGATCAGCGGCTGCGTCCCTGTTGCACTTTCCGGCCCGGCGCTTAGCGATGTAAGTAAGCAATTACATACCGGGCATCATCCCCTGCCCGGCCCGGAGCCATCATGCCACGCGCCGCAGTCCGCAAGCCCGTCCGCCGCAACGCCGCCGTCACCCGCGACCGCGTGCTCAAGGCGGCGATCGCCGAATTCTGCCGCTACGGCTACGACGGCGCGCGCATGGACCGCGTCGCCAAGCGGGCCGGCTCCAACATCCGCATGGTCTACCACTACTTCGTCAGCAAGGAGCGGCTCTACCTGGCGGCGCTGGAGAACATCTACTCCGAGGTGCGGTCGAAGGAGGCGGCGCTGAATCTGCGCGACCACGACCCGATGGAGGGCATGCTGGCGCTTGTCGACTTCACGTTCGACCATTTGCTCGCACATCCGGAGTTCGTGGAGATGATGCGGAACGAGAACCAGCTCCGCGGACGCTACGTGAAGAAATCGGCGTTCGTGCCGGAGGCGGCGCTGCCGCTGGTCGACACGATCCGCGACCTGCTCCGCCGCGGCGTGCGCCAGGGCGTGTTCCACTCCGACCTCGATCCGGTCCAGCTCTATGTGTCGATCCTGTCGCTCTGCTTCGTCCACCTGTCAAACCGCTATACGCTGTCGAACATGTTCCGGAAGGACCTCGCCGAGCGCCGGTGGCTCAACCAGCGGCGGCGGCACGTGCGCGAGTTCGTGCAGAACGCGCTCGCCAACGGCCGAAAGCGGCGGAAGTAGCCCTAGCGCGCGGCGAGAATCTCGGCGGCGAGATCGAGCAATGCCTCGTCGGCGCCGCGCCGCCCGACCAGCGACAAGCCAAGCGGCAGGCCCTCGATCTCGGCCAGCGGCAGCGTGACCTGCGGGAGGCCCCCGAGCCCGGCGATACACAAAAGCGCCACCGCCTGATTGCGGTAGGTCACCTCGACATCGGCGACGGGAAGATTGCGGAGCGGCGCGACGCGCGGCGATGTCGGTAGCGCGAGGACATCGCCCGGACCGATGAGCCGGTCGAGATGGGCGACGATGGCGGCGCGCTCCGCACGGCTCCGTTCGAAATCCGATTCCGACACGCGCGAGGCCGCCTCGAACCGCTCGCGCACGCCGGGGCCGAAGCCCGGATTGTTCCGGCGTATCCAGTCGCCGTGGTTCTGCCAGATCTCCGCCGCCTGGATAGTCTGGAAGATCTCGCGCCAGCGGTGGAGCCCTTCGGCGCTGACGACGACCTCCTCCGACCCACCGAACAGCTCAGCGACGCGGGCGAGCGGACCTGCGAGCGCCGTGGCGATGGCGGGATCGACCAGCGCGAAAGCATCGCGGGCGACGAGCAGGCGCTCCGGCCGCAACCGCGGCATCGGGCGATCGAGGATAACCTCCGCTACCCGACGCAGGATGCCGGGGTCGCGGCTGAACCAGCCCACGACATCGAAGCTAGGCCCGAAGGGAATGACGCCGTCGACCGAGACGCGGCCATGAGTGGGGCGAAAACCCAATATGCCGCAATAGCTTGCCGGAAGGCGGACGGAGCCGCCGCAATCGGTGCCGAGGGCGAAATCGACAAGCCCGCCCGCCACCGCAGCAGCTGAGCCGTTGGACGAGCCGCCGGGAATCCTGCGGGCATCGCGCGGGTTGCGCGGCGTGCCGTAGTGGACGTTCTCGCCGGTGAGGCTGTAGGCGAGCTCATCGGTATGGGTCTTGCCGACCATGTCGGCGCCGGCGTCGAGCAGGCGCTGCACGTCCGATGCGGTGCGGGCCGGCGGCGCATGGGTGCGCAGCCACTCGGGATTGCCGAAGCCCGTCCGTGCGCCTGCGATGTCGATGGCGTCCTTCACCGCAAACGTCAGGCCGTGCAGGCTGCCGGACGGGGCGCCGCTAAGTGCGATCTGGTTGGCGCGGACGAAGGCGCCGAAGGGATCGTCTATGGCGAGCACGCTGGACACCTTCAATGCGGCGCGTGCAGGGTTGCGGGCGTGCGCGTGAACGTGCGCCGGCCGCGCTTGAAGGCGTAGAGCGGCTGGGCAAGCTCGGCGATCGCGGCGGCGCGGTCGGGCGCGTCGACCACGACCAGATCAGCGGACTTTCCCACGGCGAGCCCGTAGTCATCGAGCCGCATCAGTGCGGCCGACCGCTCGGTAATCATGCGATAGCACTCGACGATGTCGGCACGCGCCCCGACGTGGCAGATGTTGGCGTAGAGGTTCGCCATGCGGATGAGCGAGCAATCGCCGAAGGGGGTGAACGGGTTGAGGACGTTGTTGGTGGACAGGCTGCAGTTGACGCCGTGATGAAGCAGTTCGTGGGCGGCGACGACGCCGCGCATGACGTTGTGATCCATGTGGCGGCCCATCAGGTAGAGGTCAGTCGACGGCAGGACGGTCAGCGCCACGCCCGCGCCGGCGAGCCGCTTCGCCACCTCGGCGAAACGGCCCGGCTCGACCACCGAAAGCTTGGTGACGTGCCCGATGGCGACACGGCCGCCCCACTTGTGCTCGTCGGTCATGCGGCAGACATGGTCGAGGTCGAGGCTGGACGCGTCGTGGCCGAAATCGAGGTGCATGTCGATGTCGACATCGAACTCGCGCGCCATCGCGAAGACGCGCTCGATCTGGCCTTTGGGATCGCTGTCGGTGTAGGGCGCCGCGCCGACGACACGGGCACCGCGGCGGAGCGCCTCGACCATCAGCTCGTCGGTGCCTGGATTGTTGAGAAGGCCCTCCTGCGGAAAGACGCAGATTTCGAGGTCGATCGCCCATTTGAAGTCGTCGACGAGCTTCAGGACTCCTTCCAGGCCCCTGAGGCCGATGCCGGGATCGACCTCGAGCTGCGTGCGCATGGAGGTGATGCCGTTGAGGATCGACTTGGTGAGGGTACGCGCACCGCGCTGGTAAACATCCTCCGGCGTGAAGCCGCGCTTGGCGGCGGCGACCTGCTCAATCGCCTCCTCCAGATGGCCGCGTTCGGACTTGCAGCGGTCGAGGATGCAGGACTTGTCGAGATGGATGTGGGTCTCGACGAAGCCCGGCGTGACCACTCTCCCCGCCACGTCGATTTCCTCGCCGGAGGCGGACAGCGACGGCTCGATCGCGACGATGCGGCCGCCTTCGATACCGATATCGCGGAGCGGTCCTCCATCGTCGATCTTGGCGTTCCTCAGGATCGTGTCCATGGCGTCGGCTCCATCAGATCCGGGAGTTGTAGACGACGTAGGGGTCGGGCTTCGGCGCTTCCCAGCCGCCGTACCAGCGGCGGAGATGCGGAAGGATCGCCTGCACGGCCTCGGCCTCGCGCGGCAGCGACTCCTGCGCCATCGCCTCGGCGAATGCGGCGCCGGCGGCGGCGAGGTCGAACCGCGTCGGCGCGCCATCGCGCCAGACGACCTCGCCACCTACCATTACTGTCTTGACGTCGCGGCGGTCGGCGCGCAGCACCACGAGCGCCAGCGGATCGCACTCCGGCGCCGCCCACGGTTCGGCAATCCGCGCAAGATCGACAACGACGAGGTCGGCCGCAAATCCAGGCTCCAGCCGGCCAAGGCGGCCTTCCTTGCGGAGGAGCTTCGCTCCGCCGAGCGTCACAAGGCCCAGTGCATCGGCGGGCGACATCGCCGGCGCCCCGGATACCGGATCGCGGTTCAGGCGCAGCGCCAGCCGCATCTCGACGAACATATCCTCATCGTCGTTGAGAGTGGTGGCGTCCATGCCGAGCCCGACCGTGACGCCGGCGGCGCGAAGCTGGTTCACCGGCGCGATGCCGGCAAACAGACGGAGGTTCGAACCGGGGTTGTGGCTGACGGCGGCGCCGGTCCGCGCCATCGCGGCAATCTCCGCCTCCGTCAGCCAAATGCCGTGCGCGATGCTGAGGCGCGGCGACAGGACGCCGAGCTTCTCCAGGTGCAGCATCGTGTCCGTGCCGTAGAAGCGTGGTCCGTGCAGCTTCTCGCAAAGCGACTCGTCAACATGTGTCTGGATGCCGGTATCGGCCTCCTCGGCGCGGGCGGCGATCCGCTGCATAAACGCATCGGAGACCCATTGCGGTCCGGGGATGCCGTACCAAAGGTCGAAACGCGGATCGCCGGCGGTTTCGCGGCCGGCGTCGGCCATCACGTCGAGATAGTCGTCCTCGGAAAGATTGCCGTCCGGAAGCAGGCCTGCGGCTGCTTCACGAAGATCGACGGGGAGCGAGGCGATGAAACGCCGATCCTCGCTCGCTCCCCAGACAATGAAGCTCTGCGTCTTGATGCCGGGGGCGAAGGCGACGCGGATGCCGGCCTCGCCGTAGCCACGCCGCGCCGCACGGACGGCATCGGCGAAGGTCGTGGCGGCGCCGCCATCACTCCACATGTCGACGGTGGTGGTAACGCCGGTCGAAAGGAGACGGGCGCCGGAGAGCAGCGTATCGAGATAGCGGTCGCGGCCACGTTTCCCCGCCCAAGAGAAAAGCCATGGCTCCAGCAAATCCTCCGGCATGCCCTGCTGGATGCTGGTGGCACCCTGGCCGTGATGATGCGCGTTGACGAAGCCGGGCAGGATCGCTGAATCCACCGAGCCGATCACCGTCGCCTCAGGGTGACGGCGGCGCGCTTCTTCCCACGGCAGAACCTCCGCGACGCTGTCGCCGCGGACGACGACCGCGGAATCCGGCAGCACCGGGCGGTCGCTCCCGGCCACGACGAACCGTCCGCGCGCAAGCGTCGTGCCGCTCATGGCAGGCAACCGTTCACAGGAGGGAGGCGCGCCATGACGTGCTCAGCCGATCGCCGCAGCGCCCGCGTCGGAGCAGATCTGGTCCTCGCTGCCGCTGCCGCCGGCCGCGCCGATGGCGCCAATCACCCGGCCGTCGCGGATGATGGGCGTCCCGCCCGGCGTGAGCAGGACCTGGCCCTGCAGGATCGTCGGGACCAGTTTCCAGAAGCCGTCCGGCTCCTTCTCGTTGGACATCTCCGCCGTGCGCGCGCGCCATGCGGCGGCGGCGACCGCCTTGGCGCGGGAGGTATCGGGCGAGAAGATCGGACTGCCATTTGCCTTGGCGCAGTAGACCAGCCGGCCGGCCTCATCGACAACGGTGATGGTCATGGTGGCGCCGAGCTCCTTCGCCCTCGCCTGCGCGGCGCGGGCTGCCTCTTCCGCGATCTCCAGCGTCATATCGATCATTCGCGTTCCTCCCGGCCTCAATGGCGCGCGTTGTAGGTGGAATAGGGTTCGAGCGGCGGTACGGGGAAGCCGCGGTACCAGGCCTCCAGATGTCCGGTCAGGCGCTTGGCCGCCGCGGCCCGCTCGGCAGGGTACGCCGCGGCGGCGGCGTGCTCTGCAAGCTCGGCGATCGCCGCATCGAGATCGAAGTGCGTCGGCCTGCCGTCGTGCCAGACGACTTCACCGCCGACGAGGACGGTATCGACGTCGCGCCGGCCAGCGCGGAGCACAAGCAGCGCCTTCGGATCGCACTCGGGCGCGACCCACGGCCACGACAGACGGCGGAGGTCGACCACCGCGATGTCGGCGGCGTGGCCGGCCTCGAGGCGGCCGATGCGGCCCTCCTGCATCATCAGGCGGGCACCTTCGGTGGTCGCCATCGCCAGCATGTCGGAGGAAGACAGCGACGGCGATCCGAACACCGGCTCGCGGTGGAGCCGCATGGCCAGCCGCATCTCCTTGAACATGTCCTCGTCGTCATCGAGGGTGTTGGCGTCCATGCCGAGGGCGACGGTGACGCCAGCGGCGCGGAGTGCGTTCACCGGAGCGAAGCCCGCGAACAAGCGCAGATTGGATCCGGGATTGTGGGCGACAGTGGCGCCGGTGCGGGCGAGCGCCGCGATCTCGGCCTCGTCCAGCCAGACGCCGTGGGCGAGGCTGAAGCGCGGGCTGAGGACGCCGAGCTTCTCCAGTTGCAGGATCGCGGCGCGGCCGTTCAGCCGGTGCGACGCGACCTTGGCATGGAACGACTCGATGGCGTGGGTCTGGATGCCGGTATCCAGCGCCTCGGCACGCTCGGCGATGCGCTGGAGGAACGCGTCCGTCACCCATTCGGGACCGGGCGCGGCGAACCACAGCGCGAGGCGGTCGTTGCCGGCGAGTTCGGTCGCCACATCGGCCATGACGCCGAAATAGTCCTCCTCGTCGAGGACCGAGTCCGGGATGAGGTTGCGAGCGTCGGCCTGCAGGGCGGACGGGAGGCCGGCGATGAAACGATCGTCCTCGCCGTAGACGAGGAAGCTGCGACTGGAGAAGCCGGCAGCGACGGCGACGCGCAGGCCGGCCTCGCCATAGCCGCGGGCGAGCCCGCGCACATCGCGGGCAAACGCATCAGCCGGGCCGCCGCCCGTGAACAGGTCGACGGTCGCGGTGACGCCGGTGGACAGCAGACGGGCGCCGCAGATGAGCGCATCGAGATAGCGCCCGGCGTCGCGGACCCAGGGGAAGTTGAGCAGATACGGCTCCAGCGGCTTTTCGGGCAGGCCATGCTGGATCAGCGTGACCGCGTGGGAATGATGGTGCGCGTTGACGAAACCGGGCAGCACCGCCGTATGCTCCGAGCCGATGACGGCGGCGTCGGGATGGCGCGCGCGGGCCTCGGCCCACGGCAGCACGGCGGACACGACCGCGCCGGTGACGACCACCGCGGCATCCTCGATGACCGGACGCTCGGCGGCCGTGACCACCCAGCGTCCGCGAACGAGCGTTACGTCGGCCACGGTCCCGTCCCTCACCGGCGCGAGTTGTAGTGGTAATAGGGATCAGGCTTCGGCGGCTCCCAATCGCGATACCACGCGTGCAGGATGGGCAGGAGCTTCATCACCAGCTCCGACCGCTCGGCGCGGAACGGCTGCGACGTCATCAGCGCCGCCACCTCGGCGATCACCGCGTCGACATCGAAGCGGGTCGGCTTGCCATCGCGGAACACGACCTCGCCGCCGACCATCACGGTCCGCACGTCGCCGAGGCGGGCGCGATAGACGACGAGCTCCATCGGATCGGCCTCGGGGGCAACCCAGGGCGCAGTGATGCGGCGGAGATCGACGAGGAGCAGATCCGCGAGGTAGCCGGGCGCGAGGCGGCCGAGCACCTTGTCCTTGCCCATCAGCTTCGCACCCTCGGTCGTCGCCATGGCGAAGACGTCGCTGGCGGTGAGGCCGGGGCCGTCGAGTGGCGGCGTGCCGTTGAGGCGCCAAGCGAGGCGCATCTCGCTGAACATGTCCTCGTCGTCGTTGATGGCGAAGCCGTCCATGCCGATGCCGACCGCGATACCGGCCTCGCGGAAGCGGAGCACAGGCGCGATACCGGCGCGCAGGCGGAGGTTGGAGCTGGGGTTATGGCTGACGGAGACTCCCGCCGCCGCGACCGCCTCGATCTCCTCCTCGCTCATCCAGATGCCGTGCGCGACAGACAGGCGCGGGCTGAGGAAGCCAATGTCGCGGAGGTGGAGCATGGTCGGCTTTCCGTAGAAGCGGAAGCCGTGCATCTTCTCGTAGATGGTCTCGACGCAGTGGGTCTGCATGCGCGTGTCGATGGCTGCGGCGCGCTCGGCGACCTTCGACAGAAGATCGTCCGGCATCCAGTGCGGGCCGCCCGGACCGAACCAGACGTCGATGCGCGGGTGGTCCTCGTAGCGTCGCTTGTAGTCCTCGATGATCGCCAGATATTCGTCGCCGGTGATGTCGCCGGGACGCGGCAGGAACTCGGCCGCGCCGGCGCGGAGGTCCGGCGGCAGGCTGTCGATGAACCGCTGGTCCTCGCCCTTCCCCCAGACGATGAAGCTCTGCGTATCGACGCCGGTGGAGAAGGCGACACGCATGCCGGCCTCCTCGTAGGCGCGGATACCCTTGCCGACCGACGCGGAATAGTCGTCAGCGGTTCCGCCGCCGAAATAGGCGTCGACCACCGAGGTGACGCCGCCGGCCATCTGGCGCGCGGCCGCCAGGAGCGTGTCGAGGTAGTCGTCGGACCTGCGGCTGCGCTTGCCCGACAGGATCCATGGCTCGAGCTGGCGGTCGCGGCGCGCATTCTGGACGGGTGTGACCGCCCAGCTATGGTGATGGGCGTTGACGAGCCCCGGCATGACGGCAACGTCGTCCGAGCCGATCAGCTCCGCGTCCGGATATTTCGCGACCATCGCCCCACGGTCGCCAACCTCCACGACGCGATCCCCGGCGACTACCACCGCGCCATCGGCGACGACCTTGTCGGCGGCCAATGCACCCGGGATGACCCAGCGGCCGCGAACGATGGTGTGGCTCGCCATGCCCGCCTCCCCTACACCGCTTCGAGGACCGCGCGCAGGAACGCGCGCGTGCGCTCATTGGCCGGCGCGGTGAAAATCTGCTCGGCGGACCCTTCCTCGGCGATCCTGCCGTCACAGACGAAGCAGACGCGATCGGCGAACTCGCGCGCAAAGCCCATCTGGTGGGTGACGATCAGCATGGTGAGCCGGTGCTCCTCGCCGAGCTTGCGGATGATGCTGAGCACCTCGCCAACGAGTTCGGGATCGAGCGCCGAAGTGACCTCGTCGAACAGCATGACCTTGGGCCGCATGGCGAGAGCGCGGGCGATCGCCACCCGCTGCTGCTGCCCGCCGGAAAGCTGGCCCGGATAGGACTGCGCCTTGTCCTTGAGCCCGACCATCGCGAGCAGGTCCATGGCGCGCTCGGTCGCCGCCGCCTTCGACAGCCCGAGCACGTAGCGCGGGAGCTCGACGATGTTCTCCAGCGCCGTCATGTGCGGGAAGAGGTTGAACTGCTGGAAGACCATGCCGATCTTGCCGCGCTGCTGGCGAAGGTAGCGCTGGTCGGCGGGCACGAGCTCGCCACCGCGGCGCATGTGGGTCAGTGGTTCGCCGTCGACCTCAATGATGCCGCCGTCGATCGTTTCCAGCGTCATCAGCGTGCGGAGGAGCGTCGACTTGCCCGAGCCGGACGGGCCGATGATGGCGACCTTTTCGGAGGGCGCCACGTCGAGATTGACCTTGTCGAGAACGCAAAGCTGGCCGAAGCGCTTCGTCACCTCGCGGAAGCGCACCATGGGCGCGACCGCACCGCCCCCACCACCGTTGGTCGCCGTGTCCGCCATGCTAGCGCAGCCTCCGATTGGCCCACGTCTCGATCCGCTGGATCGCGGCGGCTGCGACAAGGCTCATGATGAGAAAAAAGACGCCGACCATCGTGATCGGCTCCAGGTAGCGGAAGGTCTCGGCGCCGATAAGCTTGGCGCGCGCCATGAGTTCAATGAGGCCGATGCTCGACAGAAGCGGCGTCTCCTTGAACATGGCGACCAGGTAGTTGCCGATCGCCGGAATCATGGGCGGGATTGCCTGCGGCAGGATGGCGTCGCGATAGATGCGATAGCGGCTGAGGTTGAGCGCGATGGAGGCTTCCCACTGGCCCTTCGGCACGGAATCCAGGCCCGCGCGGTAGACCTCGGACAGGAGACAGCCGAAGTGCAGCCCGAGTGCGAGGACGCCTGCGACGAGCGGCGACAGGACGATGCCGATGCGCGGACCGAGGAAGAAAAGAAAGAAGACCTGGACAAGAACCGGCGTGCTGCGGATGACCTCCACCACGGCGATGACGATACGCTGCGCCCAAACCGGCCCGCTCCGCCGGATGAGCGCCAGGGCGAGCCCGAGGACGAGCGCCATCGCAAAGCCGAGGACGGTCGCCTGGAACGTCACCAGCGACGCCTTCAGAAGCAGCGGCAGGATCTGCCAGGCGAACTCGAAATTGAACAGCTTCATCAGGCCGTCCCCCGCGCCATCCCGCGCTTCGCCCGCCGCTCGACCCAGCGCACGCCCGCTGCCACGATCTGCGCCAGCACGAAATAGATCGCCAGCACGATCAGGAAGATCTCGATGGTGCGGAAGGTGAGCGCGTTGAGCTGATACGCCTCGAAGGTGAGATCGCTGATGGTGATGAGCGACACCACCGCCGTCACCTTCAGCGTCTCGATCATCATGTTGCCCCACGGCGGCAGGAGCAGGACCAGCGCCTGGGGCAGGATGACCCGGCGCATGCGGTGCGCCGGCGACATGTTGAGGGCGACCGCCGCCTCATATTGGGGCTTCGGAACGGCGAGGATCGCGCCCCGCACCGCCTCCGCGCCGTAGGCGCTGAGATTGAGCGAAATCCCCATGACGCCCACGGTGAAAGGATCGAGGAAGACGCCGAAATGCGGCAGCACATAATACATCCAGAAGAGCTGGACGAGCAGCGATGTGCCGCGAAAGAACTCGACGTAGCCGCGCACCAGCCAGTTGACCGGCCATACGCGGATGAGACGCGCCAGCCCGAGGATGACCGACAGCGTCGTGGCAAAGAACATCGACAGCACAGCAATCTGTACTGTCACCAGCGTCCCGTTAAGGAGGCGCGGGAAAATCTCTACGTCCACTGCCTGAAGCCGTCTCTGCCTTGAAGCCGCACTACGGAAGTATCACGACGGCCGGGTGCTGCGATCTGATCCGCACGCGCCCGGCCGTCACGACATCTTACTCCGCCATCGCGCACCGTTCATCGGCGGTCATGGCGCCGGGGAGATTGTCCTCGGTGTAGCCGTTCGGCTTCAGCAACTCCATGAACTCCGGCGTGCCGACCGTATCCTTGAGGACATCGTTGAACGCCAGGCGCAGCTCGCTGTCCTCAATGCGGAAGACCGCGGCTGCAAAAGCATTCGCGAAAGGCGGATTCTCGAACGGCTCCGCCCGCTCGGCATCGCCGCCACTCCGCTCGGCCATGGCATTGACGGAATCCGGCGTGAGGATGACCGCATCGACGCGGCCGGCCTTCAGGCTTTCGAGCAGCGCGGCAGCATCGGCAAGCTGCGTCACCCTGTCGTCCGGAATGCCGGCCTTCTTTGCGTATTCCTGCTCGACGGCGCCGGCCATGACCCCCACGACCGCGTCGCCCTTGGCGACATCGTCATAGCTGTGCAGGTTCTTGGGGTTGCCGGTCTTCACCAGGAACGCGGAGCCGCCGCGCCAGATCGGGTTGGAAAACGCCACCAGCTCGCAGCGCTTGGGCAGGATGAACATGGACGGAACGATATCGAGGCGATTGGCCTGGAGGCCGGGGATGAGGGCCGCGAAATCCATCACGACGGCCTCGACCTGGGTGACGCCCATCTTCTCGAGGACCGACATCACAAGCACGTTGTCGGTGCCCATGATCTTGCCATCGTCGCCGATGTAGGCGTAGGGCGGCTCGTTCTGGAACCCTATGCGGATGCCGTTCTGGCGGGCTTCCTCAAGCGTCAGCGCGGACGCCGACGTCACCGCGAACAACGCAGCGGCAACCGCCGCGGCTCTCAGCACCAGAAGGGGCATGCGATTGCGTACTGCCTGCATGGCGACTTCTCCCGTTTTTATGATGATGTGACGGGCCGCCGGCGGTGCCGGCGACCCCGTTGCAACCGCACCTATTGCGGCAAGGCGCACGCCTCGGCGGCGGTGACCGGGCCGGGAAGCATGTCCTCGGTGTAGCTGACCGCCGACATGACCTCCATGAACTCGGGCGTGCCGATGAAGCCCTTCAGCGCCTCGTTGAACGCCGCCAGCAGCTCCGTATCGTCCTGCCGGAAGGCGATGCCGCCATAGGCGGCCGCATAGGCGGGGCTGGAGAACGGCTCGGCGCGCTCGGCCGCCCCGTCGCTGTTCTCGGCCATGAGGCTCACCGAGCTCGGCGTGAGGATGACGACATTGACGCGACCCGTCTTCAGCGCCTCCATCAACCCCGCCTGATCCTGCAGCGGGACGATGCGGTCCTCGGGGATGCCGGCCATCGTGGCGTAGCCCTGCTCGACGGCACCGGCCATCACGCCGACCACCGCCGTGCCGTTGGCGACATCCTCATAGCTGTGGATGTTCAGCGGATTGCCCGCCGCCACGAGAAAGGCAGTGCCACCCTTCTCGACCGGATCGGAGAAGGCCACCTGTTCGCAGCGCGCTGGCCGGATATAGATGGCCGGGATCACGTCGAGGCGGTTCGCCTGCAGGCCAGGAATGAGCGAGGCAAAATCCATCACCACGCCCTCGATCTTAGTGACGCCGATCTTCTCCATCACGGCGATGACGAGCTCGTTGTAGGCGCCCGTCACCTTGCCATCCTCGCCGACGAAGGTGTTGGGCGGCTCGTTCGGAAAGCCGAGACGGACGCCGTTCTGCCGCGCCTCCTCCAACGTGAGCGCCGATGCGGCCGAACCGAGCGCCGCGAACACAAATGCCGCCAGCGCAGTCCTGGCGACTACTGAGAATCCCGACCTGACCATTTTTCTGTACCTCTCCGTGACTATGGTGAAAGGAATCGACGTCAACTTCACCCCGGCGGAAGGCTGCACTGCTCCGCCGTGGTCATTGCACCGGGAAGGCGCTCCTCGTCCCACGCCAGCGGCGCCATGATGGCCATGAACTCCGGCGTGCCGATGAAGCCCTCCAACGCGTCGTTGAAGGCATCCCGCAACTCTGTGTCGCCGGGCCGGAATGCCATCCCGCCGTATGAACTGGCGAAGGCCGGAACGTCGAACGGCAGCGCGCGCTCCGCGGCGCCGCCGCTGTTCTCCGCCATCAGCGTGACCGAGCTCGGCGTGAGAATGACCGCGTCGACCCGCCCGACCTTCAGGCCCTCCATCAAGCCGGCCTGGTCCTGAAGCTGGACGATGCGCTCCTCGGGGATGCCCGCTCTCTGGGCGTAGCCGTACTCGACGGCGCCAGCCATCACGGCCACCACCGCATCGCTCTCGACGAGATCGTCGTAGCCATGCAGGTTCTTCGGATTGCCGGCGCTCACTAGAACCGCCGAGCCTGTCTTCTGCGTCGGCTCCGAGAAGATCACCTGTTCGCAGCGCGCCGGGCGAATGAAGATCGCCGGGATGATGTCCAGCCGATCGGCAAGCAGCCCGGGGATCAGCGAAGCGAAATCCATCACCACGCCTTCGACCTTGTCCACGCCCATGCGCGACAGCACCGCGATGGCAAGCTCGTTGTGAGCGCCGGTGACTTTTCCGTCCGCGTCTATGAATGTGTTCGGCGGCTCGTTCGGGAAGCCGAGACGGACGCCGTTCTGTCTCGCCTCCTCCAGCGTCAGCGCCGATGCAGCCGACGACAGGCCCGCCACCACCAACATAACAGCCGCGCTACGCAGCGCGGCCGAGACAAGGCATTCGCGCATGTGTTTGTTCTCCCGTTTCAGCCATCGCCGGAACGGCAGAGGCATACGACTCCGCTGGGTTCCGTCGGCAAATTCAGATTGAATGAGATGTGGAACGCGCGGCGCGATCGTGGATGGACGATGCGGATAACGCCGCGCTGCAATCCGCCCTGCGGTTACCACCAACCCCATCCGATCGTCGTCCCCGTATCGAATGCCGCCGACCGGGACGCTATCGCGTTGCCCGGAGACTGTAAATGCGGAAAGCGCAATTGTGGGTGCTAAGTATGTAATTACTTACTTATCAACGGGCGGCGGACAGACTCGTCCGGATACACGCGACTGATGCGGGCGATACCTCGCTGCAGGCGACGCGGCGGTGGCGATGGCGGCAGCACAGGACGCAGGCAGCGGCGTGATGCTTCGCTAGGCGATTGCCCACGAGGACGGCGGCGTGGACAGACTACCGGAAGCGTGAGAGGCGACCCCGGTGGACGCGACAGGAAATGGCCGCAGGCGCGACGGGATGATTTTGGGAAAAGGAACTGGCGGGAGCGACGGGGCTCGAACCCGCGACCTCCGGCGTGACAGGCCGGCACTCTAACCAACTGAGCTACGCCCCCGCGGGCGCCCGCGATGCCATGATCGCGGTGGTGGTGAGTTAAGCGAGCCGGCCCGGATAGTCAAGAAAAGCGCGCGGAAATGGTGGGCGGTGAGAGGCTCGAACTCCCGACATCCACGGTGTAAACGTGGCGCTCTACCAACTGAGCTAACCGCCCTGTCCGGCCCCCGGATTTAGGCGGTCGGGCATTGGGAAGCAAGCCGACCCGGACGGCGTCCGGCGGCGCCGCTTCAGAACCCGACGGAGCAACCCTTGAGCAAGATCCTCTGCGTCGGCTGGCAGAAAACCGGCACCAAGAGCATCGGCGCCGCGCTGCGCGCCTACGGGCACAAGACGCAGACGTGGAACCCGGACCTCCTCTACCGCTGGCACGAAGGCAAGATCCAGCGGCTGGTGAACGCCTTCGCCAAGGCCGATGCCTTCGACGACTTCCCGTGGATGCTGGTCTACCGGGAGTTCGACGAGGCCTATCCCGACGCCAAGTTCATCCTGACGGTCCGCGAATCCGACGAGGTCTGGCTGAAAAGCCTGCAGGATCACATTGCCCGCAGCCCGCGGTCCCTGACGCACTATCTCGTCTACGGCTCCTACGATCCGATCGGAGATGCCGAGCGCCATGTGGCGCGATACCGGGAGCACAATGAAGCCGTGCGCCGCTACTTCGCGAAGCGGCCGGGCAAACTCCTGGAGATGTGCCTGGCGCGAGGCGACGGCTGGAAGGAGCTCTGCGCTTTCCTCGGAAAGTCAGACGTGCCGCCCGTCCCCTTCCCGCGGCTGAACACGCGGGCGCACCCTCTCACCGTTCTCCACGGGTAGGATGGACGCCCCGCCCAAAAGCAAAGGCCCCGCGCTCATCGCACGGGGCCGATCAGGTGATGAGGCTCTAACCTAGCGGTTGACGGCGTCCTTGAGGCCCTTGCCAGCCTTGAACTTCGGGCTCTTCGAAGCCGCGATCTTGATGGCCTCGCCCGTGCGCGGGTTCCTGCCCATGCTGGCGGCGCGCTTGGTCACTACGAAATTCCCAAAACCAATGATCTTCACTTCGTCGCCCGCTTTCAGGGCGTCGGTGATCGCGTCGAACGTCGCGTCGACCGCCTGGCCGGCGCCCGCCTTGGACATCCCGGTCTTGTCGGACACTGCCGCGATAAGATCGTTCTTGTTCATGGAGCTTCCCTTTCCCTGATCAGAGCCGGACTAAGCGAATCGTGCCCCCGACTTCAGGCGGGAAACTGGTGCCAAACGGGGCCTGAGGCAAGCGAAAACGGCGGAATACCGCGATTTTGATTGATATCGGCCTTACCCGGAAATGAAGACGCCCGCCGAGGGCGGGCGTCTTTTACCGTTGTTTTACAATGACTTAGTGGGCGACGTGGGCCGCGGTCGGTTCTTCGTCGGGAACCACCGGCGTTTCGGGCGATTTCGTCTCATCCCACTCGATCGGTTCCGGAGCCCGGACGAGGGCATGTTTCAGGACCTCGTCCATGCGGGAAACCGGCACGATCTCCAGGTTGCTCTTCACGTTGTCCGGGATATCCGCCAGATCCTTGGCATTGTCCTCGGGGATGAGCACCCGCTTGATGCCACCACGGAGCGCCGCAAGCAGCTTCTCCTTGAGGCCGCCGATCGGAAGCACCCTGCCGCGGAGCGTGATCTCGCCGGTCATGGCGACATCCTTGCGGACGGGGATGCCGGTCATCACCGACACGATCGCCGTCACCATGGCAACGCCGGCCGAGGGCCCGTCCTTCGGGGTCGCGCCCTCGGGCACGTGGACGTGGATGTCCTTTTTCTCGAACATCGGCGGCTCGATGCCGAAGTCGATGGCCCGGCTGCGGACGTAGGACGCCGCCGCCGAGATCGACTCCTTCATCACGTCGCGCAGGTTGCCGGTCACGGTCATGCGGCCCTTGCCCGGCATCATAACGCCCTCGACCGTCAGAAGCTCGCCGCCGACCTCAGTCCATGCAAGGCCCGTGACCACGCCGACCAGGTCGTCGAGCTCGGCCTCGCCGTAGCGGTACCGCGGCACGCCGAGGAATTCCTCGACCACCTTCTCGTTGACCTTGATGGTCTTCTTCTTCGACAGGATAAGGTCCTTGACGCCCTTCCGCGCGAGCGTTGCCAGCTCGCGCTCGAGGTTGCGCACGCCGGCCTCCCGCGTGTAGCGGCGGATGACCATCTTCAGCGCGTCGTCGTCGACCGAGAACTCCTTCGCCTCCAGCCCGTGCTCCCGCAGGATCTTCGGGATCAGGTGGCGGCGAGAAATCTCGATCTTCTCGTCCTCGGTGTAGCCGGCGATCCGGATGATCTCCATGCGGTCCATCAGCGGCGCCGGGATGTTGAGCGTGTT
>CAZXKZ010000034.1:0-16131 GCA_964641825.1 uncultured Bauldia sp.
TCGACCCAGGCCGGCAAGTGGGAAAAGAACCGCTTCATGGGCGTCGAGATCACCGGCAAGACCCTGGGCGTGATCGGCTGCGGCAACATCGGCTCGGTGGTGGCAGACCGCGCCCTCGGCCTCAGGATGCGGGTGATCGCGTACGATCCGTTCCTGTCGGCGGAGCGGGCCGTGGAACTCGGCGTGGAGAAGGTCGAGCTCGACGAACTTTTTCGCCGCGCCGATTTCATCACGCTGCACACGCCGCTGACCGACAAGACCAGGAACATCATCGACGCGGCCGCCATCGCGAAAATGAAGGACGGCGTCCGTATCATCAACTGCGCGCGGGGCGGCCTCGTCGTCGAGGACGACCTCGCCGCAGCGATCCGGTCAGGGAAGGTCGCGGGCGCCGCCGTCGATGTTTTTGTGACGGAGCCCGCCGAGACCAACCCGCTGTTCGGGCTGCCCAATGTGGTCTGCACGCCGCATCTCGGAGCGGCGACTTCGGAGGCGCAGGAGAACGTCGCCATCCAGATCGCCGAGCAGATGTCCGACTATCTGGTCACGGGGGCCGTATCGAACGCCCTCAACATGCCGTCAATCACGGCCGAGGAAGCGCCGCGGCTGAAGCCGTTCGTCCAACTCGCGGAGAATCTTGGCTCGTTTGCGGGGCAACTCACCGAGTCGCCCGTCAACAGCATCACGATAGAGTACGCCGGCGACGTCGCGGAGATGAACATCAAGGCGCTCACATCGGCGCTGCTCGCGGGCCTGCTCCGGCCGATGCTCGCCGAGATCAACATGGTCAACGCGCCCATCGTGGCGCGCGAGCGCGGCATGGCGGTGAACGAGGTGCGCCAGTCGCAGCGGGGCGCTTACGACACGTACCTCCGCCTCACGGTGCGGCCGGAGCGGCAGGAGCGCTCCGTCGCCGGCACGGTGTTCTCGGATGGCCGGCCGCGTATCATCCAGATCAAGGGCATCAACCTGGAAGCGGGCTTCGCGCCGAGTCTGCTTTACATCACCAACCGCGACAAGCCGGGCTTCATCGGGCGGCTCGGAACGCTGCTTGGCAACGACGGGGTCAACATCGCCAATTTCAATCTCGGCCGTGCGGCACCGGGCGCCGAAGCGATCTCGCTGATCGAGGTCGACGGGGCGATCGACGATCGTGTGCTCGACGATGTCCGCACGCTCGAGGGCGTCGTCCAGGCCAAGCGGCTGGCTTTCTAGACGACCTCGCCGGTGGTCAATCCGACGTTTCGGTGTTCCGGATCGGGCAGCCGTCGATGAACAGGGCCGGGGGAGCGCCGGTGACGCGGTATGCAGCGAGCGTCTCAATGACATTGTCGCCGCTCCGCCGTTCGATCGTGCCGGCCGGGATCGCTTCCGTGAAGCAGGAGGCAATGCGGTCTGCGAACGATGTGCTCGCCACCAGCAGTGCTGGCCGGTCGAGCAAGGCGTTATCGGGCGATGGCGCGAAAATATAGCGATCCCGCTCCATAACGGCGACTACAGGTACCGATGTTTCTCGAAGGTTGTACGCGATGATGGCGTGCTGCGCGTAGTTTGCCGTGGCGATCCAGTCTGCGCCGGCTTCCTCGCGCAAACGGTCCGCCTCGGCGGCGACATCGGCCCAGCCATGGTTCATCTTGCCGGGATCGACCGCTGGCGGAAGTATCCCGCCGGGGTTCGCCGCGAGCACAAGCCCGACAACGGAGACAATCGCGCCCACGGGGAAGGCGAGGGCGCGAAGCCCGGCCCATCGCTCCGCCGGCGCGGCGGTCGCTGCGGCACTGGCGGCGACTACCAGCGTCGGAAAGGCCGGCGCCAGCCAGTGCGCCTGGACCTGACTGTGGAGTGAATGGAACGCCATGTACGCAGCCAGTGGGACGACGGCCCATAGCAGCAGCCCGATTGCGCGCTCCGGGTAGCCCGGAAGGCGCCGCGCCCAGGCAACGATGCCAAGCCCGAGGAACATGGCGATCAGCGGATTGAGAAGCAGGAACTGCGTTCCGACCAGCTCGAGGAAGCGAAGCGGATTGAACGAGCCCGGTTGAAGCCGGCCGAACTGCTTGGCGAACGTCAGCCAATCATGCGCCGAGTTCCACCACAGCAGCGGCGCCACGATCACCAGAGCAAGCGCTCCGCCGAGCCACGGCCAGGGGGTGGCCAGCCAGCGGCGCAGGTCGGCTCGAACGAGAAGGCAGAGCAGGATGCCGAGGCCGAAGAACAGGTCGGTCAGCTTCGAAAGAACGCCGAGTCCGGCGAAGATGCCGAGGGCGAGCCACCAGTATCCGCGCTCAGTCCCCACAGCAAGGGCGAACATGGCTGCGGCGAGCGCCCAGAACATCACGGCCGGTGCATCCGGTGTTGCGGATATGCCACCTACGCCCACCAGCAGCGTTGCGTTGATCCAGAGGGCGGCGAGAAGGCCGGTCGTGCGGTCAAAAAGGACACGGCCCGCAAGGTATGCAGCGAATGTGGTCGGGATCGCCGAAAGGACGAAAAGGATCCGGATGCCGAAAGGCTGATCGCCGAAGATTGCGGTGCCGGCAGCGATCCACCATGCGACCATCGGCGGGTGGTCGTAGTATCCCCACGACGGATAGCGCGACCACAGGAGGTAGTAGGATTCATCCGCGCCGAGTCCGATCAGGGCCGCGGCAGCGATGCGGAGGCCGATCAGCACCGCCACGGCAACGATCACCCATGCGGCGCTGTAGTGCGGGCGGACGGAAGCCGGGTTGGTGCCTGCGTCGGTCATTCGGCGGGGTCGCAGCCACGGGACACGAGGCTCGGTGTCGGGCCTTCGGCGCGGAACGCGAGATATGTCCCAAGGACTCGCCCCGAGCCCCTGCGCTCGATCGTGACAGGCTCGGACAGCGCCTCGAAGCAGCCTGCAATCGCTTCGGCAAGCCGATCGTAAGCGTGGCGTCCCACGATAATGATAGCCGGCTGGTCGATCATGGCGGCGTCGGGCGATGGCATGAAGGCATAGCGTGCCGGTTCGGTGATCGGCACAACGGTCGCGGCGCCACGGAGCTCGTAGGTGAGCTCGGCGGTGGTTTCGTAGTCTGTGGTGGCGATCCAGGCGGTGCCTGCACCGATCTTGGCGCGCTCGACATCGGCGGCGAACTGTGGCCATCCGCGGATGGAGTTCAGCGGGTCGTTGCCCGGGTAGTAGCGGTCCAGCGGCAGGAGCGCGTAGAGCCAGACCACGATTGCTGCGAGGATCGCAAAAGGGACCACATCGGTCCGGATACGCCGCAGGAGCCAGTGCCGGGCGTCGTCGGGCACCGTGCTTGCTGCGGCGACAGCCGCTACGGTGAGCGCCGGGAACACCGGCGCGAGCCAGTGCTGCAGGACCTCCCCGTGGGTCGACTGGATGATGATGAACAGGACCGCTGGAATCGCGGTAGTGATCAGTAGGCCGATGTTGCGGCCGAAGGGCGCGCGGTCGAGGCACAGGCGCGCGCCCTTGACGAGAAACACGAAGGCATAGGGGTTGAAGACGAGCGGCTGAACAATCAGCAGCGTGAGCAGGTAGACGGGGGTGAACCGTGCTTCTCCGAGCCGGCCGAACTGGAAGCGGAACGAGATCCAGTCGTTATCGGCATTCCACAGCACTACCGGCAGGAAGACGATTGCCGCCAGAAGGCCTCCCGCCCAGAGCCACGGACTTGCGAACCAGCGGCGCAGCCTTGCATCGAGCAGCAGTGAAAGGACGATGCCGATCCCGAGAAAAAGATTGGTGTACTTGGACAAGAGGCCGAGCCCCGCAAGCGCGCCGACGGCGAGCCACCATGAACCGCGTTCGGTTCTGACCACCATTGCGTACGCGAGTATGGTGAGGGTCCAGAAGAGGACCGAAGGACCGTCCGGAGTGGCGATCATTCCGGCGATGCCGAGGAGCGGGGTGACGTTCACCCACAGCGCGCTGATTTGTCCGACCCGCTCGCCGAACAGCACGCGGCCGATGCCGTAGGCAGCGAGCGCGGTCGCCGCGGTGTTCAGCACGAACAGAAACCTCAGGCCGAGCGGGCCGTCGCCGAGAAGCGCGGTGCCAGCAGCGACCCACCAGGCAACCATCGGCGGGTGGTCGTAATAGCCGGCCGCGAGATGGCGGGACCACATCCAGTAGTACGGCTCGTCCCAGAGGAGGCCGGCATGTGCCGCGACGAAGAAGCGGATCGCGGTGAGCAGCAGGATCGTCAGCACGATCCAGCGCGCACTCATCTCCCACCAGATCCGCTCCGAGACACGATAGGCGGCTGAGAGAGACGGCATCGTCAGGCGGGTCACCGTGGGCGGCGGGCGCGGGAACTCATAGACGAGGAAGACTCGCACCGCCAAGGATTCTCCGCAAATCTGGCTTCGGCGAACCACAATCATGGATTATGCACCGCTTGGCCGGGGGGCGACCTCGGGAGAGCCATATGCTGGCATGCAGACTTGGATTCGGCGCTTTGCTCGTTCTTGCGGCGCCGGCCGCGGCTGATGACGTTCGGCCGGACAGCACCATCACTTCGGTAGTCGTCTATCCGCAGGGAGCCTCGGTCGTCCGATCCGCCGAGGTGGACCTACCGCGGGGCGACTCGGTCATCATCATCGGTGACCTGCCGATTTCCGTCGAGGCCGACAGTCTCAAGGTCGACGGAGGTGCGAACGGAGCCATCGCTATCGGTTCCGTCGAAACCCGCTACGTACCGGCCGGCGATAATAGCAATCCCGAGCGTGACGTGCTCTTGGCCGCTATCCAGATGGTGGAGGACAAGATTCGGGCGGCCCAGGACCGGATCGGCGCACTCGACGGACGTCGCCGCTTTCTCGAGCGCTTGATCGAAACGACACCGGCCGGCTTCGGCGCCGCGCTGTCCGAAGGCGCTGGCGCGATTGATCAATGGGCGACCGCTGCGGTGACGATCGGCGATGGCCTCGCCGCAACCGCGCGGGAAACGCAGGCGGCCCATATCGAGCTCCGCACCCTGAACGAGGAACTCGAAAAGCAGCGGAAGGCGCTGGCCGAACTGCCGCAGCCGCGCGATAGCATCGAGGTGCGTGTCTCGCTTAATGCAGAAACGGCAGTACAGGGCACGCTGAACCTCAGCTACCGCACGCCCGACGCCTATTGGGTGCCGACCTACGATGCGCAGCTTTCGACCGGCGAAGACGACGCAGGGCCTAGCCTGACCATCGTCCGCCGTGCGGAGGTCACGCAGGCGACAGGAGAGGACTGGACGAATGTCGCGCTGACGCTTTCCACCACGCGAACGGCTGGCGGAACTGCGGCGCCATACCTCGCCCCAAACCTGATCTCGCTCTATGACGGCTACGATATCTTTGCCCATGACGCTGAGGCGAGCGTTGCCGCGTCGCGGCCACTGCCCGCCCCGTCGCTGACGGGTGTCGGGTCCGCGGCAGGTGTCGCGTCACAAGAAGCTGCGAAATACGTCGAGGCCGCCGCCAGCTTCGGAGATTTCCGCGCCGAATATGTCGTGCCCGGCCGAGTCTCCGTCGACAGCGGTGAGGGTGCACGGTCGCTGCGGATCGCAACCGAAGAAATGATCGCGCGGCTCGAGGTACGGGCGGTGCCGATGCTGTCGGAGGCAGCCTACCTGCATGCGGCCTTCGTGCCTGCGGAGGGCGCGCCGCTGCTCCCGGGCAAGGTTTCGCTATTCCGCGACGGTACGTTCGTCGGCAACGGCGACATGCCGCTGGGTCGCGCCGGGCGCGAGCTCAACCTCGGCTTCGGCGTCGATGACCGCGTGCGCATCACGCGCGTAGTCCTCGACCGCCAGACGGCGGAGCATGGTATTCTTTCGACCCGCAAGAGCGACACGCAGCGGTTCAAGATCACGGTCGACAACCTGCACCGGCAGCCGATGGAAATCGTCATCCTCGACCGTATTCCCTACGCCGAGGACGAGAACGTCACCATCACCCGCGTCCGCGACAGCAGCGAGCCGACAACGGTTAACGTCGAGGACCGGCGCGGTGTTCTCGCCTGGACCTACACCTACGAGCCAGGGGAAACCCGCGAGATCATCAACGGCTACGAGGTGACCTGGCCGGCCGATCGCCAGGTTGGCATGCTCAACTAGAAACACTCCAGCCGGCGGGGCGCCGAGGTTCAGGCGCCCCGTCCGCCTTGGTGCGTGGCGCCAGCGGATCGCACCGGCTATAGTCCGCCCTGCTTCCGCCCCGGCCCAGTTCGGGGCGATTCTTTGAGGAGAGCGCGGGGCACATGGCGAACGTAGTCGTCGTCGGATCGCAATGGGGCGACGAAGGCAAGGGGAAGATCGTCGATTGGTTGTCCGAAAGGGCCGATATCGTTGTCCGATTCCAGGGCGGTCACAATGCCGGTCACACGCTCGTCATCGATGGGGTCAGCTACAAGCTGAGCCTGCTGCCCTCTGGCGTGGTCCGTCCGGGCAAGCTGTCGGTCATCGGGAACGGCGTGGTGGTCGACCCGCATGCGCTCGTAGACGAGATCGAACGGCTCAAGGGGCAGGGCGTGACCGTGTCTCCTGAGAATCTCAAGATCGCCGAGAACGCGCCTCTGATCCTTTCGCTCCATCGCGATCTCGACGCGATGCGCGAGACTTCGAACGCCGGCACACGCCTCGGCACGACGCGGCGCGGCATTGGGCCGGCCTACGAGGACAAGGTCGGGCGTCGTGCGATCCGCCTCGTAGACCTGGCCGATCCGGATACGCTTTCGGCAAAGATCGATCGCCTGCTCGCTCACCACAACGCGCTCCGGCGCGGATTGGGCGAGGCCGAGATCGATCCGCAGAGCATCTATCGCGAGCTGGCCGACGTGGCGCCGAAGGTGGTGCCGTATGCGGAGAGCGTCTGGCGTCTGCTCGATGCCGCCCGGCGGGAGGGCCGGCGGATCCTCTTCGAGGGCGCGCAGGGCGCGCTGCTCGACGTCGACCATGGCACCTATCCGTTCGTCACGTCCTCCAACACGGTCGCCGGGCAGGCCGCCGCAGGGTCGGGAATCGGTCCCGGCGGCGTCGACTACGTGCTGGGGATCACCAAGGCCTACACGACGCGTGTGGGGGAGGGGCCGTTTCCCACCGAGGATACGGGGGAAATCGGAGAAAGGCTCGGGCGCGTCGGCCGCGAATTCGGTACGGTGACCGGCAGGAAGCGCCGTTGCGGCTGGTTCGATGCAGTCCTCGTCCGGCAGATGATCAACGTGAGTGGCATCGACGGGATTGCCCTCACCAAGCTCGATGTTCTGGATGGCTTCGAAACGGTGAAGATATCCGTCGGTTATCGTCTAGATGGGGCGACGATCGATCACTTTCCGGTGGGTGAAGGGGCCCAGGCCCGGCTGGAGCCGGTCTACGAAGAGATGGAGGGGTGGGCCGACTCGACCGCAGGCGCAAGGACCTGGGCGGACCTGCCGGCCCAGGCGGTCAAATATGTGAGGCATGTCGAGGAGTTAATTGGAGCGCCGATAGCCTTACTTTCGACAAGTCCCGAGCGTGACGATACGATTCTGGTTCACGATCCTTTTCAGGCGTGAGTCAAAGCGCTAACAGGAAGGTCTTAGAGCGGAGCAGATGGCCGAATACTACGCCGTACTCAGCAAGGCAGTAGCGGGGCTCGACGTCAGCACCCCCGAATCGCGGCGCGCCGTTTACGACAAGGCGCGGAATGCTCTCATCGGACAGTTGAAGGCTATCGACCCGCCGCTGCCCACCGCGGAGATATCGCGCCAGCGGCTCGAGCTGGAAGAGGCGATCCGCCGGGTTGAGCGCGAGACATCCTCGGTTCCGGCCGGAGCGCCGGTGCGCGTGGCGCGCCCCGCTCCCGCCGAGCCAGTCGTTGCAACCGCCGCGCCCGCGACACCTCCGCCGCCACCGTCCCAATCCGCGCCATCGCAGGCTGCGCCGGCGAGCCTTCGCCGCTCGCCGCAGGATGTCTTCAGGCGCGCCATCCAGGATGCCGAGCGCGGCACGGTGGCGCCGCCCATCGAGCGCGCGCCGGTCGCTGCCAAGGCGGAGGCGCCGTCATGGGCGAATGAGCGCATCGAACGGGCAGAACGTACGGAGCGAGCGCCCCCGCCGCCCCCGAGTTACCTGCACACCGACACCGACGGTGAGCCTGAAACGTCGCGCGACGAACTGCGACTGGCACCCGACTACGAGCACGAGTGGGATACGCCGATACCCGTTGCTCCTCCGGTCGATGCCGACATGGAAGGCGACGGCGATGTCGAAGAGGCCCCGCCGCGCGGGCGTCGCGGTCGGCGCGCGCCTCGTGGCGGCGACTACGAGATGGTGCAGCGCCCCCCACGGCCGTCGCGGCTGCCGATGATCATCATGCTGGTGCTGCTCGTCGCGGTGCTCGGTGGCATCGCGGCGCTCGGCTGGTCGCAGCGTGCGCTTCTGGCGGACATCGCCTCCGGGTTCGGGGCGGGCGCCACCTCCGAATCGGCGCCGCCCGCGCTGCAGGACACGGTGGCGGCGACGCAGGCCAGTGTGGGCGGCAAGGATACGGACCGCCTGCTGGGAGGCGGCGAGGTGCAGGGTACGCAGGACGTGCGCGTGGTGGCACCGGCCGGAAGCGAGGATCCGATCGGGCAGCAGGTGGCGGCCTCTTCCGGCGCCGCAACCCGGATCGACACCCCGCCGGTCGACCAGGGCCCGCCGGTGATGCAGCGGGCGATCCTCTACGAGGAGCCGCTGGATGCCGCTGCCGCGGCTGCCGGTGTCGTGGCGATCAACGCCTCGGTGGCGTGGACGTATGTTCCGAACGGGATCAACGGTCCGGAGATTGTCGGCAATGTCGACGTGCCGGAGCGTGCGCTGAAGATGAAGGTCGCGATCCGCCGCAACACGGACGGGACGCTTCCGGCGAGCCATATCGTCGAGATCGTGGTCGACGCGCCGGCGGATTTCCCGGGCGGCGGCGTGCGCGACGTGCCGCGGGTCGTCTTCAAGCCGAGCGAGGATGCGCGCGGGCAGCCGCTGATCGGTGCCTCGGCGCGCGTTGCCGACGGGTTCTTCTGGATCGCGCTGTCGGGGATCGAGGCGGACGTCAATCTCAATCTCAATCTGCTGCGCGAGCGCGTCTGGATCGACATTCCGCTGGTTTACGAGAACGGCCAGCGCGCGATCCTGACATTGGAGAAGGGCGCCCCCGGCGCTCAGGTCTTCGAGCGTGCCCTGACGGCCTGGACGGGCTAGTCCTTCCTCCACGCCATAGCTGCCATACCCAAGGCGCAGCGTCGCGGGGCTTGCCCCGCCGGCGCTGGCCTGCGATGCTGCGTCCAATTCCGAGGGGTGCTCCTTACGGAGCTGAGATGGCCTGAAACGGGCCGAACCCTTCGAACCTGATCCGGGTCATGCCGGCGAAGGGACGGAACCGATCTCCGCCACGACGCTTGTTTGTTCCGGATCGTCACAAAAGGACGGTTCGGGATTGGCGATGGCTACTGCACGGACGGCGACAGGTGAACAGGAGGCGCGCCGGTGATCGCGCTTCGCGCCCTCGGCGTGGCCGCCGCGCTTATCCTCGTGTGGCAGGCATCCATCATCGTTTTCCAGCCGCCGCCATTCATGCTGCCGTCGCCGGCGCGCGTGTTCGACGCGCTGATCGGCCGCCCGGATCTCTGGCAGGTCCATGCCCCCGCAACGCTTCTTGCAACGCTGGCCGGCCTGTTCCTGGGCGTCGCCGTCGGGGCAGGACTGGCACTAGCCATGAGCTTTCTGCCGGTCACGCGCCGCTTCCTGCTGCCGGCGATGGTGGTGAGCCAGGCGATCCCGGTGTTCGCCATCGCGCCGCTGCTGGTGCTCTGGTTCGGCTTCGGACTGACGTCGAAGATCGTGATGACAACGATCGCGATCTTTTTCCCGGTCGCTTCGGCCTTCGCGGACGGGCTCATGCGCGCCGATCCCGGCCTCATCGACCTCGCACGTCTCTACCGTGCCAACCGCTGGCGCGAGGTGACGATCATTCGCATGCCCTGGGCGCTGCCGTCGCTGATCACCGGCGTGAAGCTCGCGGCGGTGTTCGCGCCGGTGGGGGCGCTGATCGGCGAATGGGTTGGTTCCACCTCGGGTCTCGGCTACGCGATGCTGTTCGCCAACTCCCGCGCCCAGACCGATGTGATGTTCGCCGCACTGGCCCTCGTGGTCGCCATGTCGGTGATCCTGCGCGCGCTCGTCGACCTTGCAACCGCAAACCTCGCGCCTTGGGCGCCCGAAATCGAATCTACCGAAAGGAGGGAATGATCCCATGCGTCTCCGGACCATCGTGGCCGCCTGTGCGGCGTTGCTTCTTGCCGTTCCGGCATCCGCTGCCGACAAGCTTACCGTGCTGCTCGACTGGTACGTCAATCCGAACCACGCGCCGCTGGTAGTGGCTCAGGTGGGCGGATACTTCGAGAAGCACGACCTGGAGGTGGAATTGCTGCCACCGCCGGGCGATGCCGCGGCGCCACCGCGCCTCGTGGCGGCCGGGCAGGCGGACATCGCCATCGACTACCAGCCCGACCTGATGCTGCAGCTCAAGGAAGGCCTCCCGCTCGTCCGCTTCGGTACGCTGATCGAGACGCCGTTGAACGCCCTGATTGTCCTGAAGAACGGTCCGATCCAGTCGCTTGCGGACCTTAAGGGGAGGACCATCGGCTACTCGATCCCGGGGTTCCAGGACGCCTATGTCAGCGCGATCCTGTCAACGGTTGGCCTGTCGGCAGCGGACATCGAAAGCATCAACCTCAACTTCAACCTCGTGCCGCCGCTGCTGGCAGGGCAGGTGGATGCGGTGATGGACGCCTATCGGAATGTCGAGCTGATCCAGCTTGAGCTGGAGGGCCATCCGGCGGTGGCCTACTACCCGGAGGAGAACGGCGTGCCGGCGTATGACGAGCTGATCTATGTCGCCCACGCCGACAACCGCGACGACCCCCGGCTGACGCGCTTTATCGCGGCGATCGAGGAGGCGACGATCTTCCTCACCAACCATCCCGACGAGGCCCTCGCCATGTTCCTTTCCGCGCACAGCGATCTCGACGACGAGCTAAACCGCCGTTCGTTTGCGGCGACGCTGCCGCGTTTCGCCAAGCGGCCGGGCGCGCTCGACATCGGGCGGTACGACCGCTTCGCCGCATTTCTGGAGGAGAAAGACCTGATCGACGCGGTGCCCGACATCGACTCTTACGCTGTCGAACCGCGGTAGCTGACGTTTTGCGTTGCCTGGCGCGCGGGCTTACCGCGCGCCAGAGCCCTTCGGCTTCTTCCGAGGGCGGGCAGGGCGAGCAGCGGCGCGCGACGTGTTCAGCTTGACCGCATCGCGGATGAGCGCCTTGAACGCCTTCGCGTCGATCTTTGCACCCTCGGGGAAGTCGATGGCGCGCCTCGTGTTGCCCTCAAGGCTTGAGTTGAAAAGGTGCGACGGGTCAGCGAGCGCGGCGCCTCTGGCGAATGTCGTCTTCACGATTTTCTTGTAGGTCTCGCCCGTGCAGATGATTCCGTCGTGCGACCACACCGGAATCCCCCACTTCCACTCCTCGACCACGTCCGGGTCGGCCTCCCTGACAAGCGCCCGGATTCGCGCGAGCGTCTCGCCGCGCCAATCGTCTATCTCCCTGATTGCCGCGTCGATGAGCCTGGACGGCGACGGTTCTGCGCCCTTCGCGCCACTGCTGCCCTTCTTCGTCGTAGCCGTCTTCATGAACCGAGGCGCCTCCGCATGTCTTGATACGCGGCAACGATCATGCCGCTCAACGCGTCAACGTCCAGTGCCTTGCCGGGGCGGAGCTTCACATGGCGCATGCGCCTGCCCGCACCTTCGAGCAAGCCGGCGGGATCGGCGAGCATGGCGCCGTGGAAGAAGCCGACGCTGGCGTGCGACCTGAATGCGTTAACGTATCCGAACGGCGCATCCTCGACGCAGGCAACCGGACATCCATCGTGCAGGAGCTCGCGGACATCGCTGCCGCAGGCGCGCATGCGCTCAAACCATGGCCGCACCATCAGCCGGAGCGGATCGGTGATGCCGGAAAACCAGGCCTCGATACGAGGATCGCGTCGAACTGCACTCGGAAATCGCAGCAGTTCGTCCGTCACATCCGTTCGCCCGGCAGCCGGCTCGCCTGCTTCACCCAGTCGGTGAACTGCGCCTCATCGAAGTCGTCCTCATGGATGTCGAGGTAGCGCACGTCCTTGTGCTTCGATTTGCCGGGCGGGACAGGATCGAGGGCGGCGCCGCGGAAAAACGTGACTTTCACGTACTTCGTGAAGACGTGAAAACTGAGGAACCACACGCCTTCCTCGACCCCGTAGAAGGGCGAATTCCATTTGACCGCCTTCCGTACGCCGGGGACGGCGCGCCCGATGAGGCTGTCGAGACGGCGGCCGAGAGCGCGTTTCCAGCCCGGCATGGCGCCAATGTAAGCCCGAACGGGAGCGTTCCCGTATCCCTTGGGTATCTGCGGATTGCCGCCCGCGAGGAGTACCGGCTTCGTGCTCACCGGCTTCGCGGCCTTCGCCGGCTTTCGGGACGTTCGCCTGGCGGGCTTGCGCAAAGGAGGGCTACGCTCCGGCGGGTGCCTCGAGCTCAGCCCGCGGCTTCTCGAGCTCGCGGGCACTCTTGCGCACCGCCTTCTGTACCTTCTCGAAGGCGCGGACCTCGATCTGGCGGACACGCTCGCGGCTGACGCCGAACTCGCTCGACAGCTCCTCCAGCGTGACCGGATCGTCCGAGAGACGGCGAGCCTCAAAGATCCGGCGTTCGCGGTCGTTGAGGGCGCCCATGGCGTCCTTGAGAAGCTGGCGCCGGTTGTCGAGCTCCTCGTTCTCGACGAGCGCAGTCTCCTGGGTGGGCGATTCGTCGACCAGCCAGTCCTGCCACTCACCGCCCCCGTCGAGGTCGCCGCGGATGGGGGCGTTCAGCGAGGAATCGCCGCCAAGCCGCCGGTTCATCGACACGACGTCTTCCTTGCTGACACCGAGCTTGGTGGCGATCTGATCGACCTGCTCCGGCTTGAGGTCGCCCTCGTCGAGGGCCTGAATCTGGCCCTTCACCTTGCGCAGGTTGAAGAACAGACGTTTCTGACTGGCGGTGGTGCCCATCTTCACGAGGCTCCACGAGCGCAGGATGTATTCCTGGATCGACGCCTTGATCCACCACATGGCGTAGGTGGCAAGCCGGAAGCCGCGCTCTGGCTCGAAGCGCTTGACCGCCTGCATCAGGCCGACGTTGCCTTCCGAGATGACCTCGCCGATGGGCAGGCCATAGCCGCGATAGCCCATGGCGATCTTGGCGACGAGCCTGAGGTGGCTGGTCACGAGCCTGTGGGCCGCATCGCGGTCGCCGTGCTCCTTGTAGGCCTTGGCGAGCATGTACTCCTCGTCAGGCGCGAGCATCGGAAACTTGCGGATTTCGGCAAGGTAATGCGAAAGCCCGCCTTCACCGGCGGCGATGGCAGGCAAGCTGGTACGGGCCATGATATCTGCGCCCCTTTCCTGTTCCCCGGGGTCCCCGAAATTGGCGAACCCACGCAACCGCTGCAAAAAGCCTGCGGCGCGACATGGTTATATAGGGACGATTTCGCCGGATTCACGGCCAAGCTGCAACAAAGACGAAAGTGCAGCCTTCACAGGCTTTTAAGGGCCTGCCTCAGTTCCGAAATGTCCTGCGGCAGTTCGCTCTCGAAGCGCATTTCCTCGCCTGTATCAGGGTGCTCGAAGCCCAGTAGGTAGGCATGGAGGGCCTGACGTGGGAAGGCGGCCACGGTTGCGCGCGCCGGCTCGGGGAGGGCGGCTGCCTTGGTGGCAAACCCGGACCCGTAGAGGCGGTCGCCGATGACCGGATGCCCGATGGAGGCGAGGTGGACGCGGATCTGATGGGTGCGGCCGGTCTCCAGCCGGCATTCGATCATGGCAGCGGCCGGCCTGCCTTGCGGCCCATAGCGTTCGGCCACCTCGTAGTGGGTGATTGCCTCGCGCCCGCCGCTGCGCTTGATCTCGATCTTCTCGCGATTCCTGGTCGAGCGTCCGAGGGCCGCCTCGATGGTTCCGGCAGAGCGCGAGGGGACTCCCCAGACGAAGGCGATGTAGCCGCGTTCCAGCGGGCCGGTTCGGCCGTGGTCAGCGAACTGAGCCGCCAGCGACCGATGGGCGTGGTCGGTCTTGGCGACCACCATCAGCCCGGAGGTGTCCTTGTCGAGCCGGTGGACGATGCCGGGGCGGGCGACACCGCCGATGCCGGACAGCGAATCGCCGCAATGGGCGATGAGCGCGTTCACCAGCGTGCCGGTGCGATTGCCAGCGGCGGGATGGACCACGAGCCCGGCGGGTTTGTCGATGACGATCAGGGCATCATCCTCGTAGACGACGACAAGCGGAATGGCCTCTGCCTCCGGTTCCGCGGCGACAGGCGGCGGCAGGTCGAGGACGACGGTTTCGCCCGGTTTGACCGCCCTTTTCGGCTCCACTATCGTCCGCCCGCCGACGGCGACATGGCCTTCCAGTATGAGGCGCTTGACGCGGTTGCGGCCGAGATCGGGCACCTGGCCGGCGAGCCAGGCATCGAGGCGCCCGGCCGGCGCATCGCTTGCGACGGCAAGCTCGATCCGTCTCGACTGAGGTTCCTTGCCGGGCATGACCAATCCGAATTTCGACGACGAGGACGAGAAGCCGCTCGACCCGGCAGTGGCGAAGGTCGAGCAGCGTGTCCGCCGCCTGATGCTGATCGCCGGGCTCACGCTCGGACTTGGCATTTTCGCAGTGTTCGCGGCGATCCTCTACCGGATCGTCACCTTCGATTCCACACCCGGCGCGCAGGCCATCGCCCAATCTGCCTCCCCCGCGGAGGCGGATGCAGAAGCAGAGGCGGCCGTGCGCGCGGCGCTGGCGCGGTGGAACGCCGATTTCAACGCCGCGAACACGGGGCGGATCTGCGACCTCTTCGCGCCCGACCTCCGCTACGACTACATCGGCGTGCCCGAACGCTCCTACGACGACATGTGCAACCAGCTTCAGCGGGCGCTCACGGACCAGTCCCACGGCCTTGCCTACGCACTCGACATCAAGGAAGTGCTCGTCGAGGGCGACACGGCAGTCGTCCGGCTGGTATGGACGCTGACGGTGCGGCCCGCCGACGGAAGCCCGGCCGTGACCTCGCGCGAAACCGGCATGGACTTTTTCCGCAAGCAGCCTGACGGAAGCTGGCGGATCAGCCGCTTCATCGCCTACGAAGAGTAACTGCCGGCCATCAAACGGATGCCATGAAGCGACGCTAGCGTCCTCTCCGGGTGCGGGGTGGAGGAGGACGGGCGCATGAAGGAAGTCCGCATCACATTGGGCAGCGACGATTTCGCGGCCGTGACGAGGCACATGATCGACATCGGCGTACGGTTCAGGGTGGAGCCGGTCGAGGAGGGGAGGGCGACAACACCCCCGAGCGCTGCACCTGCTGCGCCGAGCCGGCGCGTGGGCAAAAAGAAGCCGGCAAAGGGCGCGCGCCGGGGCAGCGGCGAAGCGGAACGCGAGAGCGCTGCCGCAGCGCGGCTCCGTGCGATGGCGGAGCGCAACCGCGCGGCTTCCGGGCGAACGGATGAGGGCGCCGAGGCGGGCGAGACAGGGGAAGGCGGCCGCGGATTGCCGCATGCGACTTCGCCCTTCGACGAAACCTGAACCCGTTTCAAATCGGAAACCCCGAACGCGGATGCAGCGCCGAAGACGGCTAGTCTGCAGGAATGAGCGATACTTCCTCCGGCGGCGCATATGACGACGCCTACGGCATCCCCCGCCTGGGCCTCGGCACGTGGCTGCGGACGGGAGACGCTGGCTACCGCGCCCTGATGACCGCGATCGAGCTCGGCTACCGCCATCTCGATACGGCGCAGAGCTATGACACCGAGACCAATGTCGGGCGTGCGGTCCGCACCTCCGGTCTGCCGAGGGACGATCTCTTTGTCGTCACCAAGGTCGCCGACGCCAATCTCGCGCGGAGCCGCTTCCGCCCGTCGGTCGAGGCATCGCTCGATGCGCTGAAGCTCGATCGCGTCGACCTGCTGCTGATCCACTGGCCGGCCCATCGCGATCAGGTGCCGCTCGACGACTACATGAGCTCGCTGGCCGAGGCGAAGGCTTATCTCGACCACGAGGTGCTCGGGCCTCGGTT
>CAZXKZ010000034.1:16141-19183 GCA_964641825.1 uncultured Bauldia sp.
GCGAAGGGGGCCGGCCTCGCCCGCATGATCGGCGTCTCCAACTTCACCATCCCGCTGATCGAGCGATCGGTGGCGCTTCTCGGTCCGGGGGAGATCGTCACCAACCAGGTGGAACTCCATCCCTACCTGCAAAGCCGGCGGCTTTCGGAAGCCTGCAGGCATGCCGGTGTGACGATGACGGCGTACATGCCGCTGGCGAAGGGCAGGGTGGCGGACGACCCCGTGCTGCAAAAGATCGCCGCACACCATGACGCGACGCCGGCAGCCGTTGCCCTTGCATGGCTCATGCAGAAAGGCGCCATCGCGATACCGGCTTCATCACGGCGCGAGCACCTCGAAGACAACCTCAAGGCGCTATCGATCAGGCTGACCGGCGCGGAGATGGCGGCCGTCGATGCGCTCGATCGCAGCGACCGCATGATCAATCCAGCCAAGGCGCCGGAATGGGACGTGCCTCCATAAGCCCAACTCGATTCTCGCCGCCAAGGCTCCGGGTCTGCGCCAATACGCGTTAGGCGCCGTTCGCCGATTTCGGATCACGCGTCGCGATGGCCAGTGGCGCGTCCTCCGCGTCCGTCGAATGGAATACCGGGGCGGTGACGACGGACAGGATGACGGCGTCGCCGCTTCCAACTGAAATCGACGCATGGCCGGCACGCGCATCGAAATAGCATGAGTCGCCAGCGCGCAGGCGAAGCGGGGGATCGGGCTCGATGTAAAGCTCGATCGCGCCCTCCATGACGTAGACGAACTCCTCGCCGAGATGGCGGTCGAGCTCGCCGAACGCCTCGAAGCTCCGTGATTTGACGCGGCTGCAGATCGGCACCATGCGCCGGTGGAGCAATTGCGCGACGAGATACTCATGCGCGAAATTCGCCGTCTCGTGGAGCTGCCCCTCGCCGCGGCGGCACACGACGCGTCGGCCGAACGTGTCCTGCACGGCCTCGCCGGTGAAGAAATGGGCGAGATCGAGCTCAAGGCCGGAGGCGAGTTTGGCGAGGTTGTTGTAGGTGAGCGAGATGCGGTTGTTCTCGACCTTGGACAGCGTCGACACCGCAAGCCCGGTGCGGGTGCTCACCTCGGCCAGCGTCCAGCCGCGTTCGCGGCGCATGCGCTTCAGGCGGCGCCCGAGCACCTCGCCGCTTCCTGCCGACCGATCAAGCTTCATCATCCTGCCCCCGCGGCCATCGTAGCACGCTCACCGGCACCGGAAGGCTGCCGGCGGCCTTGCGGGGCCTTTAGCGGGTGAGTTTCCTAAAGGAAATGAGCACTGTTTAGCCGGGCACCTTGTCACAGAGAAATCAGTATCTTGGTGGCTATGATTTTCCTATACGAAAAAATTGATGGACAGAGCAGGCCGTTTGGCTAACCTTCGAGGCGGTGGGGCATCGCAGGGCGCTTACGGGGGAGCCCGCTGTACACGTTCCGGTTCAACGAGGTTTTGCGTTACGGCGACCTGCTGGCCTGGGGGGCGCTGCGCTCTCTCGGGCTCACCGGACTGACGGCGATACTGGGCCTCGCACTCGGCACGGCATGCGCGCTCGTCCTGCTCTACGGCCCGCGCCGCGCGCGGCCGTTCATCACGAGCTATGTCGAATTCTTCCGCAACACGCCGTTCCTGATCCAGCTCTTCTTCATCTTCTTCGGGCTCTCCAGCGTCGGCTTCCGCATGTCGGCATGGAACGCGGCGATCTTCGCGCTGTCGATCAACTTCGGCGCTTATACGACCGAAGTGATGCGCGCCGGCATCGCCGCCATCCCGCGCAGCCAGATGGAGTCGGCGGCATCGCTCGGGCTCGGGCGCTGGGACACCTTCGTCAACGTCATCGCCTTCCAGGCGGTGCGCAACGTCTACCCGTCGATCAGCAGCTACATCGTGCTGCTCTTCCTCGGGAGCAGCGTCGTCTCGCAGATCTCGGCGCAGGATCTTTTCTACGTCGCCTCGTTCATCGAATCCCGCACGTTCCGGAACTTCGAAACCTACGCGGTCGTCAGCCTGATCTACCTGGCAATCGTCGTGGTCTTCCGCGCGCTGTCGTCGCTCCTCTGGGCGACCGTCTTTGCGAGGCGCGGCTGATGCGTCCGCTCAATACCGGCGACTTCATCTTCCTGCTGCACGGCCTGATGTGGACCGTCGCGCTGTCGTTCTCGGCGCTCGCCGCGGGTGGTCTCATCGCTTCGGTGCTGGTCAGCCTCAGGCTGCTACGCTCGCGCGCCGTCGATACGGCCGTCTATGCCTATGTCGGGCTGTTCCAGGGCACGCCGCTGCTCGGCCAGCTTCTCTTCTTCTACTTCGGGCTCAGCATCATCGGCTTCGACGTCAACGCGTTCGCGGCGGCGGTCTTCACGCTGTCGCTCTACTCGGCGGCGTTCCTCGGCGAAATCTGGCGCGGCGCAATTTTCGCCATCCCGCGCCAGCAGTGGGAGGCGGGCGAGTCGCTTGGCTTCGGGCGCCTGCAGACGCTGCTCTACATCATCCTGCCGCAGGCGCTGCGCGCGGCGACGCCGCCAACGGTCGGTTTCCTCGTCATCCTCATCAAGGATTCGTCGCTGGTCTCCGTGCTCGGCTTCGTCGAACTCACGCGGGCGGCGCAGATCATCAACAACTCGACGTTCCGCTCCTTCACCATCTTCGGCACGGTGGCGGTCCTCTACTTCGCCCTGTGTTTCCCGATCTCGCGGCTGTCGCGGCGGCTCGAAGCGAGGCTTGAGCATTGACCATGATCGACGCCCGCGACGTCACCAAAAGCTTCGGCATGCTGGAGGTGCTGAAGGGTGTGTCGCTGCAGGTTTCCGCAGGCGAGCGGGTGGCGATTCTCGGGCGGAGCGGTTCCGGCAAGAGCACGTTCCTGCGCTGCCTCAACGGCCTCGAGCGAATCAACGGCGGCGCACTGACGGTCGCCGGTGTCGACCTGGCAGCGCCGTCGCCGGACCTGAAAGCGCTGCGGCGAAAGGTCGGAATCGTCTTCCAGAGCTTCAACCTGTTCCCGCACCTGACGGTCGAGCACAACGTGACTCTCGCCCAGCGGAAGGTGCTGAAAC
>CAZXKZ010000035.1:0-19038 GCA_964641825.1 uncultured Bauldia sp.
CCACCGCTACCGGAACCACGACAGACCGATGATCCGCATTGCCTCCGCCGCAGCCCTCCTCGCCGGCCTTGCCCTTCGATGAATATCCGCAGACTCGTCTTCGCCGGCGTCGCGGTCGCCGTGGTGGGCGGTGTCGCGATCGGCACCGTCATCTGGGGCCGCGTCACCGCGCCCGTGCCCGGCACGCCCTGTCCGGCGACAACGCTTGCCGCGATCGAGGCGCGCGGCCAGTCGTTCCACAGCAGCTTCTTCACCAGCCAGTACACGATGAACGGGATGCTCGTCGGCGCCGTGCGCGATGAGCCCTACCCGGATTGCTATGCGTTCCTGAGCGCGATGCGATGCACGGCGGACGGCCCGACCACCGTCGGCGCGCGGCTCTACAACGCCTCCGCCTACTTCGACATCCCGGCCGGAGTCACCGCCACGCTGGCGATCTCGGAGGGCGCCGGCATCGCATGCGGCCAGGAGAGCAGAGCCCGGCCCTAGTCACCGGCCGGCAGTTCGCCGCCGATCTCCACCGTCTCCGCCGCCTTGTCGTACACGCAGATGGCCCGGATCGTCGTTTCCTCCGCACCGCGGGCAGGCCCGGAGATGAGCGCCAGGCCATAGCTTTCCGAACCGAACGGATCGACCTCGGCGGTCGCGCTCGCGAACAGCTCGCTGGCGGCGGCCAGGCATTTCACCTCCACGTCGGCGCGAAATGCCTCCCAGGCATCCTCGGTTGCCGCAAGCGCCGTAGTGGCGGCCGCGGCCACGATCAGGTGGATGGCGAGAGCAGTGATAATTCTCTGCATGGCAGGCGGCTCCGTTTGCTCGCGGTGGAGTTGGATACCAATTGCGACGGCAGTGCGTCGGGAACTTGCAAACATCTTCGTCGGTTCCCGGCCTTATCGTCGCCACAGAACGCGCATATACTTGAACACCATGCGGATTCTCCTTCTCGCCCCCGTCCTCCTCGCGCTGGCCTCCTGCACCACCGTCTCGATGGCACCTCAGGTCCAGGGGCCTGCGCCCGGTCAGTGGGCGCGCATCGATTGCACGCGCGCCAGCGCCGGGCCGCAGGTCGTGGCCCACTTCGAGCAGGCCAAGCAGGCCTGCCTCAGCCGCTTCGACGCCGGCGGATACTCCACACCGGTCGTCGCAGGCACGAGTTCGGGCGACCAAATGCTTGCCGCCGCCGTCCGGTCCTGCATGGCCGAGCGCGGCTACGTCTGGAACACACCCACCGAGTTCGCCGCACGCTGTCCGCTGCCCAGCGGTTAAATCGCGCCGCGCCTGCCAGGTTTGCCGCCGCGAGATGACCCCGCCGGCGAAAAGATGCTAACCCTCGGGCTCCCGCCCGCAGGCCCTCTTCATGCCCGACCGCATCCTGGTTCCCCTGATCGTCGCCTGTGCGCTGTTCATGGAGAACCTCGACTCGACGGTGCTGTCGACGGCGCTGCCGGCCATTGCCGAGGACTTCGGCATCAGCCCGATCCTGCTGAAGCTCGCCCTCACCTCCTACCTCCTCGCCATCGCGATCTTCCTGCCGATCTCCGGCTGGCTCGCCGACCGTTTCGGCGCGCGCGCCATCTTCCGCCTGGCGATCATCACCTTCACCGTGGGCTCCATCGCCTGCGGCCTGTCGCAGTCGATCGAGATGCTGGTCTTCGCGCGCATCGTGCAAGGGGTCGGCGGCTCGATGATGGTGCCGGTCGGGCGCCTCATCATCCTGCGCACCGTGCGCAAGGACGAGCTGGTCGGCTCGCTCGCCTGGCTGACCGTTCCGGCGCTCATCGGCCCGGTGATGGGTCCACCGCTCGGCGGCTTTCTCACCACCTACGCATCGTGGCCATGGATTTTCTGGATCAACATCCCGGTCGGGATCCTGGGGCTCGTGCTCGCCACCCTCTACATCCCCGACGTCCGCGGCGAGAGCCGCGTCGCCTTCGACATTCCCGGCCTCGCGCTGGTCGGCTTCGGCCTCGCGCTGTTCATGACCGGCTCCACCGTAATGGGTCTCGGCGTCCTGCCGGCGAGCGCGGTCGCGGCGCTGCTCGTGGCGGGGGCGGTGTGCCTTGCGGTGTTCGTGTTCCACGCCGGCCGCGTGCCTCACCCGATCCTCGATCTCTCGCTCTTCCGCCTGACCACGTTCCGCCACAGCCTCATCGGCGGCCTCCTGTTCCGTATCGGCATGGGTGCCACGCCCTTCCTCCTCCCGATGCTGCTCCAGGTCGGCTTCGGCATGAGCGCATTCCAGTCCGGCCTCATTACCTTCGCAGCGGCGATCGGCGCCATCGCCATGAAGTTCCTGGCGCCGCCGGTGCTCCGCCGCTTCGGCTTCCGCAATGTGCTCATCTGGAACGCCTTCATCGCGTCCTTCTTCGTGGCGCTGCCCGCGGCGTTCTCACCGACCACGCCCGCGGTCCTGATGACCACGCTTCTCCTCATCGGCGGGTTCTTCCGCTCCCTCCAGTTTACCGCCATCAACTCGCTCACCTACGCGGACGTGTCGCCCGAGCGCATGAGCAAGGCCACGACGCTTGCCAGCGTCGCCCAGCAGCTCGCGCTCTCCATCGGCATCTCGGTCGGCGCCATGGCGCTCGAGATCACGGCGCGGACGACCGACAGCGTGATCACGTACCACACCTTCTGGCCGGCCTTCCTGCTGGTCGGCATCGTGACGCTGGTGTCCGTCTTCTCGTTCACCCGGCTCGACGGCGACGCCGGCGACGAAATGTCCGGCCGGCGCAAGCTCGCGCCCGATCCCGTCACCGCGATGCGTGAGCGCTCCTAGCCGCCACGGAAGCCCTTGGCGACGAGGTAGAGTTCCACCGACTCCTTGCGGCTCGCCGGCGGCTTGACGTGGTGGACGGTGCGGAAGTCGCGCTTCAGCCGCACCAGCAGTTCGCCCTCCGTGCCGCCGCGGAAAGCCTTGGCGACGAAGTCGCCGCCCGGGCGGAGCACTGTCGCCGCAAAGTCGGCGGCCGCTTCGGTGAGCGCGATGGTGCGCAGGTGGTCGGTCTTGCGGTGGCCGGTGGTCGGCGCCGCCATGTCCGACATCACGAGATCGGCCGGCGCGCCGAGCGCCGCGCGGATCCGGACGGGCGCATCGGCGTCCAGGAAGTCGAGCTTGAGGATGACAACGCCGGGGATCGGCTCCATGTCGAGATAGTCGACCGCGACCACGAGCGGCGCTGTGCTCGTAGAGCCGACGCTGGCCGCGGCGACCTGCGACCAGCCTCCCGGCGCGGCGCCGAGATCGACCACCCGCTTGCCCTTTCCGAGCAGACTGTACTTCTCGTCGAGCTCGATCAGCTTATAGGCCGAGCGCGCCCGGTAACCCTCCGCTTGCGCGCGCGCGACATAGGGGTCATTGAGCTGCCGCTCCAGCCAGCGGGTCGAGGATGCCGTTCGCTTGCCCGCGGTCCTGACACGCACCTTGAGCGACCGGCGACCGCTCCCGCGTCCCCGCCCCTCAGCCACGGTGGCGGTGTCCGCCGTTGTCGTGTCCGCGTGTCCGCCACACGCCGTCCTCGGCCATCAGCTCGACCAGCATGCCCTCGCGCAGCCCGCGATCCGCCACGCGCAGGCGCTCCGTAGGCCAGCGTCGGCGAAAGGCATCGAGGATGGCGCAGCCCGCGAGCACGAGATCGGCGCGGTCGCGTCCGATGCACGGGTTGGCGACGCGCGCCCGGTCGTCCATCGCCGCCAGGTCGGCGACGATGCCGTCGACGCGCTCGCCGGAGAGCCACGTGCCGTCCACGCGGCGGCGGTCATAGCGCGGCAGGTTGAGGTGGATACCGGCGAGCGTGGTGACCGTGCCGGAGGTGCCGAGCATGTGCACACCGCCGCCGGAGACCGCCCGGTCGAGCGCATCGCCATCGGGAAAGTCCGCGAGGATCGTGCTCACCTCAGCCACCATCGTCCGGTAGATCGCCGGCGTCACGTAGCGCCCGCCGTGCCGCTCGCTGAGATTCACAACGCCGACGGGAAGCGACATCCACGACCGGATGCGGTCCGACAGGCGGCGCCGGCGGCCCTCGACCCGGGCAGACAGGTCGAGCCAGACCAGTTCCGACGAGCCGCCACCGATGTCGAACAGGATGACGCCTGCGGCGGCAGGGTCGACCAGCGACGCGCATCCGGCTACCGCCAGCCGCGCCTCGGTTTCGCGCGAGACGATTTCGAGTTTCAGGCCGCTTTCCGAATTGGCACGGGAGATGAACTCCGGTCCGTTCTCGGCCGTGCGGCAGGCTTCAGTGGCAATCATCCGGGCGCGGGCAACGCCGCGCTCGGCCAGCTTCTGCCCGCACACCTTGAGTGCTTCGATGGCTCGCGCCATCGCCGGCTCGCTGAGGCGACCGCTGGCGCCAATGCCCTCGCCGAGGCGAACGATGCGTGAAAACGCATCCACGACGCGAAAGCCATGCTCGCGCGGCGTGGCAACCAGCAGGCGGCAGTTGTTGGTGCCGAGGTCCAAGGCCCCGTAGAACGGACCGTCGCCAGCCGCGCGCTGCGGACCGGCATGGACAGGCGGCCTTGCCGGCTCCGGGCGCGGTGAGACCCGCGGACCATCGTCCTTCCGGCGGTCAATGACATAGAGAGAGCCACGCTGACGCCGGCGGCGTCGACGCCGCTTGCGCGCATCACCGTTCTGGCCTGGCCGCGCGTCGGGTGCCGGGCCTTCCGCGATGCCGGAAGGCCGATCGGCTGCCTCGCTGACCTCCACGCGACCGGCGGACCAATCCGGGGTCACCGGATCATCGCCCGTCGTCAAATCTGCAATCCTGCCAAGGAAGTGCGGCTTCCTCCCTGGCGGGATCAGCGCAGCTTCCGGGTTTCTGAGTCGAACCACTCTAACAAAGCGGGAAGACCTGACAAGCAGCACGCCGCGGCGCGGGCGAATCCGCACCCTTCGAAGGGTGCAGCTAGAACGACAGCTCCGCAGGAAGATGGAGATTGGCTGGGGAACTAGGATTCGAACCTAGACTGGCGGAGTCAGAGTCCGCTGTCCTACCGTTAGACGATTCCCCACCGAGGCCATTGAAAAGCCAAGGCTTTTCGGATCGGCATTGCAAACTCGAGGTTCGGTTCTGCAGATCAGCCGCTTGGTGGCTCTGATATACGGCGCGAAGCGTTCATGGTCCAGACCTGCCGGCAACAAGCCAGCCAAGCCGACCGGCGCCCCCTCAAGGCTGCCGGAAGGACCGGTCCAGCGAGGCGACGAGCGGGCCTAACAGGTAGTCGAAGGCGCTCCGCTCTCGCGTGGTCACCATGACGGTGGCCGGCATGCCCGGATAGAGGCGGATCTCGGGGCTTGCCGCCAGTTCCTCCGGATCGACCGCCACCTCAGCCAGATAGTAGGGCTCGCCAGTCCGCTGGTCGAAGAGCCGGTCCGCCGAAACCGCTGTCACCTCGCCGTGGATGATCGGGATGGTGCGCTGCTTGTAGGAAGTGAAATGGACTTCGGCCGGCATGCCGGGGTTGAGGTCCGCGATATCGGTAACCGCAATCCTTGCCTCGACAACCAGTCCGGTCTGCGCCGGAACGATGTCGAGGACACGCCCGCCCGGAGGAACGACGGCGCCGACGGAATGGACTGCCAGATCCACGACCTCGCCCGCGTAGGGCGCACGTATCTCCATGCGGCCGAGGGCTGCCTCGACGTTCCGGAGGCGCGGCTCGACATCGAGGAGGCGCGCCTGGACGCTGCTGATCGCAGCCGTCACCTCTGCCGCACGCGCCCTGCGGAGCTGCTCGATCTGCCTCTGATACTCGGTTACGTTCTGGCGCGCACCTGCGATCGCCGCCACGATGGACGCGATCTCGCCTTCCAGCCCCGTAGCCGTTCGTTCAAGCTGAAGCAGCCGTGGCTTGGTGATGTAGCCGCTAGCGAACAGTTCGTTGAGGCTCACCAGTTCCTCGCGGACCGAGGCCAGTTGTGCGCGCGTGGAGGCTTCGCGGGCCTCGTAGCCTGAGATCTGCTCGTCGAGCTGCGCGATTCGCTGCTCGAGGATTCTCACCTCGCCGGCAAGGGCGGTGCGGCGCGTGTCAAATTCCTGCTGCTGGGCTGCCATCGCCGCAGCCATCGCGGGACTGTCCATGCCGGCCGGGAAGCCGATCGTAGCCGATCCCGACAGCTCCGCCGCAAGCCGCGCCTCCGTGGCCCTGAGCACCGCCTGCTGGCGGAGAAGCACATCGCGCTCGGCCGCGAGTCCGGTGTCGTCGAGCACCACCAGTACATCGCCGAGGCCGACGCGGGCGCCGTCCTGCACGCGGACGTCGCGGACAATGCCACCGTCCATGTGCTGGACGCTCTTGCGGTTGCCTTCGACCTTGACCACCGCCTCGCCGATGATCGCGCCGTTTAGCGGCGCGAGAAACGCCCAGGTTCCGAGGCCGCCGAAGAACACGGCGAGGATCGCGATCCCCGCGACGATCGAGCCACGCGCTGAATCGCTGGGGCCTGTGCTTTGGGCATCCCGGTCAGACCACGCAACCGCATTGCTCATCGCGCCACCGCCGCAATGCTGGCCGCCGGCGATGCCACGAGGGGACGAGCGATCTGCCCCATGATCCGGTCGCGATCGCCGAACATCTGAACGACGCCGTCCTGGAGGACGAGCAGCTTGTCCACGGAGGCGAGCGCCGCCGGCCTGTGGGAGATCACGACCACGGTGGCGCCGTGCGCCTTGAGCTGATTCAGGCAGCGGAGCAGCGCCTGATCGCCGTCCGCGTCGAGATTCGAGCTGGGCTCGTCCAGCACCACGAGGCTCGGCGTGCCAAAGACGGCACGCGCGAGCGCAATACGCTGGCGAAGGCCACCCGACAGCAGGCTTCCACCCTCCCCGAGCTGCGTCTCGTAGCCCGCCGGCAGGCGCAGTATCATCTCGTGGACACCCGCCGCGCGCGCCGCGGCAAGGATATCCGCGTCAACATTCTCGCAGAATCGCCCGATGTTGGCGGCGACCGTATCGGCGAACAGCTCGATATCCTGCGGCAGGTAGCCGACATAGCGCCCGCGTTCCGTGGGCTCCCACCGGGCCATGTCGGCGCCATCGAGGCGGACGACGCCGGCGGACGGCGCAGCCACACCCACCAGCGCCCGCGCCAGGGTCGACTTGCCGGCACCCGACGGGCCGACGACGCCGAGCGACTCGCCGGGTTCGAGGCGGAACCCGACGTTGGACAGGATGAACCGGTCCGAGCCGGGCATCACCACCGAAAGTCCTTCGACCGACAGGTGGCCATGCGGACGCGGCAGCGACAGCGACTTGCCGCCGGGATGGTACGATTCGAGGAGCGCGCGGACACGGCTCCACGCCAGCCGCGTCGTCAGCAAGGTCCGCCATTGTCCAACGGTCTGCTCGATCGGCTGCAGCGCGCGGCCGAGGAGCACCATCGCCGCAAACATCACGCCCGCGGACGCCAGCCGCTGAATGACCAGGAACGCGCCAATGCCGAGCACCAGCGACTGCATGGCGAGCCGCAGGAACTTGATCAGGCTCGTCATGGCGCCCGACCGGTCGCTCGCCGCAACGTGCCGTTCCAGAACGCGGCCACGATCGGCGGACCATTTCCGCATCAGGCCCGGCGCCATGCCCATCGATTGCACGACCTCGGCGTTCCGGAAGCTCATCTCGGCGAAGCTGTAGTTCTGCGCGGCAGCCTCGTTCGATTCGGCAAGCGGCCGGCTCACGAGGCGCTCGTTGAGGAGCGCCAGCACGACGAGCACGACGACGCAGCCGACGGAAAAGACCCCGAGGCTGGGGTGAAGCAGGAAGATGACGGCGAGATAGATCGGCACCCACGGCAAGTCGAACAGCGCGATGACCCCGTTGCCGCTAACGAACTGGCGGAGTGTGTCGAGGTCGCGGACCGGCTGGCTGCGCGCGGCGCTGGCGGACGAACCGGCAAGTGCCGCAGTCACGACGGGGCCGGCAAGGATTCGATCGAGCCGCAGGCCGGCGCGTGTCAGTACGCGTGCCCGTACGGCGTCCAGCCCTGCCATCGCGCCGAGCGCTATTAGGAGTGCGACGGTGAGCATCACGAGGGTCGTCACGCTGCCGGAGGAGACGACGCGATCGTAGACCTGCAGCATGTAGAGCGGCGCCGCGAGGTAGAGGAGGTTCGCGGCGAGGCTGAACACCCCGGCGGCCACGAAGTATCCACGCGTTGCCGCAAGGACACCGCGTCGCTCGTCCGCTTTCGGGCCTGCCGATGTGCGCAAATTTGCGGGAGGCGTCAGCCCTCCCCCTCCGCTTCCATGTCCGATGCCCCGGGCCTAGCACCGTCAGCGTTAAGGTGGAGGGAATCGATTGAGCTAACGATTGGTAACCCGGTGTCCGCCCTCAGCCGTTCGGCGGCGGGATTGGCGTCGAATGTTCCGGCGGTACCTCGGCCACGGCCCGGAACTCGACCGGGGGCGTGGTCCAGTCGAAGGGCGCGCCGGGGAGCGGCACGACGCACGGCGTGAACATGCTCAGGCCTTCGGCGTTCCGGATCTCGAAGATGATGCCAGGGCGCGCCATCTCCGTGCAGCGCTCCCAATCGGCTATGGCGAGCCATTCACCCACCGCCGCTCTCCGGGCCTAGACCAGCCCGAAGTCGCCGCTGTGCACGGCGAGGAAATCGGGCAGGCTGTTGTCGGGCTCGGCGCTGCTGGCGCCGGCGCTCGGCCATGGGTTCGATTCGATGGCGTCGTTCGCGCCGGAGATCATCGCAAGGAGGAAGTCGAGCATGCCGTCGCTTCCGGCCACGGTTGCGGAGCCTGTCGCGATCTTGACGAGCGTCCGCACCTGCGTCGTCCAGGCCCCAGCGGCACCGAGACCAACCGATACCGGTATCAGGTCAAGCCCGTGGTCGTGGTAATGGCCGTCGGCAACCACCGCGCCCTTGGATGCCGTGCTTCCGACCTTGATGACCACCGTTGCGGTGTTGGACGATGTCTTGCCGTCGCTGAGCTTGTAGCTGAAGGATGTAGTGCCGACGAAATTCTGGTTCGGCGTGAAAGTGAACGAGCCGTCCTTGGACAGGGCCACCTTGCCCTTGCTGGAGGGCGAAACGAGCTTCGCGGTCAATGCGTCACCGTTCGCGTCACTGTCATTCTTGATGACGCCGCTCGCCTTCGAAATGACGAGCTTCTTGTTCTTGACGTAGGTGTACGTGTCATTGACCGCCACCGGCGCCACGTTCGTCTTGGGCGGCTGTGGAGGAGGCGGTGGGGGCGGATTCGGCGGCGGGTCATTGGGAACAGTCGCGCCGCTGAGGGCCACCGTGACATCGCTGAACTTGAGATTCTCGATGTTCTTCAGCGTATCGACGCCATCCGGGCTTCCGGAACGCAGATCGGTGACCTTCCAGGTGCCGTCGCCGTTCTGCACCCAGGAATAGTTCGTCCGGAGCCCGGAATAGACCGCCGTATCTGTACCGCCCCGCCCGTCGATCACGTCGTTGCCACGGCCGCCGGTCAGCATGTTGGCGGCGCTGTTCCCGAAAAGCGTGTCGTTGCCAGCGCCACCAATGGCGTTCTCGATCAACGACGCGACGTTGTTGTTGTAGAGGAGCGCGTTGGCGATGTTGCCGGCGGCAACCTTCCCACTACCGAGCGAGGCAAGCTGGGCGGACGACACGGTCGTCCATGCGCCCGGATCGAGGTCGACCTTCACGCCGCTCGCGTAGTTCGAGAAATCGTATGTGTCGTTGCCGCCACCGTCCCAGACCGTCATGAAGATCTTGTTTCCGGCCGGCGTCCCCTGCCCAACGCCGTTGATCGACATCTGGCCGGTCGAAGCATTCCAGGTGTAAACGGTATTGCCGGAGTTGGTCGCGTAGTTCGCTCCGTAGAGCTTCTGGATGGCGGCGATGTCGTGCATCATCAGCGTCTGCGGGAAGCTCGTCGCCGCATTCGTGTAGCCGGTGGTCGTCGACGCGCCGACGTACGACCGGTAGCTCATCACCGTATATTCGAGCGAATCCTGCGCCGTTGGCAGGATACCGAACAGATTCATCGCCGAGTGCGGGTGCTTCAGCCCCAGCGCGTGCCCCGTTTCATGGATCAAGGTCGTCCACGCGTAGTTGCCCTTCGCCGGTGCGTCGTACCAGTTCTTCGAGTTGTTCAGCCAGACGTCGCCGCCCGCCACGTTGACGGACGGGAAATAGGCCCATGCGGTAGCGGGCATGTCAGACTCGGCGTAGCGGAGATCGCCCTGGGTCGATCCTGTCTCGGCCACCTCCGTAAAGGTGAGGTTGGAAACAGCCGCGTACATCTTGAGGATTTCGCGGACGGCATTCTGTTGCGCCGCGTTCAGGGCCTCGAACCCCTGCTTCTGCTCGCCGCTGCCGTAGTTGCTGGCGTATTGGGTAGCTTTTGAAGGGAAGCTGAAGGTCAGCGAGTTTGTTGCCCACTTGATCCCGCCGAGGAGACCATCAAGGGTGGCAATCCCGGTCAGACCGTAGGTCGATGTGGCTGGCATTCTCGGCCCTCTCCCGCGATGGCCGTCAAAACGCCATGCCGCTCGCTGGCTCTAATGCCATTCATCCGTAAACACGGGATGCCGGCGCGCTTGACAATCTTTCTTCAATTTTAGGTAAGCGCGCCACGCAGCAGCTTTGTTGTCATGCTCGCGAAGCGGCCATCCAAAACAAGGTCAAGACGTGTGTTTGCTGGATCCTCGCATGCGTGAGGATGACATCAAGAACACTACCGGATGCGCTGGAGCGCGGCGGTGAAGCCCAGCAGTGTCGCCGAAATGGTGATGGGCTGCTTGCTGAGGTTCTGGAACTTGATGTTGAGTTTCTGCCCGCGCGTCATCACGGCGAGCAGGTCCTCCGAGATCGGCGTGTTCGCGTAGCACCCGTTGTTGTCGCAGGTCTGCAGCTCCAGCACCTGGGCCGAGGCGCCGTCCACGTCGATCCCGATCCCCGCCGGGAGGAACAGCCCGAGCGGCGCCTGCAGGGCAAGCATCGCCGCGCCGCTTTCCGACGGCGTGCGGATGCTCACCAGCGCCACGAGCTGCTGGGTGTTCTGCATGATGAGCCGCTGCTCGATGGCGCATTCGAGCGGCGCATTGCGCGCCGGCGCCACGCAGCGGCTGACCCAGTTTTCCTGCGCCTGCTGCTGGCCGGCTGGCGCGCTGCCGGTGTTGGCCGGGGCGTCCTGCGCCGATGCACCGCCGAGCCCCAGGAGGGCAACCGCGAACAGTGCGGAGGCTATCCGCGACACCTTGGCCATTGGTCCGATCCCCAACCACGATCCGTCCGGCGGGAAGCTAGCGGAGAACCGGGAGGCCGACAACGCCCGTTTGTCCCGGCTTTCCGGCGGCAAAAAACGTTGATGGGAGAAGCGAATAGGCTACTGTCGCGGGCCTTCTTCGCTTCCGCGGGATCTGCATCTTCCGCCGCATGCCGTTTGCCGACCTGAAGACCGAAATTCTCGACGAGGACCTGTGCGCCCGCTGCGGCGCCTGCGTCGCCGTCTGCCCGCCCGCGTGGCTGCTCGTCGGCGACGACGGGGCCCCCGTCACCACCATCGAGCCCTCCATGATGTCGTGCGGGGAATGCTCTCTCTGCCTCGATGTCTGCCCCGGCCGGGATACGGAGACGCCGCGCTCGGAGAACCGCATCTTCGGGCGTACGCGGACCCCCGAGGAGCGCTGGACCGGGATCTACCGCGAGAGCCTGCATCTGGCCTCGACCGATCCGCGCGTCCTCCGCGGCTCGGCGGCGGGCGGCGCCGGCACGTCGCTCCTGCTGGCCTCCCTGCGCTCCGGCCTCGCCGACGCCGTCGTGGTGGTGGGCCGCGACATGGCCCACGCCTGGGTGCCGACCGCCCGCATCACGGACGATGAGGATACGGTGATGCGCTGCGGGCAGACCAGCTACTGCATCACGCCGAACATTCAGCTCCTGAGGGATTCGCGCTTCAGCCGTATCGCCATGGTCGGGGTGCCGTGCGAGATACAGGCGGTCCAGAAGATGAAGAACCTCGACACCGTCCCGGAAGTCGCGGAGAAGGTCATCCTCACCCTCGAGATCGCCTGCGCCTCGAGCACCCGCCGCGCGGGAACCGAGTACCTGATTACCGAGAAGCTCGGCGTCGAGCTCAAGGACGTCGCCGAGATGCGCTATCGCGACGGCGAGTACCCCGGCGAGTTCGCAGTGCGCACCCGCGGAGGCGAGCGGCGTGCGCTGCCGTTCCACGAACTCGTCGATGCCTTCAAGCGCTTCAAGACGCACAGGTGCCTGGTGTGTGCCGACTGGTGGTCGGGGCTCGCCGATGTCTCGATCTCGGACGGCGATCCCAACATCTACGCCACCAGCCAGACAGGGGAGAAGCCGCCGCGCGAATCGAAGGTCATGGTCCGCACGGAGCAGGGCCAGCGCATCATAGAGGCGGCTGTCGAACTGGGGATGGTTGGCGTGCGTCCGGTTCCCTTCGTGCCAGAGGACAACCTCGGGCTCCAGCGCAAGCGCTTCCGCTACGCCTCGTTCGCCCAGTCGATGCCCCACCGTGTACCGACGCCGCCGGTCGACTACGAGGAACGGGACGCGCTGCTCAGCGACAACGAGGTGATCGACCGCATGTCACGGCACGAGGCGATCAGGACCGAGAAGGCTGCGGCCTCCGGTTCCCCGATCAGCATCATGGCAAAGCCGGGTGGCGCTTCCACCGAAACGGTATGGCGCCCGCCCGGGGACAAGTCGATCAGCCAGCGCCTCGCCTTCGCTGCCGCCCTGTCCGATGGCACGAGCACGATCCGCAACGTGCTGCGCTCCGAGGACACCGAGAACAACCTCGCCATCCTCCGTCAGCTTGGCGCCGATATCTGGGAAGCTGCGGACGGATCGCTGGTGATCGGCGGGCGCGGGCTCCGCAGCCTGACGCCGCCGGACGATGGCGCCGTCCTCAACCCGGGCAACTCCGCCACCACCGCGCGCATCCTCATCGCGCTCCTCGCCGGCACGCCCGGCACCTTCCGTGTCGACGGCAATGCACTCCTGCGCAAGCGGCCGATGGAATGGATCGTCTCTCCCCTGCGCGCCGCCGGGGCCGACATCGTCTACGAGGTGACCGCGGGCCGCCTGCCCGTCCGCATCCGCGGCGTCCGCCTTGCGCCGATCAGCCACGACGTCACCGTGTTCAGCGCGCAGCCGGTTTCGGCCCTGCTGTTTGCCGGGTTGCAAAGCGCCGGTCCCACCCTCATCCGGCGGCGGGTCAAGGCGCGCGACCACACGGAGCGCCTGCTCCGCTACCTTGGCGCCGACATCGAGGAAAGCGAGACGCTGGTCCGCCTGTCGCCGCCGCACCGGCTCCCCGCCTTCGACCTCACGGTGCCGGGTGATGTTTCGGCGGCGGCCCTGCCGATCGCTGCCACGATCATCAGCCCGCGCCCCCAACGGCTGGTGGTCGAAGGCGTCGGCGTGAACGAGACCCGCACCGGCTTCATCCGCACTCTCCAGGCCATGGGCGCGGACATCGCCATCGAGACGGATGCTATGATGGGCGGCGAACCGGTCGGCCGCATCGTGGCGGCATCCGGCGCCCCGCTGCGTGGGATCGAGATTGCCGGAGACACGCTGGTGCAGAGCATGATCGACGAGCTTCCCCTCCTCGCCGCCGTCGCCGCCCACGCGGAAGGAACGACGATCATCCGCGACGCGGAAGAGCTGAAGGACAAGGACACCGATCGCATCGCCACCACCGTCGCGACGCTCCGCCCGTTCGGCGTGCAGATCGAGCCCCGCGCTGACGGGTTCGAGATCCAGGGGTCCACGCTCGCCTGCCCGACCGACCTGCAACTACCCCCGGATCATCGCGTGATCTTCGCGGCGATGGCGCTGGCAAGCACGCTCGCCGAGCCGACGACACTGCGCGGATGGGAGCGCGTGAGTGTGTCGTTCCCGGAGTGCCTCGACGTGCTCGGGCAGTTGGCCCGCGTGGAACGGACGTAGCCGATGCGGGCCGGCACCTGTGTCATAACCGGCGCCGCCGGGCACCTCGGAAGGGCGATCGCGCGCTGGTGCGTCGATCGTGCCGCCGCCGTGGTCCTTGTCGACCGTGATGCCAACCGCCTCGCCACCTGTGAGCGCGCGCTGAATGGCGGTGGCGCGAAGGTCGTGTCGGCGGCCGTCGACCTCACCGACACCGAGGCCATCGCCGACATGATCGCCGGGCTCCCCGCCGGCCTGTGGTCCACGCCGCCGTCGTTGATCGCGGCCCACGGCATCGCCGGCCGCAGCAATGGCGTTGCGGCTCGCATAGGCTCGGTGCGAAAGCCCGACTGGGAGGCCACGCTCGACGCCAACCTCACGTCGGTGGTCTTCCTGATCCAGAGCTTCCTTCCGCTGATGGCGGCTGCGGGCGGCGGACGCATCGTCCTCGTCGCGTCGGCCGCCGGTATCGCCGCCTCGCCGACCGCATCGCTGGCGTACGCTGTATCGAAGGCGGGCGTCGCCGCGCTGCCGCGGCTGCTCGCGCCGGAGCTCGGCGCGGCGGGCGTTCTCATCAATGCGGTCGCGCCGGGAAAGTTCACCAACCCGGACTGGCCCGATTCGCCTGAGCAGGTTGCCAAGTATGCCGACACCATCCCGCTCAGGCGGCTCGCCTCCGTCGAGGAGGTGGCGGCACTGGCCGGCTTCCTCGCCTCCGAGGCCAACACCTACCTCACCGGCCAGACGATCCTGCAGGACGGTGGACGGCTGTCGGGTGCGCTTCCCGCCACCGGCCCGCGATGAGCAGTTCCGCGCTCCACGCGCTCGCCGCCGCCCTGCCCGATCATCTCGAGCAGGCGGCAGAGCTGGCGGACGCTGCCAGACCGCTGCCGCATGCCGGCGACATTGCCAACGTCGCCATCTTCGGCATGGGCAGCGGCAGGATGGCGGGCCGCGCCGCCGAGCGCCTTGTCGCTTCGACCATTGGCGTGCCGGTCATCGTCGAAAGCTCCCACGCCGCGCCGGCATCGGTTGGCGCAGATTCGCTGGTGCTGGCGCTGTCGGGTTCGGGCAATACCGATGAGGTGAACCACGCCGCCGCTCAGGCGGTCGAGCGCGGCGCACGGCTGGTGGCCGTCTCCTCGCCGGGCTGGCTTTGCGATTTCGCGCGCGATCAGGGCGCGCCGCTGGTGCGCATTCCGGAGGCCATCGCCCCGGCGCGGGCGGCCTTTGGATTCATGGTCGGTGCCATCCTGTCCATCCTCGCCCGCACCGGGTTGGCGCCCGACGCAAGAACGTGGATCGCACCCGCAGCGGGTGCGCTGCGCGCCGGATGCGAGACAGCGGAGAAGCGCGCTCGCGATCTCGCAGTAAAACTCAACGCGCATCACGTCACCTTCCAGGGCGACAGCACCATCGGCGGCGTCGCGGCCGAGCGCTGGAAGGCCCAGTTCAACCAGAATGCCCGCCTGCCGGCATCGTTCTCGGAGCAGCCCAACGCGGGCCACAACGAGGTCGTGTCGTGGGACGCGCTGGATGGCGGCCTTGCCGGCGCCGAAGCGGTAGTCCTGCTGCGCCATCCCTTCGAGGATCCCCGCGTCGCCCGTCGCATCGACCAGTTCGCGGAATACCTCGCCGGCAAGGCTCAGTCCCATCAGGTCAGGGTCGAGGCCGATCACACCCTGACCGCCCTCATGGCGCTGGCGATGCTGGCGGACTTCACGTCGCTCGCCGTGGCCGACTTGCGCGGGATCGATCCCGCGACCATTCCCTTCATCAGCGCCACCCTCAAAGAGGGTATTGTCGCGCCCGCTTACGGGAAGGCGCGAGGGTAAGGATGGATTCGATGCGAAGGCTCGAAGGACGCGTGGCTGTCGTTTCCGGCGGGACATCGGGTATCGGCCGCGCCACCGCGCTGCGCCTCGCCGCCGACGGCGCCCTCGTCGAGATTCTCGACAAAGACGACGCACAGGGCGTCGCCGGCGAGATCGCCGCGGCGGGCGGCATCGCCCATGCCGCCGTATGCGACGTAACCGACGAGGATCAGGTGCGGTCCGCGGTCGCCGGCATCGAGACCCGCCACGTGAAGGTGGATATTCTCGTCAACAACGCCGGCATCCTCACCGACCGTAAGCCGTGGCACGAGAAGCCGCTCAGCGAGATCGAGCGCTTCATGCGCGTCAACTACCTCGGCCTCTACGGGCTCACGCGCGCCCTCTATCCGCTGATGAAGGCCAGCAAGTATGGACGCATCGTCAATGTCGCCTCCAAGACCGTGTTCGTCGGCAACCCCGGGATGGCCGGCTACGTCGAATCGAAGGCCGCCGTGATGGGGATGACGCGCGTGCTGGCGAAGGAGCTCGGCGCCGATGGAATCACGGTCAACGCCGTGGCGCCCGGAATGATCGCAACGCCGGGCACCCGCGCCCACTCCCCGGACGCAGCGTTCGACGGCGCCACCAGCCTGCAGGCGATCAAGCGCCGCCTGGAGCCCGAACACGTCGCGGCTCTGATCGCGTTCCTGGCGAGCGACGATGCCGCCCTGATTACGGGGCAGACGATCGTCTGCGACGGTGGCGGCTTCCTGCACTGACTGTCGCGGATCGTCTCAGGCGCTCGTTTCGAGCATCAACACGTCTTCGGGCAGGAATGACAGCGTCACTTCCTCGCCGCGCTTGGGCGGCGGCGTGCTCGGGCTGTTGAACGTATCGAGTGACACGACGTTCTGCGCCACCTGCACGCGGATGCGCACCACCGCGCCGAGGAAGTTCACTTCGTCGATAGTCCCTTTGATCCGATTCCGTGATGCTTCGCTGCCGTTCAGCGTGATCGCCTCGGGACGCAACGCTACCGAGCGCACGTCCCCGGCCGAGCCGTCGGACACGCCGCGCGCCGCGCGGATTTCCTGCCCGTCGATCGAGATGCGCCCGCCCGCCGGATCAACAATGCGCCCCTCCAGGATGTTCAGCGTGCCAACGAACGAAGCCACGAACCGCGTGCGCGGATAGTTGTAGATTTCGAACGGCGAGCCGATCTGCTCGATCCTGCCTTCGTTCATCACCACGATCCTGTCTGACATGGACAGCGCTTCTTCCTGATCGTGCGTCACATAGATGGTGGTGATGCCGAGGTCGCGCTGCAGCGCGCGGATTTCCTCACGGAGCGAGACGCGGATCTTGGCGTCGAGCGCCGACAGCGGCTCGTCGAGCAGCAGCACCTTCGGCTTCACGGCGATGGCCCGCGCCAGCGCGACGCGCTGCTGCTGGCCGCCGGAGAGCTGGTAGGGATAGCGGTTGCCCAGTTGCGGAAGCTTGATCATGGCCAGCATCTCTGCGACGCGCGCCTTGATCTCCTCGGCCGGCCGCCGCTTCACCTTCAGGCCGAAGGCGATGTTGTCAGCGACCGTCAGGTTGGGGAACAGCGCGTAGGCCTGGAACACCATGCCGACGTTACGCTGGTTGGGCCGCAGGTTCGTGACGTCGCGGCCGTCGATGCGGATGGTGCCGGAGGATGGTTCCTCGAAGCCCGCCACCATGCGAAGCGTCGTGGTCTTGCCGCAGCCGGACGGGCCAAGGAAGGACACGAACTCGCCGCGGGCGATGTTGAGGCTGAAGCCGTGCACGACCGGGTTGCCGGCGTATTCCTTGCGGACGTTCTCGATCTCCAGGAACATCCCCTGCCCTTTCCCCTAACGCACCGCCGCCGGGCGCCGCTCGCGCCCGACCAGTTGCAGGAGGCCCATGCACGCCCATGTGACACCGAACGCGATGACGGCCAGCGCCGAAGGCTCGTAGGCCCGGTTGGCGCCCATCAACTGCATGTATGGGCCGAAGGCCGGCCGGTTGAGCAGCGCGGCCATGGTGAACTCGCCGATCACGATCGCAAACGTCAGGAACGCGCCCGACAGCACCGCCGCACGCACGTTCGGGAAGATCACCTTGAACAGGATCGTTGGCCAGCCGGCGCCGAGGCTCTGGCAGGCTTCCGTCAGCGTGCGGATGTCGATGGTCCTGAGCCCTGTATCGACGGCGCGATACATGTAGGGCAGCGCCAGCGCGACGTAGCTGAACACGAGCAGGAGGTCGGTGCTCCACCCCGCCGCCGTCATCGGCAGCCACGACGAGGAATTGTAAAGGCGAATATAGCCGAACACGATCACGATCGCCGGGATGACCAGCGGCAGGAGCGTGACGAACTCGACGATGGGCCTGAGCCCCGGCAGCTTGAGCCGTATCCAGTAGGCGGTCGGGACCACCAGCAGCGCCCCCACCACGATCGTCACCAGCGCCACCACCGTCGAATAGGTGAAGGTCGCCTGGAAGCGCGGATCGCTGAAAACATTCGTATAGGCATCGAAGGTGTACTGGCCGCGGCGGATGCGCAGCGAGAATTCGAACGTCGCCAGAAGCGGCACGATGAAATACGTGGCGCCGAAGATGATCGCCAGCCACGACCCGATACGGCCCCGCTTCATCGGAGCCACCTTTCCGACCGCGACCGCAGCCAGATGAACAGCGCGTTGGAGGCGCCGGTGATCAGGATCATGCCGAAAGCCAGCGCATAGCCGAGGTGCGGGTCGTTCAGCACGTCACCGCGGATCTGCGCGAAGAGCAGGATGGTCACGATGTTGAGCGAGGAGCCGGTCAGCGCGTAGGCGGTAGCGACCGCGCCGAACGCGTTGGCGAACAGGAGCGCCATCGTGCCGAGGATCGAGGGCCAAAGCACCGGCAGCGCAACGCGCAGCCAGTATTGAACGGCGCTCGCGCCCAGAATCTCCGCCGCCTCTCGCCATTCCCGCTTCAGGCCATCCAGCGCCGGCGTCAAGATCAGCACCATCAGAGGGATCTGGAAATAGAGGTAGGTGATCGCCAGCCCCCAGAACGACAGCAGGTTGAAGCCGTGCTGGTAGATGTTGAAGCCGAACCAGCTCGTGAGCAGGGCCGTCACCAGCCCGGTGCGGCCGAGCGTTGCGATGAAGGCAAAGGCCAGCGGAACGCCGGCGAACTGCGACGCGACGCCCGAAAAGGTGAGGATCGTGGGTCGGAACCAGCGCGGCAGGCCGCCGAGCACGATGGCGTAGGCGATGAAGAAGCCGAAGACGCCGCCGAGAACGGCGGTCGC